>ONGY01000001.1:0-23847 GCA_900317475.1 uncultured Lachnospiraceae bacterium | reverse complement strand
GGGCCAGTTCTCTTGCGTGGTCAAAACTGTCCACTACCACAATACGACCCAGAAGTGTCTTTGCGGCATTTTCATAGGCCGCATCGCACTGCACGAGGCTGTCTGCAAGTCCGATGACTCCGGGCTCTCTCAGGTACTGTATGTCCTTGAATTCCTGCGGATGGGTGAGAGACGTGAGGGGAAGGAAAGTCGCTCTTCCTGCTTTTTCTCTCTTCAGAAGCTCGATCATCGCCTTGGCTGTATCCGGCGTCTTCGTTACGATGTTCTGTATATTCCCGCCCAGCGCGGTTTCTATTGCCGTCTCATATTTCGGTTCTGTCTTGAAAAGATCCGCGACAACACCGACAAGACCGCTCTCGCGGCCCTTTTCCTGCATGACGCGCCGGACGCTGTTTCCGAATCCCTCATACCGTTCCGTCAGATTCTGGAGGGTTTCCAGACGGCTCTCCAGCTGTTTTTCCCGTATTTCAGACTCGCGCAGTGTCTGGTCATTTGCCGCGAGCTGCGGCTTGATTCCGTTGAGCTCTTCCTCGATATCTGTGCGTTTCTTCTGCAGAGACCGCACCTCAGCGCTGACACGCTCGAAGAGCTTCTCCGCCTCTTCGATGACCTCCGACTGCTTTTCCCGGTTGGTCTGCGCAAGGACAAGTTTTGACGTAAGCTCAGCTTTTCTTATATCAAGCTGTTCTTCCTTCGTTGTAATAGAGGCAAGTCTCGACTTAATATTTGCGCGCTCATCGAGAAGCCGGAGGATTGTGCTCTTGCTCTCTTCCGCCGCAGTTTCCGCTGCGGTCACACGGCGGTGTGCCTCTTCGAGTTTCTCTGCCGCTTCCTTCCTGGCGAGAGTGAGCTTTTCGAGGTTTTCTCCCGTCTTTGCGTGCTCCTCGGAGATTTTTTCTTTCTCCGCACTCACCCGCTCAATATCCGCCTTCAGCGAATCGCGGCGAGTGTAAAAATGCTCCATGCTGCCCTTTGCAGAACGGATCTTCTCTTCATTGACCCGGACCTGTCCTTCGAGCTGCTCACGGACAACGCTGGTGCGGGTAATCTCGTTTCTTGTCTCCTCGAGCTTTTTCTCGAGTGCGTCAATTTCGTCCCCTAAGCTCTCATATTCCCTGCCAGTCTTCTCGAATTCTTCCTTCGCGGCGGCAAGGTCTCCGTCCGCGATCGTGAGTCTGTTCTCGATTTCCGAGAGTTTTTGCGTATTCTTTCCGTTCTCAAGCAGGAATGCGTTTACATCGAGATGTTTCTGCTCTTCCCGTGCCTTTAAATAGACCTGCGCCTTTTCGGACTGCTTCTTCATCGGCCCGACCTGTTTCTCGAGCTCGGAAAGAATGTCGCTCACACGGACGAGATTTTCCTGCTCACTCTCGAGCTTTCTCTCTGTTGTCTCCTTGCGGCGCTTGAATTTTACAATGCCGGCCGCTTCATCAAACAGCTCACGGCGCTCTTCCGGCTTGTCGGACAGAATCTTGTCGATCTGGCCCTGCCCGATGATCGAATATCCCTCTTTGCCAATGCCGGTGTCATAGAAAAGCTCCGATACATCCCGGAGGCGGACAGCTGTCCCGTTGATGAGATATTCGCTCTCACCCGAACGATAGAGTCTCCTGGCCACCGTGACCTCGTCATAGGCTGTATCAAGCTTGTGATCCGAATTGTCAAGCGTAATGGCCACATAAGCATAGCCCATGGGCTTGCGCGTCTCTGTGCCGGAAAAAATGACATCCTGCATTGACGAACCGCGCAGCTGTCTGCTGCTCTGCTCACCGAGCACCCAGCGGACTGCATCGGCTACATTGCTCTTGCCGCTTCCGTTCGGGCCGACAATCCCGGTTATTCCGTTGTGAAACTGAAAAACGATCCGGTTGGCAAAGGACTTGAAGCCGTGGATCTCAATGGATTTTAAATACACCTGTCAGATACTCGTTTCGTAAGATTTGAGCGCCTTCAGCGCCGCATGCTGCTCTGCATTCTTCTTGGTCTTTCCCTCGCCCTCAGCAAGGAAATGATCATCTTCATATACGGCCGCGCGGAAAAGCTTATTGTGCCCCGGCCCTTCTTCCCCGATCAGTTTATAATGAACGCTTCCGCCTTTTTCCTGTACTTTCTCCTGCAGAGTCGACTTTGCATCGTAAAACAGAAGCTTTCCCTCAAGATCGGAGAGAATAAAGGTCATGATGAACTTCTGAGGGGCGTCAAGAGAGCCGGAATCCAGGTACATGGCCCCGATCACAGCCTCGCAGACATCCGAAATGATGGAATCATTCTGACGCCCGCCAGTCTGCTCTTCGCCTCTTCCGAGACGGATAAACTCTTCAAGTTCTATATCTCTTGCGCAGTATGCGAGCGCCGGCTCACAGACAAGTGAAGAGCGGATCTTGGAAAGTTTTCCCTCCCGTTCATCCGGATATTTATGATAAAGAAAAGCGCTTGAAACAAGCTCGAGAACCGCATCCCCGAGGAACTCAAGCCGCTCATAGCTCTCATATTTATGGATCTTCTGCTCATTTGCGTAGCTTGTATGAGTCAGCGCACAGAGAAGCAGATATTGATTCTGAAAATGGTATCCGATCCGCTCTTCCAGAACGGATACCGGAGGCATTTCGGAAAGATTCATTTGTTCTGGGATTCCCCTTTGATGAGTGCAAGGGCCTCGCCGACCGTTTTGATGCCGGCAACCTTCTCATCCGGAATGGTCGTCCCGAATGCTTCTTCCAGCCCGAGCTTGATCTGATACAGGTCAAGTGAATCTGCTCCCAGATCATCCTCGAAGGTAGTCTCCTCCGTGATCTCGTCCGGGTCCACGTTCAGAACATCTGCAATAACGCCCTTCAGCTTATCGAATTCCATTTTATTATTTCCTCCAGTACATAATTATTTGAATATCATTCCGCACTTCGTTTGTATATATTTACTGCTTCGCCGCAGATTCCGGAGATGCTGTTTTCTTCGTCCGGTCGACGAGGTGCATTTTTTCTTTAAATTTCTCGTTGATGTCCGCATTCTTCCAGTCGATGCACTGCTCGACTGCGTGCGAAAAAACAACTGCATCCGCGTTGCCGTGTGCCTTGACGATGAGTCCTGTAAGGCCGAGGAGCGGAGCACCGCCATATGTTTTCGCGCTGAATTTGGTGAGTGTCTTCTTGAGAGCAGGCTTCACAAGGAGGCCGCCGAGAAGAGCCAGCGGTCCGCCGTGTTTAATGCCGTTCACGATCTCGCCCTCAAGCATGTGTGCGGTTCCCTCGTACATCTTCAGGAGCATATTGCCGGTGAAGGCATCACATACGACGACGTCCGCACCGCCGTACGGGATATCGCGGGCCTCGACGCTGCCAGTGAAATTGATATTGTCCAGCTCTTTCATGAGCGGCATGGTTTCCTTGACCAGCGCATTTCCCTTGTCTTCCTCTGCGCCGATGTTGGCGAGTGCGACACGGGGATTCTTGATGCCGAGAATGTTCTCCATATAAATGGAACCCATCTGACCCCACTGCACAAGCTGGGAAGGCCTTGCATCGACATTGGCGCCGCAGTCAATCAGAAGGGTCGGCCCTTTCTGCGTCGGCAGGACCGGTGCGAACGGAGCGCGCTCGATTCCCTTCACCCTGCCGACAAGAACCTGACCGCCGACCAGGGTTGCTCCCGAACTTCCGGCAGTGACAAAGGCGTCCGCCTCGCCGTGCCGAACGAGCATCATTCCCTGCACAATGGAGCTGTCCTTCTTGGTCTTGACTGCATTGACCGGGCTCTCCGCCATCTCGATGACTTCTGTCGCGTTATGAATCTGGCAGCGGGCAAGGGGGGCGTCCGGATGCTTTGCAAGCTCCTGCCGAATAATCTCCTCCCTGCCGACAAATGTGATCTCCAGGTTTTCTCTTTCATTCAGTGCCAGGACCGCACCACTGATGATCTCACCGGGTGCATTGTCCCCGCCCATGGCGTCGACCGCGACGCGTACCGTTTCGCTCATACTGTTTCCTCTTCCGACCGATGAACTCGGTTTCCAATTCAACCTAATACTATACTAAACCGGCTTTTCTTTCGCAACTTCCGCGGTCTTCATTCCATTCGCGGGCTTTGTCCCCGGTCTTTGCTCACTGCCGGCTCTTCATGTTTCCGGACTTCCTTCATTTACGAAAAAAACCGGTACAGTTACTGTACCGGTTTCATGTCATTCCCTTGCAAGACAATGCAGATCAGTCGTCTACGCTGACAACCTGCTTCTTGTTGTATGTACCGCAGTTCTTGCACACTCTGTGAGGCATCATCAGAGCGCCGCACTTGCTGCACTTTACTAGAGTCGGAGCATTCATTTTCCACTGAGCTCTTCTCTGATCTCTGTGGCTCTTGGAAGATTTATTCTTAGGGCAGATGGACATCGTTTACACCTCCTTAGCTGTTCCCTTAAGGTCATTTTCATTGCCGTTCCCTGCCGGGAAAAGCGAAGGTCATGGGGTCATCATGACCGCAAAGCAGTATAAATTATACTGATCAGACCCGTCTTTGTCAACAAATTAATGAACAATCTGTGCCTGAACACAGGTCAGGGCAACGACGCCTACGATATCCTGCCAGCTGCATCCTCTCGAGAGGTCGTTCACCGGCTTTGCAATACCCTGCAGCATCGGTCCGAATGCATCGGCCTTTGCAAGTCTCTGAACCAGCTTATAACAGTTGTTGCCGGCATCGAGGTTCGGGAAAATAAGAACATTTGCATGGCCTGCAACCGGGCTGTCCGGTGCCTTGCTCTTTGCCACTTCCGGAACAATAGCTGCATCTGCCTGCAGTTCGCCGTCAACGAGAAGATTCGGATATTCCTCGTGTGCGATTCTGGTGGCATTGACAACCTTGTCGACCAGCGGGTGCTTAGCAGAGCCTTTGGTCGAATGAGAAAGCATGGCGACAACCGGCTTTGCACCGACGAGTTCCTGGAAACTTTCCGCAGAGCTGTTCGCAATGGCTGCAAGCTGCTCGGAATCCGGATCCTGGTTCAGACCGGCATCCGCAAACAGGAACGTGCCGTGCTCACCGTATTCGCAGTTCGGAACATCCAGAATGAAGAATCCGGAGACAAGCTTGCATCCGGGAGCGGTCCTGAGAATCTGCAGAGCCGGGCGGAGTGTATCAGCCGTCGCATGGCATGCACCGGCAACCATTCCGTCTGCGTCATTGTTCTTTACCATGACAACGCCAAAGGTAAGATAATCGGAAAGAAGAATCTCACGCGCCTTCTCCGGGGTCATTCCCTTCGCCTTGCGGGTTTCATAAAGAAGGTTGACATATTCGTCGAGTTTCGGCGTCGTCTGAGGATTAATCACCTTGACATTTCCAAGGTTCTCCAGCTCGAGCCATTTTGCGCCGTCCATGACTTTTTCTTCATCGCCGACAAGGATCAGGTTTGCGATTCCCTCTTTAACAATCTCGTTTGCCGCAATCAGTGTTCTTTTGTCATTGGTTTCCGGAAGAACAATTGTCTTCTTGTCCTGCTTCGCTTTGGCTTTGATGCCATCGATAAATGCCATGATACTTACCCCTTTTTATTTATTAAAATATGGAATTTACTGAATAATCGGCCTTTCTCTTTGAAGGCCCAGCATTTTCATTATAGCGGCAAGAAATCTTGTATACAAGATTACAGTGCACGATTAAACGTACAAAAAATGATACATTCGCTTCGTGCCGGAATGATATCTTGTATATACCATGGTAATATCCGAGGGGATACGGATAAATGCGATGACAGGCTGTTATCCATTGTTTTCCTCTTCCGCCGGATCCGCACCAAGAAGATAGTCAATGAACTGCTGCGCAGTCCGGCCGGAATAACCGCCGTGATTGAGCTCCCAGCGGTTTGCTTCGAGGCAGAGCTCCTTGTCGGAAAGTGTTATTTCCGGATGTTTTGCTGCAAGTTTCCGCACGATATTGAGATATTCCTGCGGAGAAGGCCGGTAAAATCCGATGGCGACGCCAAAACGATCCGCCAGGGAAAGTTTTTCCTGGACTGTGTCCGAGCGGTGCATATCATCGTCGGAACGATCCGAGCGGTCGTTCCAGGTCTCGCGGACCAGATGCCGGCGGTTGCTCGTCGCATAGATAAGAACATTCTCCGGCCTCGGTTCAAGTCCTCCCTCGATGACAGCTTTCAGATACTTATACTCCGTCTCATATTCCTCAAAGGAAAGATCATCCATATAGATGATAAAACGATAATTCCGGTTCTTGATCTCCGAGATGACGGTGGAAAGATACTCAAACTCATGCTTATAGATCTCGATCATCCGCAGTCCGTCAGGATAATACTCATTCAGGATTGCCTTGATGCTCGTCGACTTTCCCGTGCCCGCGTCGCCGTAGAGAAGCACATTGTTGGCACGGCGGCCGTGTACAAATGCCTCCGTATTCCGCACCAGCTTCTGTTTCTGAATCTCGTATCCGACCAGGTCATCGAGACAATAATTGCCCGTCGCAGTGATCGGCTCGAGCAGGTCCGGCTCTTTTGTATTAATGCGGAATGCCTTATTAAGACCAAGCTTGCCCACGCCGTAACGGTAATAAAAATCCGTCACGACCTCGTACATCTCATCGGCATCCTTTGCCTGTTCAATGAGACGGCTCAGTTCCTTCACCTTGTCCGATACGCTTTTATTGAAAATGCGCTCTCTCTTTGCCACCGAATGGTAGTTCTCGATGACGGAAAAGCAGTTGATTCCAAGCTCACTCTCCATCGGTCCAAAATCATAGTCGAAGAGCTTCTTGAAGATGGCATAATCGTTCTTTACAAATTCGTTGACCGAGCCCTGCTGTGCGCCGACTTTTTCGGAGACAAGCGTAAATGGCGTCTCGGTCGCTGCAATGATGAAAGCAAGATAATTGTGCCAAAGATTTTCGTCAAATCCGTAGGTCGTCGCAACGTCCAGAAGGCGGTTGATCTGCGTAAGGATCCCGGTGATCAGTTCTTCTTTATTGTAATCATTCGAACGGAATTTTCTGCAGATTTCCGCGAGGCGGAACAGAATGCTGTCCTCCCCGATGCTGCGGTAGACGATGAGTTTTGACGTGAGACGGTACATTTTCTTTCCTCCGGTACTGCAATTGTTCTTACCGGAAAATTATATCACACACGTTCAGACAAGATAGCCCTTATCCGGCATCCGACCAGCCGGAGCTGACTGTTTCGCCAGCATCTTCCTTCCCGGCGTCCGGAAAAGCTTCTGCACTGCCTTCCGCATCATCTCCTGCATTGTCTTCCAAAGAGCTGTTCCTGTCCCCGCCGGAATCCGCTGAGTAATCCATTTCCGGATCATCTCCCTGATCCCCCGCTTCCGTCTCTTTCTCCTTCCAGCCGGAAGTTTCCTGACTGCCTTTTCTTCCCGTTCCGGACTCTGATCCCGTCCCGTCTCCTTCGTTCTTTTCTTCCTCCGCGTCCTTTCCGTTTTCCAGGGAATCAATTGCGCTCACGATTTCATCAATGGACGCATTCTTTCCGATATTCAGTCCTTTGCTCCTGAGTACTTTAATAAGTTTCCTGTGTTCTTCCTCCCGGACACTATCCGGATTACTCTGTTCCGCCAGGGTCTCCCCGGCAGCCTCGATCGCTGACAGGCGGGCATCCATCTTTTCCAGAGTTTTCCTGATATCCTTCACATTCTCTGAATTCGCGTCCACCGTCTTATACATTTCTTTCTGTGTATCCGCAATGTCCGCTACAGACTCTCCGACACCGTCAAAACGTTTCCCGCTGTCATCGCAGAATTCATCAATGCTCCCCTTAAGGAGCTGCATATTATTGTCCTCTTTCTCCGAGAGGGATGAAATCTGTCTGGAGACAGCGCTGTATTGAGAAGAAAGCCCATTTACCGACTCGGTCAGTGAAGAAAGATTTGCGGACAGCATCTCTTTGATCGCCTTCTCACTGGAATCCGTCCTGGATTTCAGGTCGTTTCCCGTTTCATCGAGAATAGACACAAGGCCTGAATAATACTTGCCCTGCTTTGTCTCAAAGCCCCTGCGCGCTTCTTCCATCGAAGACTGGAGCTCATCCAGTGAGCTTTCGAGTTCCTGATTTTTGGCAAGGACACCCTCATAATATTCATCTGCCGCTGTTTTCAGGTCTTCTGCACTCGTGCTCTGCTTTGTTTCAAGCATGGTCAGCATCTCGGAGGATTCTCTCCGGCTGTCCTCAATCTTCTGCAATGCCTCCTCTGTCTTTGCAAGTATTGACGCAATGGAAGCACTTACGTCCCTCTCTTCGCTGTCCCGGCCTGTTTCATACGCGATCTCCGCACTTTCAGCGCCGCCGACTTCCACTGTGGAAAGTCCGCTGTTCTCCGCTGCCTCTCCTGTTCCCCCGTCTTCGCCGATTGTGCTTTGGTACTCAGTCAGCTGATCCCTGATCGCCTGAAGGGAGCTTTTAATCTCATCATATTTCGCATTCGAGGAGTCCACGAAATCTGCAGTATCCTTAAGCAGTTTTGTATTTTCCTCGAGAGAAGAATCTACATCATCCAGACGGTCTGTGATTCGTCCGCCGACATCCATATTCATCTCCGCCGCGGCTCCGGCCGTTTTTCCGCCCGTGCGATAGATGAGCCAGCATCCGCCTGCGGCGGCAATTCCGAGGAAAAGCATACATCCAACGAGCAGCGGACGCGTGCTGATCTTCCTTCCGGAAGATGTCCTGCCGGCTTTTCCCCTTTTCCCGCCTGTTGCTGTTGTTTCTTCTGCTTCAGAAAAACCGCCGCTTTCTGTCATCCATTCGTCCGGTTTCCTGTTTTCTGTATTTCTGTCGTCCATCGGCCCTCCTTCCGCAGCTGCCGCCGCGGAATAATTCCCATATCAACCGCAGTCTCTGCTCTCCGCCCCGGCTTCCGGACGCCCTGCCCGGAGAGTGAATTCATTATAGGGAGAAAGAAACAGCCGTTCAAGAAATCGGGAGCCCTCCTGTGACACCTGTTTTGACACGAAAAAAGGCCGCCCGAAGGCGGCCTCTCAGTCTTTCTCCCCTAAAAGCGGGGAAAAAGTCTGTGACATATTATTCAAAGCAGTGCAAAAATGACGAGGCATAGGCTACGGGATCTCAGCCGCCCACACGAAGAAACGCGAAGGGGTCTTCATCGTGAATGAAGTGCATGAGCTGATAGGACATCTGGGCCGCACAGCGCTCTTCCCTAAGAATGCGCTCCGCTTCCTTCCGGTCCGCAACGACGATCTTTATCTCTTCGGCTTCTTCCTCGTATGCCTCACTGATTTCTCCCTCCGCATATCCGTATACGGCTGCAACTGCCTCATCCGTCATTCCGACAGTCGTATAGCGCGGCGCCTCGAACATCGGATCCGCGTGAATGGGATGAAAAACAAGTCCCGTCTCCTCGTGCATTTCCCTCACAGCAGCCTCGTGAATGTTCTCGCCCGACTCGACGAGTCCTGCAGGCAGCTCATAAATCCAGCCGTCAATCGGATATCGGTACTGATGCACCAGAACAACCCTGTCGTGTTCCGGCCCGTAAAGCGCATAGATAATCACGCCGTCCGGGGTATCCTTATGTGTCGTGATCTTGAGCTCTTCGATATTTTTCGCGCGCGACGCGACATTATAGCGCGAATGATGTCCTTTGCTGTTCACTCCGTCCGCAATATAAAGATTGACAAACCGGTTGTCCGTTTCTTTTGTAACACTCTTTATGACTGCCAAGGCTTCTGCTCCTTCTTTTGAATGCAGCTCTCAATAAAATCCATCTCGGTATCTGTATATCGTTTTACATCTGTAAGATAGCTGATCCCATGTGCTCCGCCCGGGAAAATTTCGAGCCGAACCCTGGCGCCGGCTTTTCTTGCTGCCTCCGCAATCTCCCTGCTCATGGAACACGGTACAAACCGGTCGTCATCCCCGTGAATCAGCAGCAGCGGAACCTTCGTCCCGGCAGCAGAGCGAACTGCTGAACACGCTGCCGGATCGAAATGTCCGAACAAAATCGCGCTCTGCCTTACGGCCGGCCAGAATATACCCGGGGTTCCATGCATTTCCCGGATACACTTCCGGATGATATCCTTCGGCGAAGTATACGGACTGTCCGCAATGATTCCGCAGACCGACTCCGGAAGCGGCAGGTCCGCAGCCATCAGCACCGTCGATGCGCCCATCGAAACACCCGAGAGAATGATCGGCGCACCGCAGAAACGCTTTGCAGCATATTCCGCCCAGGCAAGGCAGTCCTCCCGTTCACGGACTCCGAATGTTGTCACGTTTCCCCCGCTCTTTCCGTGTGCCCGCTCGTCCACAAGAATCCGGCTGATACCGTGCTCTCTGGCGATTTTATCGGCGCCGGCCATGTCGCGGCAGGCACCCCCTCGGTATCCATGAAACTCGATCTGGACCGGCGCTCCGGGCCCTGCCTCATAATAGCGGCCAAAAAGATCCGTACCGTCTGCTGCCCTTATATGGACCGGCTCATACGGGAGGGACTCCATTGCATCTACGAGTGCTGTCATTGCCTGTATTGTTTCCGGTTCATCATAATGCGGGCCCTTCGGGAATCCCGGCGTTTTCCGTTTTCTTGCATCCGAATTGAAGAAAACACCGCGGTAAATTCCGAAAAGCAGAAGCAGATACAGAAGAAGAATTGAAAAAATAATATTGACCATGACTGCCCCCGCCGCATTCATCCGGTTTCTTCATATGTTCCCGGTATGGACTGCGATTTTGTAATCGTATCACAGAAAATTTTCATTTGCAGTATGATTAACAAGTGACTGTGCAGCGGCCGGAAGGCCCCGGCCATGAGAAAAAGGCCGGAAAACCGGCAGTGTCTGAAGCAGGCCGGAACGCACGAAATTTATTATAGTCCGAAAGATATTCCGAAAAAAAGCGGGAGGAAACAGAGAATGAGTTTTAAAGATTCAAAGGTTGTCATCGTAGGCTGCGGAAATGTCGGCAGCACGACCGCATACACGATCATCAATCAGGGACTTGCGGAAGAAATCGTCCTCATCGATGTCAATAAGGACAAGTCCTATGCCGAGGCACTCGA
This sequence comes from uncultured Lachnospiraceae bacterium, assembly GCA_900317475.1. Classification (GTDB taxonomy): domain Bacteria; phylum Bacillota; class Clostridia; order Lachnospirales; family Lachnospiraceae; genus CAG-791. The sequence continues at coordinate 12,817 of ONGY01000001.1, read as the reverse complement.
CATGGCACACTCGATTTATTTCATGAACCGCAATATTAACATTCATGCCGGTGAATACAGCGACTGCAAAGATGCTGACATCGTCATCATCACCGCATCTGCTCCGATGCCCAAGGATTCCTCTTCGCGCCTTGATATGCTGGCTCCGAGCATAAAGATCATCAAGAGCATTGTCAGCTCGGTCATGGAGAGCGGATTTAACGGAATCTTCCTCATCATCTCCAATCCGGTTGACATCATGACCTATATGGTTTACAAGATGTCCGGCCTTCCGAAGAACCAGGTGATCGGTTCAGGCACCAACCTCGATTCGGCGCGCCTGTGCTGCGAACTGGCTGACATGTATGACCTCGATTCAAAGAGTGTCTCCGCCTATGTCTGCGGCGAGCATGGGGACAGCGAGATTGTCTCCTGGCATTCTGCTGTCATCGGCGGCAAATCGGTCGAAAACGTCATGAAAGACAATCCGGACCGCACGAAGAACATCACCCGCGAAGACCTGCAGAAGCAGACCATCAAGGCCGGCTGGGACATCTTCAACCGCAAGGGGAACACCTGCTACGGTATTGCTGCTTCCGCAGCTGCTATCTGCAAATCCATCCTGTTCAACGAAAACCACATTTATCCGGTCACCGTCGGTCTGTCCGGACAGTACGGCATAAAGAACGCCTGGCTTTCTGTCCCGACCATCATTGACCGCACCGGTGCAAAGGAAATTGTAGAGATCCGTCTGGATCCGGACGAAGAAAAGGCACTTCGCCATTCTGCAGAACTGCTTGAATCCTTCTACGGCGAACTCGGATTATAAGCTCTTCTTTCCCGGGGACACAAAGCAGTCGATCCGGACTGCTTTCCCCATGAGAGAATAATCCGGCTTCCGCCCGGCGAGATACCCGCCTTTTACAGGCCGTTTGATGACAATTCTGCGTGGGCCGGCATCCAGTGCCGCACCGAGGAGCTCTTCCTCATCTGCGCAGGGCCGCTCCAGCTGATGGAGCATCTGGAATTTCTTTTTGACCAGTGCGCTTTTATTCCGCTCCGGAAACATCGGATCAAGGAAAACCACGTCCGGAGCTTCCCTCATGGAACGAAGCGCGGCGATGCTGTCCCCCTGCGTAAGATGACACCGCCGGACGGACTCCCGGAGCTCATCGATTTCTTCTGCCCGGCGCATCGCATCCCGAAGCAGTGCCGCGATCACCGGATCCAGTTCATACATCCATACGTCAAAACCTGCAGCAGCGAGAAGCAGCGAATCCTCGCCAAGACCGGCTGTGGCATCCACAGCCTGCCCGGTCCCGGTGAATCGGCTGCCTCTCGCTGCTCTTACTATCAGCTCCCGTCCAAGATTGGACTCCCGGATTCTGGGAATCATCCTGCAGAAATCACCACGGATTTCCGAGCTTCCGTCCGTCAGCGTAAGGCCTTCTTCCTTCATTACAAGGCTCAGTCCCCTCGCAGCAATGCCTTTATTCAGTTCTTCTATCTCCGTAAATGATTGCTGTTCCATACGTGTGTTGTGGTGAATTGATAAATAAACAGTCCTGCCGCCGTTTGCGCGTCCAAAGAGCGTCTTCCTGCGGCCTTTGCACCCGTCTTACAAATGTTTTCTGTCGCTTCTTCAGTCAGAAAGGCAGCGGTCTCCCGGCCAGCCGGGATGCAGTTTTCTTTGGCTTTCCTTCCGTCAGAAAAGTGCCCGGAAACAATCCGGGCACTTCAATTGCATATTACTGCAGTTTTATAAGCATCCTGAAGAGTGACGATCAGTCATTTGCAAAATACTTATTGTGATAAGCTTCGCGAATTTCTTCAACAACCTTCTGATCCTTCTCGTTCGCGATCAGCTGCTGAATACGGGTCTTCATATAATCCGATCCTGTCTCAATACCAGCCTTTGCAGCTGCAACAACAATTTCCGGATCATCGCTGTCCAGAAGGTCTGTGAGGCAGTTCGTGCTGTCCTCATCATTCTGCTCCGCCAGCTTGCCAAGGGCTTTGATACCGTCAAGGACTACTTCCTTGCTCGTACCCTTTTTGTGGATCAGTTCAATAATTTTCTTGGAATTGCCTTTTTCTTCCAGTTTTTCAATCTTCTCTTCCGGATTTCCGCCAAAAAACATGATGAATATACCTCCTAGGATTCATTGACCGCTAAGCAGTCGTCTTTGCACCGCCAGTGGCTTTCTGCTCCGTCGGTACCATTTTATAATAGCGCATTTCAGGGAGAATTGACGGAAAAATCGCAGTTTTCACAAACAATTAACAATTCATATTCATATTCATTCGCTGTTAACAAATAATTTCACGGACAGCCGTCTATTCTGCATCCTCAGCAGCATGCTTTTTATCCGGGGCCGTTTCTTTCCCGGCTGCAGTATCATCTTCGCCTGCCGCATCATGCTCTTCATCCGCGGTCGCTTCTTCACCCGCAGCAGCCGCTTCTTCGCCCTTTGCCGCGCTCTCTTCATCCGCGGCAGCTTCTTTCTCTGCGGCGGTTTCATCTTCGCCTGCGGAAACTTTTTCTTTGTCTGTCACTGTATGTTCATCGCCGGCAGTCTCCGTCTCATCGGGCGCACTGGCGGCCGCTTCCGCCTCACCGGTTACATCGCCGGCAGTTTCCGTCCCGCCGGGCGCATCTGACGCACTTTCCGCATCCGTCCGGTCTGCAGCTGCCCGGTCCGCATCTTTCCCGGAATTTTCTTCTTCCGGACCGCCGAAATCTCTGCGCATCCGGGCATATGTCTCTTCGCTCAGATAGCATCCCGCACCCGGTTTTCCGCCGCCGTTGATGATCAGGTCCCCCTGCCCGATCAGATCCGACACCCTCACAGCAGCAAGCTCCCAGCTCTCATCAAACTCCTCGCGGAACCGGATATAATCCGTGAAAACCGGAATGGCGCCGCGTCCGTTCTTGCCAGGCTGTTCCGGGATTTCATCCGTTCCGTCGTCCTTCTTTCTCACCGGTACCAGGAACCTCGCTTTCAGCATTTCCCCGGCCTCAAAATCGATATAGACGCGGAAATCTGTGCGTTTCTTCTCTCCCTCAATATCATTCATCTGTCCCATGAGGAGAATCCAGCGCATCAGGTCCGGATTTGTGACCGGAATGTCCTTCTCCGGCACATTGGAATAATCCGCAGGCGCGACAAAAGCGCTCCGGTCCGCTGCCGTCGATTCTGAAATCACCTGCACACTGCAGACACCGTTCAGGTAAAAAGTATCGCCGAGGAAATTAAGGATGCCATTATTGACTTTTCCTCCCTCGATGCGGACAAGCTCAAGTTCCGGGTCCTCCTCCATGTGTATCAGTTCTCTGGAAGCCTCTGTACAGATACGGATTGCCGGCGGCTCCGCCATTCTCGTTCCATCCTGACCGATCTGCGTCCTGGAATACAGATGCGGGGCTCCCGTGCGTCTGTCAAAAACACAATAAATGGCATCGCACCGAAGAACACGGCTGCACAGATATTCAACCAGCCGGTCCAGCCTGTCCTGATTCTCCGCTCTCTGTTCCTCGTTCTCATCCTTCACAACGGATGTGTGATACCAAACATACATTCTCCAGATTTCCTGAAGATCGGTCACGGAAAGTGCCCCTAATTCCTCATCGGACAGGTTCAGATCCTTCTCCTGAACATAAACCGTTCCGAGGCGGTGCTCATAGACATCCCGGATGTCTTTCTTTGAAACTCCGCGCGAAAACCCGACCGTAGCCGGGCGGAGAGGCAGAATTTCTCCGCGTTCAAGGCGAAGAGAATAGTATCCGTTCTGATCCGCCTCCTTCATGGCCGTTCCGTTGTCGTCCGAAATCGAAAGGATCTTTGAACGGTTCTCGCGGTCCGCATCGTCTCCCGGATTTGAAATGAACACAGTATCTCCGACCCGGACTGACCCGCGAAGCTTTACCAGAACAACGGACGACCCATCCTCCGCGCTTTTCGATACCGTCAGAACGCCGAAGACAAAGCTCCGCTCTTTCTCCGGCTCTTCTTCCGCGGCCTCCTCCGATGACTTCCTGCCTGCCGGCTCTTTCTTCTTCACACCAGTCAGCTCTCCGTAGGAACTCACAAACTGATCGAAGGCGGATACCTGATCATCTTCGCTCTCCACGGCGATGTCCACCATGGTCACGTCCTGATCCAAAGAATCCTGCTCGTTTTCCTCGTGGATCTTTTCCTCCTGCTTTTGTTCTTTCTTTTTTCTGGATACATTGTCAAATAATCCCATAAAACCCTCCAAGGATCATTTTTTCATTCAATATTATCTATTTTCGTCCGGAGTTTTCACGCCATCCAGCGTTTTCAGACTGTCTTACGCCTTCCCGCCGTCCGGAGTTTTCATTCCGCCCGGAGTTTTCACGCTGTCCGAATGCAGAGGTCCGGTCATCGATGCCCGGATTGTCCCTTCCGATTCATCCTCATCCTCTGGAACGACAAGCCCGCTCTGTTCCTTCTCCTGCTCGGCCGCTTTCTTCTTCCTTCGTTCTTTCCATTCCTCCATCTTCGGCAGCAGATAATCATGATAGATGAAATCCAGAATCGCTGCCAGCGGAATTCCAAGCAGGATTCCAATCACACCGAACATACGCCCGAAGGCCGTGATGCAGATGAGAATCCAAAGCCCGGGAACACCGAGTGAGCCGCCGAAGAGCTTCGGCTTGAGCACATATCCGTCGATGGTCTGAAGACACACCGTGAAAATCAGGAAATACACCACATACATCGGATTTACGAGAAGAAGAATCAGGGAGCCGATGACTCCGCCGACAATCGGTCCGAACGTGGGAGCAAGGTTTGTAACACCGACCACAACGGAGATCAGCGCGTTGTACGGCATGCCGGCGATAGACATGAACACGGCATTGGCGACTCCGATAATAGCGCCGTCAATCAGATCAAATCCGATGAAACGGATCAGGATCTCATTGCATCGGCCCCAGAAATTTGCTGCCTCCGCATAATGTATTTCTGAAAACAGAAGGCGGTTGAATCTGCCAAAACCTCTCAGAATGCGCCGTTTGTCGAGCAGTATGTAAATAGAGATAATAAAGCTGATCACGCCGTTCATGACACCGCTTCCGATGCCCGTGACCGTGTCCACAATGCTGTCTGAATTCGACGTTATAAGATCCACGAGTTTTGACATAGCATTCTCACCCAGATTCGTGAGGCCGGAAATGTCGATTTTAAGCTGGGATGCTGAATCACTGAGCGAATTCAGCCATTTGTTGAGTGACTTGGAGTAATCATTCAGATTTCCGATAAAGGTGACAACACTGTCAATGAGCTGCGGAATCAGGGCGACGAGCAGTATCACTATGAGAAAAATCAGGAGCAGAATCGTCACCGTCACGGATAAGCCCCACCGGACTGAATCTTTCCGCACTCTGCAGAACAGATACTTCCGGACAAGATTTGCCAGAGGGTTGATGATATAGGCAATGGCTATTCCCGTCAGAATCGGTGATATGAAGTAAATAAGCTTTCCGATGCCGACAAACAAGAGATTGATATGGGAAAGGCAGACGTAAAAAAGTACGGCAACGCAGAGAGCTGCCGCATAATCCTTCCATTGTCTGCTGGACTTGCTTTTAAACAGTTTCATGTATACCGAACTTCCTCCTGCAGATATCTCCAATCCCTCATCTGAGCATACTACCTGCTAATTATACAGGAAATTGGGAAAGCCTGGGGTAAATTTTAATTTGCAGGAAACCTGTGCAGAGCACCATGCGCAAAGCACACGCAAAAACGGACTGCAGCCAACCGGTGCCTCTGCCGGAAAATCGCCGCTGTCACTGTGAACAATTTCTGCCACAATCGAAAAACCGCGCTGCAGCCTTTCGCTGCGGCGCGGTTATGAATCCGGTAAACACTTCTTTAATAAAAACTCTTATATCCGGATTCAGATGACGCGGAAAGCAATCAATACCTTGTTAAAACCCAGTCAGCAGTCGAAACTTCTGCCCAGCTTATAAATCTTCCCCAGTGTACTTTTCCATTGTAATTGCCTTCCGCTACTATAACACCATCTGCATTGGTCGAAAGAACAATGACCATATGCGTATTGTTGTCCATGCGGATAATATCACCGACACGGATCGAATCAGTGTTATACACCTTTGTTGCCTTTGCATTGCCGAATGCTGCATCGCTGAGAGCAAATGCAAACCCTGCGCATCCGTAATCGATCGAATAGATACCGCCCTTCCAGGCATATCCATTCGCGTTTGTCCAGGTCATTCCTTCAGGGAACTTGGACTGCATAGCCATCATTGCGTTGTAGACTGCCTGTTCCTTTGCAGAGTGCTTTGATGTATCACTTGCTGAAGCAGATGCATAAGGAAGACGTCCTTCGCTCTTGCCGACCGTCTCGTAATGATTGTATAAAGCAGCTTCACTGGTTCCGACTGCTGCTACAACATCCGGATTCTGTTCTGCGTAATACTCAGCGTCGAAGATTCCTCCGTCGCTCATCTTCTTCGGCGAAGCCTGAGAGGTAATCTGCGGAACTGCTGCAAGGATAACTGCTGTAAGAACTGCCGCGATAATTCTTGTTAAGAAATTGTTCTTTCTCATAATTGCCGCCTCGAAGTATTTATTGTCGGGATTTCTGATCGGCTCCCGGCCTGCCTCATAACTTTTTCCCCTGCTCACGGCAATAATGTACTATTATGCACAATTTTCGTAAAGCATTCTGTTCATGTTGAACAAGCCATGACCGTTTTCGCGTTTTCGTTCCTTAACGTTTTCGTTAATTTTCACAATTACGAATTCCCTATGCGGAGCAGGGATTTGATTTCGGAATTTGAGAACAGCGTAAATACGCGGTTTCCGGAAAGTGGCTTGAAAACTCAATTACGAAACAGGCTTTTACGTAAATTGTTCTTTTTTCGGAATAACTAAAACAATTTTTTCGAAAGCGAAAATTCCCGAAAAATTATCGTCCGATTTCCCTCCGAAACCCTCGAAACCGCTTACTTAAAGGATCCGGCGAAGGCCACATTTTTTCGTAAGTTTCTGAAATTTTTTTTAAAAAAAGACCATTTCCCCCGGGGAAGAACCGTCCTGCTGCGGTATTACCGCCTTCATTCGTCTTGATCGGGCGGTTTTATGGACAGAAGTCTTACTGTGCGGTCTTTCAATGCAGTCAGTTTAATTCAATGTTAAAATGTTATTGACATATACCATCTATTAGATATATATTACCTAGCAGAAGTTGACGGGAACAAACGCCAGTCCACGAAAGGAAAAGCGTTTATGAGTGACCTCTATTTTGTCGATTGTTGTTCACCGACATTGGCCAGCATCAAGTGCGGAAGTCTTTTCAACTGCTGTTTTGAGGACAGAAATGACTTTATAAACTGGACTCAGAACTACTGCAAACAGTTCTGCCGTTTCGGCCTGAGGCTTCTCGTGCTCAGGGTAAATGATCATAACGCTTTGATTTACCTTTTTCGGATTTCGCAGCTTAGAAAGATGCTCTGTGATCCTTCCAACATTGAGTTTCTGCGGTCTTTCGGTTATCCGGAAAACTGCAGCCAGGTTTATCCCTGTCTGCAGTACCTGAAAAAACGTGTCCAGTCCAGCCATGTATCCGATTTCCCTCACGAAATCGGTCTGTTCCTCGGATATCCGCTCAAAGACGTCAGCGGCTTTATTCAAAATCACGGGCAGAACTGCAAACTGCTCGGAACCTGGAAGGTATATGGAGATGTTGAGATAGCACGCTCCTGCTTCACAAAATATCAGAAATGCCGCAGGGTTTACTCCGATCTGTGGCTGAGCGGCAAAAGAAGTATTCTTGAGCTCACCGTTCCCGGTTGACAGCGCACATCGGAGAATCCGAATATCGGATTCACTCCGCACATCTGCGGAGGGGTTTCATATCCTGAAAGGATGGTAAACAGATGAGTAAAGTAGCAGTCGTTTATTGGTCAGGTACCGGCAACACCAAAGCTATGGCGGATGCCGTCGTCTCCGGCGCTTCCGGAGCCGGCGCGGACACTGCAGAGTTCGGCGCGGACGAGTTTTCATCCGCAGACGTCTCTTCTTATGACGCAATTGCATTCGGATGCCCTGCAATGGGTGCTGAAGTTCTGGAGGAATCCGTCTTCCAGCCCATGTGGGATGATGTCCGGAATGCCCTGAAGGGAAAAAAGATCGCCCTGTTCGGTTCCTGGGGCTGGGGCGGAGGCGCCTGGATGGACAGCTGGCAGGCAGATGCCTCTTCCGCGGGAGCAGATGTCATCGGCACAGCAACCGCAAATAACGCTCCGGACGATGCAGCACTTGAAGAGTGCAAGGCACTTGGAATGCAGTTAGCCTCCTGAAAAAAGGCGGAAAAAAACTGCCTGCATGACTGCAGACAGTTCTTATGTACAGTCTCCGAAACTGCCCATTTCGGATGCTGATATACAGATTTACGTCTGTAGAGTACCATGAGGCCATGCCTCAAAAATAGCAGTCTCCTCTTTGAAGCGAACCGCCGTACATCCCGACCAGATGTACGGCGGTTTCGTATTCCATCATACGAAGTTCGTCATGCTGTGCATTCCAATGAGAATCGTCGAAGTATTGTGCAGCAGCGCTGTTGCGGAGGGCGTCAGGATTCCCAACATCGCAAGCAGAATAAGCAGCGAATTGAATCCGAGAATTGCCCTGTAGTTATCCTTTGTTCTCTTCTGAAGTTTTAACGAGAGCTCCCGCAGAGTGACAAGGGAGAGCAGATCTTCCTCCGAGATCGTTACGTCCGCGATCTCTCTTGCTCCGCCACTGCTTTTGTCTCATGCCGCGTTATCCGCGGCTGAACAGACCGTGTTTCACATACGGCTCAGACGACATTCCTTCATAATGATAGCCTGTCGCCTCGATTGCCTTCGAGAGCACGCCTTCATCGGCCGGCTCCTCTGTGAGGAATGTTGCAATGCCCTTTGTGTGAGATGCCGCAACCTTTTTGGCATCCGGATAAGTTTTCCGGATTGTGTCACAGATATGCGCTTCACACATTCCGCATGCCATGCCGCTTATCCTGACTGTATTTTTCGTCATACTGCCTCCATCAGCGAAAGTTTTTCTTTTTCATGCGGTCGATCATTTCGGCCGCCCATTTCCTGATCATCGTAAAAACAATGTCAAGCGCAAATGCAATTCCAAATCCGGGGGTCCATACAGAAGAGATGTAAGGCATCTGGTAAAAGGAATCTTCATGAGCCATCATCTCCGATCCTTTGAAACCTTCGTAATCAGTCTCTCCGCTTCATTTCATATATTTTCATTGCTTGGAAGGATTCCTCGCTCACAGCACGTGCCATCCTGCACGCATCCTGCCTGGCAGCAGATTCATCAATTCCGGCTCTGCTCAGGATATAACAGAAGAACTCCTCTCTTCCGCTGCTTGAAAGTCCGATCCTGCGGCCCTCATCCGTAAGCCTGATATTCCGGCCGCCATTGGATGTGATGCAGCCCGCATTTCGAAGAACCTGCAGCGCGCTGCAGACGCTTGGCTTCTTCACGTGCAGCTCGTCCGCAATATCGACCAGACGGATTTTTCCGTTTTTCTGTTCGAGCCGGACAATTGAGGTAAGATACGCAAGCATAGCCGGTGACAGCACCGGTTTTTCCGGTTCTGCCGTCCCGCCGGAGACAGAAACGTCCCCGGCGGCTGCAGCATCGTGTATGTCTGATTTTTCTTCCGCTGCTCTGCCGGCGGCAGGCTTTGCCCCGGCAGATGCGGAACCAGGCAGATCTATATAGTCTTGTGAGCTTCGGCTCTTTTCTTCAGGCATTTGCTTCCACCGCACTGATATTGTTGCCTTTTCTCTTTGCGTACGGGTTTTTGCGGAAAATGAAGTATGCAGCCACCACGGCCAGAACAATAGCAACGAAGGTGCCGAACGTGAATCCGCTGCCGGCGATCGTAGAACCGATCTGGTAGACGCACAGAGACAGGCAATAGCCGATCATCATCTGGAAACCGAATGTGATCCAGCCCCACTTGCGGGTTCCCTGCTCACGGAATGCAGTAGCAATTGCCACCATGCAGGGTGCGTCGAAAATGTTGAAAAGAAGGAAGCTCATGCCGATCAGCTTGCTGCCGCCAAACATGGTGCTGATAGCTGCTGCAACATCGGTCTCGTCTTCACTTGCTGCATGTGCAAGCATTCCAAGGGTTGCTGTAGCCTGTTCCTTTGCGACTTCTGCGGAAATCGAAGCAACCGTTCCCTGCCATGTGCCAAAACCAAGCGGCATGAAAATCCACTTGAGGCCTTCACCGATATACCGCAGGAAGGAACCGTCAATATCGTCAAGAAGGAATCCCGACGGTCCGAAGTGCATAAGGAACCAGATCACGATGCACATCGTGAAGATAATTGTGCCGGCCTTGATCATGAATGCCTTGGTTCTCTCCCAGACATGAATCCATACGCCCTTGAGCGTCGGGATATGATAAGCAGGAAGTTCCATGACGAACGGAGCCGGATCTCCGGAGAAATATTTTGTCTTCTTGAGGGCAATGCCGGAGAAGATTACGATGCCGAGACCCACAAAATACATCGCGGGAGCGACAAACATGCTGCCCGGGAAGCAGACCAGCGTCATCATTGCGACAATTTCCATCTTCGCGCCGCAGGGAAGGAAGGTGGAAAGCATGATCGTCATGCGGCGGTCTTTCTCGTTCTCAATCGTACGGGAAGCCATGATGGCAGGAACACCGCAGCCGGTGCCGATCAGCATAGGAATGAACGACTTTCCGGAAAGACCGAATCTGCGGAAGATACGGTCCATAATGAAAGCGACACGTGCCATGTATCCGGAATCTTCCAGAATAGACAGGCACAGGAACAGAAGAATCATCTGCGGAACAAATCCGAGGACGGTGCCGACACCGCCGATGATGCCGTCAACAAGAAGACTGATGACCGCATCGCTGGCGCCGAGTGCTTCGAGTCCCGCCGTTGCTCCGTTCGTAATCCAATCACCGAAGAGAGTATCATTCGTCCAATCCGTAAGCCATCCACCGAGCGTCGTGACAGAGATGAAATAGACGAGCCACATGATTGCGATAAAGATCGGAATTGCCAATATTCGGTTCGTAACAATCTTGTCGATCTTATCCGATACCGTCAGATCGCCTTTTACTGCCTTTTTCTTTACCGTATCCGAAACCAGCTTCTGAATGTAGTTGTAGCGCTGGTTCGTGATGATGCTCTCGGCATCATCATCCATTTCCTTCTCACAGTCACGGATATGCAGCTCGATGTGGGATTTTGTCCCTTCCGGAAGATCAAGCGGCTGCGTTGCCTTTTCGTCTCTTTCAAACAGCTTTACTGCAAACCAGCGAAGCTGTGAGGGCTCGACAATGTCCTGGATGGATTCCTCGATATGGGCAATCGCATGCTCGACGCTGCCGGTGAAAACATGCGGAAGTTCCGTCTTCTTTCCCTTGCGTGCAGCTTCGATTGCAAGCTCTGCAGCCTGTCTGGTCGCCTCGCCGTGAAGTGCGCTGATTTCAATGGTCTCGCATCCCAGTTCCTCACCGAGTTTTTTCGTATCGATCTTGTCGCCGTTCTTGCGGACGATATCCATCATGTTGAACGCAATGACCATCGGGATGCCGATTTCCACGAGCTGGGTCGTAAGATAAAGGTTGCGCTCGATATTGGTTCCGTCGACGATGTTCAGGATTACATCCGGCTTTTCCTTCACCAGATAGTTTCTGGATACCACTTCCTCCAGCGTATAAGGGCTGAGGGAATAAATGCCCGGAAGGTCCTGAATGATTACATTCTTGTGTCCAATCAGACGTCCTTCCTTCTTCTCAACGGTAACACCCGGCCAGTTTCCGACATACTGTGTACTGCCGGTCAGGTCGTTGAACAAAGTTGTTTTGCCGCAGTTCGGATTGCCTGCAAGAGCAATTTTGATTTCTTCCATGGATTCCTCTTTTCTGTACTGGATAATCTTTGAAACTTAAGTCCCGATTTGCCAGGGACTGCAGATTCCGGATACCTTTTCAGGTACCTGTTGTACTGTTCTCTTATTGAGATCTTTGAAATTCGGATTATTCATTCGGATTTTCGGATCTTAACTTCTCCCGTGCCTTAAAGAATCACTGCATCTCGATGATTTCAGCGTCCTCTTTGCGGACCGAAAGCTCATATCCGCGCACCGTGACTTCCACCGGATCTCCGAGCGGAGCGACTTTGCGGACATAAATTTCCGTTCCCTTTGTAATGCCCATATCCATGATGCGGCGCTTCAAAGCTCCATCACCATGAATACGGAGAACCGTAGATGACTGTCCCACCGGGACATCTCGTAAAGTTTTCATGATACCTCCTCATCTGTTTAATAATTGAACACAGCGGATCTGCATTACATTCATCATGTTATTTTTATGTGATGTAATTAGTGTAGCGCTGTATTTATCATTGTTAGTAATATCTAACTCTCGGACATAAAAAAGACTAGCTCATCACTACCATGACCTTTTCAGCCATTTTGGATGTGATTGCCAGTCTCGAGTCCTTCAGTCTCACGATTACGTTCCCATTTCCCGGAGCAGATACAATACTCAACTGTGTGCCCTCAACGAATCCGAGGTCCTCCAGGTGTTTCCTGGTATCGGCGGCACCACTGACGCGGGCTACCATAACCTTGTCTCCTTCTGAAGCCATAGATAAAGGAAGCATAAACTCTCCTTTCCTGAGAAAAAACAGAAGCCCTGAATGCACACCGGCATCGATGCTGCATCGAATAAGCAGGCTGTCCTCAGCCCGCCTGTGTTCAGCAGATTTCTCCCGTTTCGGCAGGTG
>ONGY01000085.1:5150-11320 GCA_900317475.1 uncultured Lachnospiraceae bacterium | reverse complement strand
TGAGAAGGCGGAAGAGGAGTCAGCATGCAAGTGGGGTCAGGACGAAGCCTGTGCCGCCGAATTTTCCTGCCATCAATCAAATATATCGATTCTCAGATACGAATTAAATATAGCATATCGATAAATTTATGCATAATACCGGAGTAGAGCTTTTCGGTGACGGAGCAGTACGAAGGAGGGCGCTGACTGGACGAAGGACTGTGATGCCATCGTGCAGGAGTGCGCCGCAGATTATCATTCCGATGGGCATCACATGACAATGATCTACGCCGATTATTTCTTCATGGAGGCAGTTTTTACGCTTGCGGGAAAAGGACTTTTTATCTGGTAGAGAGCCGTACCGGCGGATTATCTGTCTGTAATCTGTGACGCGAAGGACTTTGGAAAGACCGCAGCAGGCTTGTAATGTTAATTATTTCTAACTGTTAGTTGCGTTTAACTATTCGGGCTGATATACTTGTTTTCGGAAAAAACAGTAGTCAGGGAATCGATCCGGGGGAGATGCCGGGTACTGCGGGCAGCGGAACTGTCAGCAGGCCGGGAATAAGGCCGTCAGGTTCTGCCAGTGATTCCGGTATCGGCAGAGCAGGGCCGGGGCCTTATGGAACAGGCCGATGGAACCGGTTCGAAAAGTGAGAAGAAAAGGGACAGTTATGACATTACGAGATCTGAAGGTTGGTCAGAATGCAGTCATCCGGTCGGTCGGGGGCGAAGGCGCTCTCCGGCAGCATTTCCTCGACATGGGCGTCATCCCGGGAGCAGAGCTCACGGTGGTGAAATTTGCGCCGATGGGCGACCCGATGGAGTTGCAGATTCATGGATATGAGCTGACGCTGCGGCTTTCCGATGCGGAGAAGATCGGGGTCGATCTCATCAAAGAAAGAAGCAATAAGCACAAGAGAGTCGAGACCATCGAGGACACAGATCACCCGGGACTCGGCGAGGACGGAAAATATCATCGCCAGGGAGACGGGACACCGCTTCCGGAGGGAACGATTCTCACCTTTGCACTCGTGGGAAACCAGAACTGCGGCAAGACGACGCTGTTCAATCAGCTGACCGGCGCCAATCAGCATGTGGGAAATTTTCCTGGTGTCACGGTTGACCGCAAGGACGGTCCGATCAAGGGACATCCGGAGACGGTGGTCACGGATCTTCCCGGCATTTATTCCATGTCTCCGTACAGCAGTGAGGAGATCGTCTCCCGGAATTTTGTCCTGAACGACAAACCGAAGGCAATCATCAATATCGTTGATGCGACGAACATCGAGCGCAATCTGTATCTTACAATGCAGCTTCTCGAAATGGATGTGCCGATGGTCGTGGCCCTGAACATGATGGACGAGGTCATGGAAAACCACGGGTCCATCGACATCAACGGAATGGAGAAGATGCTCGGCGTCCCGGTCATTCCGATTTCGGCGGCAAAGAATGAAGGCGTCGATGAACTCGTGCGTCATGCCATCCATGTCGCAAAATATCAGGAAAAGCCGGTTGTCCAGGATTTCTGTTCGAAGGATGACCACGGCGGGGCCATTCACCGCGCCCATCATGCGGTCGAGGCGATCATCGAGGACCACGCCGAGAGGGCGGGACTCCCGCTTCGCTTCTCCGCGAACAAGGTCATCGAGGGTGATTCGCTGATCCTGGAGCAGCTTCACCTGGAGCAGAATGAGAAAGACATGATCGAGCACGTCGTTGTGCAGATGGAAGAGGAGGGCGGTATGGACCGCGCGGCCGCCATTGCCGATATGAAGTACGACTTCATCGAGCGTGTCTGCGAGGCGACGGTCGTGAAGCCGGAGGAGAGCAGAGGAAGGATTCGATCGGAGAAAATTGACCGGATTCTCACTGGTAAATACACGGCCATCCCGTGCTTTGTTCTCATTATGCTGCTGGTGTTCTACCTCACCTTCAACGTCATCGGTGCTGCCCTGCAGAATCTGCTTCAGATGGGAATTGATGCGCTGTCGGCGGAAGCGGACCGGGGACTCACTGCAATCGGGACCAATGCGGCGATTCACAGCCTTATTATCGACGGGATCTTCAGCGGTGTCGGAACCGTCCTGAGCTTCCTTCCGATTGTAGTCGTTCTGTTCTTCTTCCTGTCTCTTATGGAAGACTCGGGATACATCGCCCGTGTGGCATTCTTCATGGACAAGCTCCTTCGCCGGATCGGCCTTTCCGGGCGGAGTATCGTCCCGATGCTGATCGGTTTTGGCTGCACGGTACCCGCGGTCATGTCGACGAGAACACTGCCTTCAAGGCGTGACCGCCGCATGACGATCATTCTTACACCGTTCATGAGCTGCTCGGCAAAACTGCCGATTTATTCCTTCCTTGTTGCGGCCTTTTTTCCGGGCAGGGGCGGACTCATCATGACGGGGCTATATTTCCTCGGAATTCTTCTCGCGATCGTCACGGCACTTCTTTTCAAGGGGACGATTTTCAAAGGGGAGGCGGTTCCGTTCGTCATGGAGCTGCCGAATTATCGTATGCCGGGGCCGAAGAACGTGGGGCAGCTGCTCTGGGAGAAGTCGAAGGACTTCATCGAGAAGGCCTTCAGTGTCATTCTCGTCGCAACCATTGTCGTCTGGTTCCTGCAGAGTTTTGACGCTCATCTGAATTTCGTGACGGACTCTTCGACCAGCCTTATGGCACTTGTCGCAAGTGCGATCGCGCCGATCTTCCGGCCGCTCGACATGGGCGACTGGCGCATCGTCACATCCCTGATCGCCGGCTTCATGGCAAAGGAGAGCGTGGCTTCGACGATGCAGATACTGTTCGGAACTTCGATTGCGACGGCGATCGCGCCCATCACGGCAGCGACGATGCTGGTGTTCGTACTTCTCTACACGCCGTGCGTCGCGGCGATTGCATCCATCCGCAGAGAACTCGGCGGGAAGTGGGCGTTCGGTGTAGTCATCTTCCAGTGCGTTGTGGCCTGGATCGCGGCGTTCATTGCAAATCAGGGGGACTTGCTTTGGGCAGATTCGGGGGTGCACAGAAGTCGAAGGATATGACAGAAGGACCGATTCTTAAGGAACTGGTCCTTTTTTCTCTGCCGCTTCTTCTGGGGAATATCTTTCAGCAGCTTTACAATACAGTCGACAGCGTGGTGGTCGGCAACTTCGTGAGTGCCGATGCGCTTGCCGCAGTCACGATGACGGGCTCGGCGGTCGGAACGCTGGTCGGTTTCTTTGTGGGCATGTCAACCGGAGCAGGAGTCGTGATCTCACAGCGCTTCGGTGCAAGAGACCGGGCGGGACTGCGGAAGGCCATTCACACATCGCTGGCGGCGACGTTTTTCATGGGACTTGCCATGATGGCAGTCGGATATTTTGTGACGCCTGGGCTTCTGCGCCTCATGCAGACGCCGGAGACGATTCTTCCGCTTGCGACAACATATCTGCGCATTTACTTTCTCGGCATTGAGGGACTCATGTTTTACAACATGACATCCGGAATTCTCCGTGCAGTCGGAGACTCCAGGCGGCCGCTCTATTTCCTGATCCTCACGAGTGTCCTCAATGTCGTGCTCGACCTCCTGTTTGTCATTGTGTTTCACCTCGGCGTCGCGGGAGTCGCTTACGCTACCATCCTCTCGCAGTTCATCTCCGGAGGACTCGGAATTTACGTGCTCGCGCGTTCGAAGGATGACTACGGAATCACGATGCGGGAGATGAGGATCGATTCCGCATCACTTAAGAAAATCATTTTCATCGGACTGCCGGTCGGTCTGCAGCAGGCGGTCATTTCCTTCTCGAATGTCTTTGTCCAGGGCTACATCAATAGTTTTGGCAATGCCAGTGCTGCAGGATGGGGAGCGTACGGACGGGTGGATGCCTTTGTCATGCTTCCGCTGCAGAGCATCGCCCTCGCCATGACGACTTTTACAGGGCAGAATGCCGGGGCAAAGAAGGCTGACCGTATCGACCGCGCAATCCGCGAGTCCATTCTCTTTTCCACACTGCTCACCATAGCTATCTGTACCGCCGAGTTCGCGGCAGCCCCGCAGATTGTCTCGCTTTTCAATCAGGACCCGGAGGTCATCCACTATGGAACCCTTTTCATCCGCACGAACTGCCTGATGGACGGCCTTTGTGCCTTCAACCAGATTCATAACAGCGTGCTGCAGGGCGTCGGCGATTCGGCAGCCCCGATGGCAATCATGATTTTCTCTCTGGTTGTGTTCCGGCAGATCTATCTTTTCATCGTGTCGCATGTCAGCAATTCGCTGCGGCTGATCTCCTTCGGATTTCCGGCGGGATGGCTGATCGCGGTGATCATCCTCGAGATTTATTTCCACAGGCGGGGATGGAAGAGGATGATTGCGGCATAAAAAGCCGTTGGCTGAAAAGAAAGAAGTATGGATGCGAAATCTGATTATAAGAGCAAAATCGCATAATGTAAGAAAATCAGATCAGGGAATCCAGTGCACAGAGCGCCGCTCCGACGGCGCCGACGATATCCGGGACATCGCAGATAAACAGTTTTGCGCCGATCCGCTCTTCGATGGCCCTGACGACACCGGGATTTCTTGCAACGCCGCCGGTCATCATGTATTCCGGCTCCATTCCGACGCGCTTCATGAGGGAGACAGCCTTCCCTGCAATGGCATTATGGACACCCCTTGCGATGTCCGCCTTCTCCTTATTCTGGGCGATGAGGGAAATGACCTCGGATTCCGCAAAAACGGTGCACATGGAGCTGATCTCGACGTTTTCCTTAGACTCCATCGAAATCGGGCCGAGATCATCAATGCCCACTTCCAGTGTTCTTGCCATCGCTTCAAGAAAGCGGCCTGTGCCGGCGGCACACTTGTCATTCATGACGAAGTCGGCGACATTTCCGTCGGCGTCAAGGCGGATGGCCTTCGAGTCCTGACCTCCGATATCGAGAATGGTTCGGACGTTCGGATCAAAGTAGCGGGCACCGCGCGCGTGGCAGGAAATCTCCGTCACGTTGCGGTCCGCGAACGGAATAGAAACGCGGCCGTAGCCGGTTGACACAATTGCCCTGAGATCTTCCCTTGCAAGGATGCGCCCGAGTTTTTCTCCCGCAGCAGCGAGAGCTCCGGAGAGCGCCTTATCTGCCGAGACACCGGACTTTGCACCCGTGCGGAGGATGACCTCGGCGAGGATCTGCCGGTTTTCATTCATGATAACCGCATTGGTGGATGTCGATCCGCTGTCGATGCCGCAGACGAGAACATCACCTCCGGAAGCCCCGGCCCGGACCTTTGTTTCAGCACTTTCCCTTTGCTCTTTTCTTCCAAATCTCATTTTTTCCTTTGCTCTTTCCGGATTTCCCTCTGAGGACCTTTGGGTTTCCGCTTCTTCAGCAGTTCCGGCTTCCTCCGAGACGGCAGCCGCCGCATTTTCCTCTGACCCGCCCTTTTTCCTTTTTGCCCGCAGGGCTTCGATGAATGCCTCCACGCGGGTGCGGATCTGTCCTTCACACTGCTTTGTGAGGTCGGTTTCAATCTTCAGGATCGGAACACCGCTCTGTTTGTGGATGCGTGCGTATTCATAACTGTAGCTGTCGCAGAATTTTACGGTGTGATCAATGACGCCGTCCACATTTTCCTCAAGAACAGAAAGCCGGGAAAGCCTTTCGGAAGTATCCGCCATCCGAAGGCAGGGAATCTGCATCAGAAGAGCACGCGCATATTCAAAAAGGAGCGGTGTGACAGACGGAAACTCGTCTCTGAATTCCGGCGAGCCGAAGCGAAGGCTTCCGCAGGCGGAACCTGTACAGACAGAATCGCTGCTGCAGGAACCGGTTCCCGGAGAGGAGTCTTTCGGAATTTCCGCGGGTCTATCTTCCGGAATTCCCGTGAGGCTGCCTTCAGAACCCCCGGCAAAGAGGTCGTTTTCTCTGCCGCTTTTCCACAGCGCACTTGCGCGGTCCTGCCCGGTGCAGGAAAGATCAAATGAAATTTCAGCGCCGTTCTCTTCCAGGATGGAAGAGAGCATGCCCGGCATGCGGGCGCCGATGAGTCCGATACGGATCCTGCCGGCCGAAGCTCCGGAATCCGTCCGGGGCCCTGCGGCTTCGGCTTCTTTTCTCTCTTCCTTCAGAATTTCAGCCAGCTTTTCTTCCGGGATGCCGGCAGGGATGCACGCCGCTCCTGTGTCCCGATCCGCTGCATCAGAGAGTGCGGTGTC
>ONGY01000085.1:0-5144 GCA_900317475.1 uncultured Lachnospiraceae bacterium | reverse complement strand
CTGCAAGGGCAAGGATGCGCTCTGCATAGAGAGCAGTGGCGCTGTCATCCGTCTTCCTCGGGATATCGAGGAGATAGAAGAACTTTCCGGGATAAGCAGTTTTTACGGTGTCATAGAGGCGGCGGATGGAATCGCAGCAGGTCGTAAAAACAATGCCCTCGCAGTCCTTCTCGTGCAGGGGCATCCATTCAAGGACGGACTTTGCGTAGGAGCACATGTTGGGATGCATCATTGCGTCTGCCCGGTTAAAGGATGAGACGGACGGGCTGATTTGTTTTGAATACCTGTACCTTTCTTCTGCCCGCTTTTATGACAGGACACGGTCCGAATAATCGACCTTCGGATTCTGCTTCCTTGAGGGCGCTTCGGGGAGATCTTCCTTCGGTTTTTCGTGAATGGTCGGTACGCCGAGCTCTTCGAGAAATGCCTCGAAGCGGGTCTTGATCTGCCCGTCCGGGCAGTTTCTGCGGTCGACGTCATCGCCGTCGAGAATGAGCATCGGTTTCCCGAGCTCCAGAACCTTTTTTTTCATGAGCTGTATGCCGCCGGCGCTCTGGCGGCAGCCCCAGCTGCAGAATCCGATGACGCCGTCGGGGTCGTATTTCCGGATCATTTCCGTGATGGCGTCCAACTTGCGGGAGTAGTCGCCGTTGTAGATGTTGAGCAGCATCTTGTCGGCAAGGGCCTCCAGAGGGTGCGCCGTGTCGAGCATTTCCGTGTAATCAAGGTCAAAATCCCAGACGGAAATGCCGATGCGGTCTGAATCATTGAAGTAATCGCGGAGCGTGGGCTCTGCATAGGGCGGGATGTGAAGGAAGAGAATCCGTTTCTGATCGATGGCAGGGAAGAGATCAATTTCCTCATCCATGCGGCGGAAACATTCCTCGGCCCAGTCCATGCCGATGTTGAGGTGGGACGCGAAAAGCTGGAAAATCATGAGCGTGAGCGTGTTGGGAAAGTTGTGTTTCTGGCGCTTTTCAACGTAGGAGAGGAAATGCGTTTTGGCGCGGTTCTCGCTCTCAAGCCGCGCGCTCAGTTCATCCATATCGAGTGTTTTCCCGGTGATCTCACTGAGCCTTCCGATGAGCTCTTTAAGCTGGAGGACGACGTAGCGCCTGTTTTCCGGGGACCACTCATGCGGGACATCAATGATAAAGGAGGGGACGCCGAAGGTATCATTGAGCGCCCTGAAGGAATTCACGTTCCCGTCGCAGACCATCGAGGTCGTAACGCCAAAACGCGCACGGGGCAGAATACCGGCGCCCATCGCGCCGAGAAAGGTGCGGTGATACGAGCAGAGCGTCGGCGCAATGCCCATGCTCTCGGCTCCGTCGACGAGCGTATTCTCAATGTAAAAACCAGACAGATAGCTCGAGAGGCATTCCATGGAAACGCAGGTGAGGCCGAAGCACTGCAGGATCTCGACGGGCGCAAAGATGTTGGTATAGGCGAGAGTGGAGGGATTCTTCAGCGCGTCGGCGACGAGCTTTATTCCCTTGTAGTTGAGATACTGATAAGCCTTCGGAATCCTTTTATCGAAGGCGTACCGGATGAGAAGCGTCTCGAGGTCAAGACCGATGATGATCTGCCTTCCGGCTTTTTCCGACCTGTCCGCGATATTTTTCCGGACCATGTTTCCGTAGATGCTGGCAACATTCATGAAAGTGAATTTCCTTATGGCTGAGATTACTCTGTCGATATATGTTCACAGGCCCCGGAAGTGGCTCTTTTGCAATTCACTCCCGGAACGCCCGGTCCGCATACTGCAATATGCGTCCGGCTGGGGTTCTGACTTCTGTAAGGGTTACATCTTTCCGTTCATTGAGAGCGCGATGCGGTTCTTCTTCGGATCGACGGACACGACGGTCACGTCAACGACATCGCCGACCTTCACGACATCCATCGGGTTCTTCACAAAGTGATCGGAGAGCCGGCTGATGTGGACGAGGCCGTCCTGATGGACACCGATATCGACGAAAACGCCGAAGTCCACGATGTTCCGGACGGTTCCCCTGAGCTTCATTCCGGGAACAAGGTCATCCATCGAAAGCACATCCGACTTCAGGACCGGCTTCGGCATATCCTCTCTGGGGTCGCGCGCCGGTTTCTCAAGTTCGGCCAGGATATCGGAGAGCGTGACCTCGCCGATGCCGAGCCGCCCGGCTGTCTTCTTCCTGTCGCGGACGAGAATTTTCGCCATGCGGAAGGAGGACGGATCATCGGAGAGACCGAGCTCCTTCAGAAGAGTTTTGACGGCGGTGTAATCCTCGGGATGGACGGCGGTTCCATCGAGCGGTTCATTTCCGCCGCTGATGCGAAGGAACCCTGCGCACTGCTCGAACGCCTTCGGCCCCAGCTTCGGGACCTTGAGGAGCTCGCGGCGATTGCGGAAGGCGCCGTTCGCCTCACGGTAGGAGACGATGTTCTTTGCAACCGGAACGGAAATGCCGGAGATGTAGGAGAGAAGAGAGAACGAAGCCGTGTTGAGGTCAACGCCGACTTTGTTTACACAGTCCTCAACCACTCCGCCGAGGGCCTCGTCGAGCTTTTTCTCATTGCAGTCGTGCTGATACTGTCCGACACCGATGGCCTTCGGATCGATTTTCACGAGTTCGGCGAGCGGGTCCTCGAGACGGCGCGCCATGGACGCGGCGCTGCGCTGTCCGACGTCAAAATTCGGGAATTCCTCCGTCGCGAGCTTACTTGCACTGTAGACCGAGGCTCCTGCCTCGTTCACAATGACGTATTGAACCAGGTCTGCCTTCGGATGTTCAGCGGCATACTCCTTTATGATGGCGGCGATGACCTGCTCGGATTCGCGGGATGCGGTGCCGTTGCCGAGGGAGATGAGAGTTACATGATATCTGGCGATGAGGGCCTTGATGGTCCGCTTCGTCTCTTCAACCTTCATCTGCGGGGCTGTCGGAAAGACAACGGTGGTGTCGAGGACCTTTCCGGTCTCGTCGACGACGGCAATCTTGCAGCCGGTGCGGAATGCGGGATCCCATCCGAGGACGACCCTTCCGGCAATCGGCGGCTGCATCAGGAGCTGAGCGAGGTTGCCGCGGAAAACTTTGATGGCGCCGTCTTCTGCGCGGTCGGTGAGTTCGCTTCGGATCTCCCTCTCGATGGCCGGTGCGATGAGGCGGGTGTAGCTGTCACGGATGCACCCCTTCAGGAACGGTGTAGTGTAAGCGTTCGGATGCTTCGGATTCTTCAGAATTCTTGTCTCAAGCCCGGCGAGAATGTCCTCTTCCGGAGCGCAGAGGGTGACGGTGAGAAATTTCTCTTTCTCGCCGCGGTTGATTGCGAGGATGCGATGGCCGGGGATGTCCTTTACAGGCTCTTCAAAGTCGTAATACATCTCGTAGACGCCGCGGCGCTCCTCGAGCTTTTTATTTGCCTTTCCCTCGGAAGAGACAGACGGCGCACTTCCGCTCTTTGCAGTTTTTCCGGCGGCAGCGGAAGCCTTCCCGGAACTGCCTGCCGGCTTCTCCGCAGGCTTTTCCTGCGTCCGGATCGTTCCTTTTTCCATGGTCGAGCTGCGGATATAGGTGCGAAGGTCCGCCTCGTCCGAGATCTGCTCGGCGATGATGTCGGAGGCGCCGGCAAGAGCCTCCTCCGGAGAGTTCACGCGGAGGTCCTCCGGGACAGAGGCATCGGAACTGGTTACATATCGGGCAGCTTCTGCTTCCAGCGGGGCAGCTGCATCCTGTGTGAGTATATATTCCGCGAGCGGTGCAAGGCCCTTTTCCCTGGCAATGCTGGCTCGCGTCTTCCTCTTCGGCCGATACGGGCGGTAGAGGTCGTCGACAGCAACCTGCGTTTCGGCATTTTCTATCTTCGTTCGGAGTTCATCCGTGAGTTTTCCCTGTTCCTGAATCGAAGAAAGGACCTGTGTCTTCTTCTCTTCGAGCGCGCGAAGATAAGTGAGCTGTTCGGAGAGGGAGCGCAGCTGCTCGTCGTTCAGAGAGCCCGTTGCCTCCTTGCGGTAGCGGGCGATGAAGGGAATCGTATTTCCCTCATCGATGAGTTTCACGGCCGCCTCGACCTGTCCGCGGCGGACCTTAAGAGAATCGGTGATTTTCTGAATAATATCCATTTTT
This sequence comes from uncultured Lachnospiraceae bacterium, assembly GCA_900317475.1. GTDB lineage: Bacteria > Bacillota > Clostridia > Lachnospirales > Lachnospiraceae > CAG-791. Next base: position 1,038 of record ONGY01000085.1, on the reverse strand, counting down.
ACGCAATACTCCCAGCATTTGTTGTGCCCTGCAAAGAGCCGACACTGTTCTATTTTACTCCGCGGAGTGCATATCCGAAAAGCGCCGGCTTTCGGATTGCTGATCAATTTGGGACAAATTTGGGACAAATGCGGGAAATTGACCGTCACAAAAATGCAGATCAACGGTGACCATGCCTCCTGCGAATGCTGTCTGGAAGGCCCCTCCTTATAGGATATGCCCAAGATATGCCTTTCATGCTCTGTGTTAACTTTCCGTCACAAAATCGGAAGAACCAATCCAGATCCTGCAATGGAATTGACAGCGGTTTTGCCATTTTTTAAAATGTATTTATTCGTCTGTCAAACTAACGAAAATTCATAGCATACACAAGATAATGCTGTTCAATATTACAATACCGGGACAGGCGAGAAGGGAGCTGGTTATGAAAAAGAAATGGTTTGCGGTTCTCCTGTCAGCTGCCATGCTTGCAGGACTCACTGCGTGCGGCAGTCAGGGGAGCACACCGACTTCGGGTGCAGCGGATGCGGGAACCACGGAGACGGTCTCATCTGCAGCATCTTCCGTATCTGCCGAAAGCGGTGATACCTCTGCGGCAGCTTCGGGCGGTGTTATCAACGCAATCATGACGTCGGATCCGGATACAATGGACCCCGGACGCGCGGATGATGCGCAGAAGAATCAGATCGTCCTCGAGACACAGGAAACTCTCGTAAGACTGATCGACGGAAAACTGGAGATGGCCGGAGCTGAGAGCATTGATACCTCCGATGACGGCCTTACATGGACCTTCCATCTGAGGGACAACAAATATTCCGATGGAACTGAGGTCAAGGCACAGGACTATGTCAATTCCATCCGCCGTATCTTTGATCCTGAGGTCAACTGCCATAATGCTGGTATTTTCTACTGCATCAAGGGCGGCGAAGATTTCAACACAGGAAAAGGTTCCAAGGAAGATGTCGGAGCTGTTGCCGTGGATGATAAGACCCTTGAAATCACGCTCGTCGAGCCGCTCCCGTATTTTGAGCAGCTGCT
>ONGY01000008.1 GCA_900317475.1 uncultured Lachnospiraceae bacterium | reverse complement strand
CTTTTTGTAAGACAGTTTTCTGCCTCCCTGTACTTTCTTCAGTTCTTTGCCTTTTTTGCAGCCTTCTCATCGGAGAAGTTTTCGCCCTGTGCGATCTCAAGATCGACACCGGTATGATTCGGCTCGCCCTCGTCAAAGATATAATCCTTGCCGGGAAGAATTGCGTTCAGGATAATACCGACGAGGGAACCGGTTGCAAGACCGGAGAAGCTGATGACCGTGGAGCCGACCGGGATGTCGATGGCACCCATCGTGCTGTTCGAAATACCGATGGAAAGAACCAGGATGAGGGCTGCAATCAGGACATTGCGGCTCTTCGAGAAATCGCAGTGGGTCTCAACGAGGTTGCGGACACCGACCGCCGAAATCATGCCGTACAGGACAAGCGAAATGCCTCCGATTACCTCGGAAGGCATAATCTCAATGATCGCCGCAAACTTCGGGCAGAAGCTGAGGATGACCGCGAAGAATGCCGCAAGCCGGATGACTGCCGGATCATAGACCTTGGTCAGGGTCAGAACGCCGGTGTTCTCGCCGTACGTCGTATTCGCCGGTGCGCCGAAGATCGATGCCACGGTGGTCGCAAGGCCGTCGCCGGTCAGGGTTCTGTCAAGGCCCGGATCCTGAATATAGTTGATGCCAGTCGTGGAGCTGATGGCGGAAATATCACCGATATGTTCCATCATGGTAGCGAATGCGATCGGGACGATCGTGATGACCGCCGCTGCAAGCTTGCCGCCGTCAAAATCTGCACCGAAGATCGAGAATACGGTGCTCTTGTACTGAATCGGGAAGCCGATCCACGCAGCATCCTTCACCGTCTGCCACTGGATGAAACCGCCGCCGATGGCACGATCATAGATGATCGCGCAGAGATAAGAACCAATGACGCCGAGCAGGATCGGGATGATTTTGACCATTCCCTTGCCCCAGATGTTGCAGACAACGACGATGACGATTGCAACAAGGGCGATCCACCAGGTATGCGGATTGGCGAGGTAATGGCTGCCTGCATCATCCGTGCCTGCCTGGAAAATGTTGTTGAGTGCCGATGCTGAAAGATTAAGGCCAATTGCGATGATGATCGGTCCCGTGACAACCGGCGGGAAGTAGCGCATGACCTTGTTCGAGCCAAAAGCCTTGAAAAGTCCGGCCAGAACCAGATAGACAAGACCTGCGCAGGCAACGCCGAAGCATGCATACGGAAGGTCGGGGTTCGGCTCACCATTGATGAGCGGTGCAATCGCTGCATAACCGCCGAGGAAAGCAAAACTCGATCCGAGGAATGCAGGAACCTTTTTCTTCGTGATCAGGTGGAAAAGAAGTGTTCCGAGTCCGGCGAACAAAAGTGTCGTGGAAACGGAGAGTCCGGTCAACAGCGGTACCAGAACCGTAGCGCCGAACATAGCAAACATGTGCTGCAGACCAAGGATGGTCATCTTCGCGGGCCCGAGTGTACGAGCATCGTAAATGGCATCCGGGTCTTTCCCTCTCATCATTGTCTTAGCCATAATCTCCTCCTCTTGAAACCAGTCATCACCTCATGCGGAAATATAATTTTCGCAGTCCTCATCCCTTCCGTGAAGTTCCGGACAAGAAAAAACACGTCTGAGACAGCTGTTTCGCTGCCCGACGTGTTTTGAATCCTGTTAACTTTCACTCCACATGATAGATAGAGTCATCTTCTGTCTCCCGTGCCGGTGAATTGCATCACGGACAATAATAAACACGGGCGGCCTCAGCGTCAAGAAGGAAAATTACTTTGAATTTACATGCCATCATCAAAGAATGACTCAACCTTTTCCGACTCTTCCCCGACTGCATCCGCAGCCATCTGCTTTACTTCCTCTTCCGTATCTTCTGTTTTCCCGGCTCCGGACGGCTCAGCAGACTCGTCTGCTGCAGCTGCCGTGTCGCTGCAGGTTTCAGCCGGCTTAGCTGCGGTTTCGTCTGCACCCGCTGCGGCCGTTTCAGACGGCTCTGCCGCTGCGGCTTCCTCACCTGCCGCAGATTCCTCTGTCCTGCCGGTTTCTTCTGCAGACTTTGTATCGACGGTGCTGTAATGCGTCTCATCCTTCACGATGCTTACGATTTTCTTCGTGGAATCAACGGCAACATCGACCATCCTGCCTGCTGCATCACCGACCGTCTTCAGAACGTCCTGTCCCTTCGGCCCGATTGCCTCCCGGACCTTCGGAACAACGTTCTCATTGATCGCCCTGCCGGCTGCGTCCGCACCTTCCCTGATCGTTGTATAGGTGCGCTCCGCAAACTTCTTTGCAGAATCTGCAAGATCATCCGCATCATACTTCTCTTCGGACTCCGTATCTTTGTCCGGCGACTCTTCCTGCGCGGTCTCATCACCCAAATCCCCGGGTTCCTCATCCAGGTCATCCGCGTTCTCGCCCAGATCTTCCGGTTCCTGCTCCGGCTCTCCGTTCACCGTCGCTGTCTTCTTTGCCTTATTATCCTTGTAAAACTCGTAGACGCCTGCTGCCGCAGCCGCCACAACTGCCGACCCAAGTAAAAACTTTCCAAATCTGCTCATTATAGTAATCTCCCTTTAACCATACACTTTACATACATATTTCGGGCGGCATCTGCATCTTTGCCGCTGCATCAGCCGATGCATTTCTGCACCGCCGTACCGCCTGTTTCAATACTGTGAACTGATCATACTCTTTTTAATTGCTGTTTAAAAGTCAATCCATGTTAAAGAACTATTAAAAAAACTTAAATTCCGGTCCTGTGAGGATACAGGATTTCCGGCAGCGGGCCGAGCCCGGACGCCGCTTGAAATGGGCACGTGTGCGTGCTATATTGACATTATTAACCGTTTTGGTCAATGAAATGTGTCAGGGGTGGTTTTCCTGTCAGAAATCCTGAGGATGCAGGACTTTCTGACAGCGGCATCGGTGACTTGTCACTTGGAGATGCCGTATCCGGAAAAACTGTATTCGCAGGTTTTGCCTCAGCGGGGTATTCATAATGAATGAAAAATTTTTTGACCTGAAAAAAGAAAAGCAGGACCGCATGATCAACGGGGCCCTTAAAGTTTTTGCGCTGAACGGGTACAAACACGCGAGCACGGACGATATCGTCGCCGAGGCGAAGATCAGTAAGGGGCTTCTCTTCCATTATTTCGGCAGCAAAATCGGCCTGTATGAGTTTCTGTTTGACTATGCGTCGCATTTCGCGGTCGTCGAGCTGCAGTCCGGCGTCAAAACCGGTGAGACCGATTATTTCAGGATTCAGCGGCAGATTGCATCTTCCGAGACCGCGCTGCAGAAGCAGTATCCATATATCACAATGTTCCTCGACAGCGTACTCCGCGAGACCTCTGAGGAGGCACTCGGTGCCGTCGCGGATTCGCGCGGTATGGTATCGGACTGCTATCGGAATCTGCTCGCGAATGCGGATTACCGCGCGATCGGCTGCGGCAGCGCAGATTCAGAGGATGCCCAAATGCTGTCCCGTCTGATCGACTATACCAAGCAGGGCCTCCTCCGCTCCCGTCTCGAGGACATGAATTTCTCTGCGGACGATCTCGAGAAGGAAACGGATGCGTACCTTGATTATCTGGAAAGACTGACGAAAAAATGAGGGGGCTTCCCCCGTCCGTACCTACTTCTTCATTCTCCAGGGCTGATCTGCCGGATAGCCGCCCTTCAGCTTCTGCATCGCACGCTGGATGGCGTCTTTGGAATTTTTCCACGGCTCATCCGCGTGCTGGTAGTCAAATTTCTCAATCATCCAGTCCACATCGCCCGTGATGCGCTCGAGGTTCTTCTTCATGAGCCCGCAGATTTCCGTATAAAACTCATCCTGGGCTTCTTTTGGAAGGCCGGTCTTCGCGGCTTCGCACAGATCGCCGAAATGCGGCAGGCAGAAGCCTTTTCCGTTCAGTATCTTCTCCCTGAACTGCGGGTCTTTCTGCCAGAGATAGAAAAAGGTATCGATGTAGCGCGCCTTTGTGTCCGCAATCTGGCGGCAGACAAAGCAGCTTTCCTCCTTATCGGTCACCCAGGCGGCAAGCGAATCGGTATTGGCTCCGGCTTCCAGGTCCCTGGATGAATCTCCTGCCGTGCGGACGCCTTTCGGTGCATGCATTCTGGCAAGAAACCCTCCCGTCTTCTCTTGTTTTGACTTTGCGGAACGGGCAGTCCCCTTCTTCTCGTGCTTTTCAATCTCCGCGTCCAGCTCCTTTGATATCGCTCGCAGATGCGTCGAGAGAATCCAGGCACTCCCCAGTGCATTCCCGTAGTCGAACATCTCCTTGAAATGACGCCTGCAGAATCCTTCTGCGTCCGTTTGTGCGCGTATATCGCGCTCCATGTAGGAACTGCTGTTTCCCAGCGTAAAATCCAGCGCGTCCCGCTCGATTTTGCGCTCCATAAAGCACAGCGGGCACTCATCATCTGCATTGACCGCATCATTCAGCGGAATCGTGTATAATTTCTCCTTCATAAATGAAAAACTGTCCCGGAATACCGGCGGACGGCGCCGCCGGGCTGCGGAACTCTCCTTTCCAAAAGAAATGCTAGGTTAAATGCTTTTTCCGGGCATTCCGGCCCATCAGCGCTTCCGAAAGAAGCCCGGCTCCCGTCCTCAATTCTTCTGCCGAAAGTGCTGCATAACCGAGAAGCAGCGTCGCTCTTGCACTCTGTCTTTCCAGATCCGCCCCGGCAATTGCAAAATCGGACATCGGGTAAACTACAACGCCGGCTTTTCCTGCCTCCCGCGCCAGCTCCTGTTCCCGCGCGCGGGCATCCGCGATGCTCATCGGTGCTGTCTTTTCCCGCAGCAGAAGATGAAGCCCGGCGTCCTCGCCGCTGACGTCAAAGCCCGTCCGCATGGGTTTTAACGCTTCCAGAAGAATGTCGCGCTTGCCGCGGTAGACCGTTCTCATCTTGTTCAGATACCGCTCGAAATATCCGCCGCCGATGAACCGCCCCAGGATCTGTTGGTCGAGTCTTGAAACCGTCGACGAAAAGAAGGAAAAGCCGCGGTGATATCTTTCTGCAAGCGTCGGGGGAAGAAGCATATAGCTGACACGAATGGCCGGCGCGATCGATTTGGAAAAAGTGCCGATGTAAATGACGCTGCCGGACGAATCCGCGCTTTTCAGTGACGGAATCGGGCGCCCGCGGTAACGGAACTCCGAATCATAATCATCCTCGACGATGCAGCGCCCCTCCTTTTCATTTGCCCAGGCGAGCAGTTCCATGCGGCGCGCAATCGGCATCGTGACGCCGGACGGATATTGATGCGCAGGCATCACATATACGAGACTGCAGCCCTTCTCCCGCACCGAAGCGACATTCATTCCTTTTTCATCCATCCGGACAGGCCGCACATCCCATCCGAACGAGCGGAAAATCTGATAGGCGCGAAGGTACGTGACATATTCCATGCCGACGACCTTTCCTGTCCCGGAATCCAGGCTGCTTTCCCGCTGTTCCAGAAGCTCCCTCAGGAGCATCAGAAGATAGTCATTTCCGGCTCCGATCACAAGGCAGTCCGGGTCGCAGTCAATGCCGCGGGCAGTGTGCAGATAATGAGCAATCACCTCGCGGAAGGATCGGTCCCCGTTCGGCTCTCCCAGCGAAAACATTTCCGAATTTGCCCCGACCAGATTCTCCTTGCTCAGGCGCTTCCACGTGGAATACGGAAACTGCGACATATCAATCCTGCGGGGAGAAAAATCAATCATCGCGTCCTGCGCTGATGACGAAGAGGAATGCGAAGAATCTCCCCCTTCATCGGCAAAAACGCTTCTCCCGGAAGTTCCGGTTTCAGGGCTTCCGTGCGGCACGGATTCCGGACTGATTCCAGGAGCCTGCTGCATGGCGCTTGTTAATGCCGGAAAACCTTCCTTTTCCCTGCGGGAACGTTCTTCCGTACCGCTCATGTCATAAAGGTTGGAGATTTCCGCAACCAAATATCCACTGTGAGGTTTTGAAATAATATATCCCTCCGAGAGAAGCTGATCATACGCCGTCTCCGCTGTCGACCGTGAGATCTGCAGGAACTGTGCAAGCGAACGAGTGGAGGGAAGCTTCTCCCCCTTTTTCAGGTTTCCCTTACGGATCTCATCCCGGATATAGATATAAATCTGTTCGTACAGATGCAGCTTACTGTCCGGATTGAGATTGATGTTTAATTCCTTCAATACATGCTCCCGATAGCTGAATAGCCAGATTGTGTGTGATTCCGTACCTGCCTTCCGCCGCTGATTTCCTTTCATCGCTTCTCTGCGGACATTTATCTTCGAAGGTCTCCGGGCGGATGCTTCCGTCTTCATTGTATCCAAAGAAAACAAAAAAAGAAGACCCTGCGATTTCAGAGTCTTCTTTCCCTGTATTGCTGTGTGCCGATTCGCAAACCTTTCCGTCCGCATCCGCGCTGACAGGCGCTTGCAGGACCGGACAGGTCGGTTTTCTTCTTCTCTCAGTTCTTCGTCGGGAGTACGAACGAGCTCTTCAGAGTGACGATGCGGTTGAACACCGGTGCCCCGTCTTTTGAATCCTTCGGATCGACGGCGAAGAAACCGTTGCGCACGAACTGGAAGCGGTCGTACGGTTTTGCATCCGCAAGCTCCGGCTCGACAAAGCCATTGCAGACAGTGAGGGAGTGCGGATTGAGGTTGAGCGAGCCGTCTTCATTGTAGACGCCCTTCTCTTCATCAATCAGATTCTCATAAAGCCGGATCACAGCCGGGACAGCAGTTTTTGCGTCCACCCAGTGGATCGTTCCCTTCACCTTGCGTCCGTCCGGACTGTCCCCGCCGCGCGTCGCCGGATCATATTCAGCATGAATCAGGGTCACATTGCCGTCCGCGTCTTTCTCGCATCCGGTGCACTTCACAAAATATGCGTTCATAAGGCGCACTTCATTGCCCGGGAACATACGGAAATACTTCTTCGGCGGAACTTCACAAAAGTCTTCCCGCTCGATGTAAAGTTCTTTTCCGAACGGGACTTCGCGGCTGCCGAGTTCCGGATTTTCCTTATTGTTCTCGACCGGAAGCATCTCCGTCTGCCCTTCCGGATAGTTATCGATCACAAGTTTTACCGGATTCAGGACTGCCATCATGCGCCTGCAGGACGGCTTCAGGTCCTCGCGGATGCAGTACTCGAGCATCGCATAGTCCGAAACGGAATTGGCCTTCGAAATACCGGAGAGTTCAACAAACTTCCGAATGGACTCCGGTGTGAAGCCGCGGCGCCGCAGTCCCGCAATGGAGACAAGGCGCGGATCATCCCATCCGTCGACAACACCGTCTTCTACCAGCTTCTTGATATACCGTTTGCCTGTGACGACATTTTTGAGATACATCTTCGCAAACTCGATCTGCCGCGGCGGATTCTTGAAAATTCCCGGTTCGGTCACAACCCACTCGTACAGCGGCCGGTGATCCTCGAACTCCAGCGTGCAGAGCGAATGCGTCACGCCCTCAAAAGCGTCCTCGAGCGGGTGCGCGAAATCGTACATCGGGTAGATGCACCATTTGTCGCCCGTGTGCTGATGATGCAGATGTGCAACGCGGTACAGAATCGGATCGCGCATGTTGATGTTGGAGCTTGCCATGTCGATCTTCGCGCGGAGCGTCTTCGTTCCGTCGGCAAATTCGCCGTTCTTCATGCGCTCGAAAAGATCCAGGTTTTCCTCAACACTCCGGTCCCGGTTCGGGTCGTTCTTTCCGGGCTCCGTCAGCGTGCCGCGGTATTCCTTGATTTCCTCCGCCGAAAGGTCCGAGACATAGGCCTTTCCCTTCTTAATGAGAATAAGAGCGACCTCGTACATTTTGTCGAAATAGTCGCTCGCGTAAAACAGCCGGTCTCCATAGTCCGCGCCGAGCCATTTCACATCCTTCTGAATTGCCTCGACGAACTCATTCTTCTCCTTGGTCGGATTGGTATCGTCAAAACGCAGCGAGAAGATGCCTCCGTATTCTTTTGCGATGCCATAATTCAGCAGAATGGACTTCGCGTGTCCGATGTGCAGATATCCGTTCGGTTCCGGAGGGAATCTCGTCTGGACACGGTCAAAACGCCCGCTCGCCAGATCCTCATCAATTTCATGTTCAATAAAGTTACGGCTCTCTTTTTCTTCTGTTCCCGCCGCAGAACCGTTCTCGCGGCGAATGTTCTCCTCTGACATTCCCAAATTCCCTCAATAAGCGTATTTCCGCGTTCTAAAAACTCACGCAGTTACTTAATTTTGGCGCAATCCGCATATTTAGTCAACAAAGATAAATACGCCGCGGCCATTTCGGCCGCGGCGCATAGAACCATCATTACTGCTCGTCGCTCGAATAGTTCGGAGCTTCCTTTGTGATCTGAATGTCGTGCGGATGAGACTCGCGCAGACCTGCAGGTGTGATCTTGACAAAACGCGCTGTATCGCGGAGTTTTTCGAGATTCTCGGCACCGCAGTATCCCATGCCGGCTCTTACGCCGCCGATCAGCTGGAAGATTGTGTCCTCGACGGTTCCCTTGTAAGCGACACGGCCCTCGACGCCTTCCGGAACAAGCTTCTTCGCGTTCTCCTGGAAGTAGCGGTCCTTCGAGCCGTTCTCCATCGCCGCGATGGAACCCATACCGCGGTAAACCTTGTACTTTCTTCCCTGATACAGTTCAAACGCACCTGGAGCTTCATCGCATCCTGCGAAAATCGAGCCCATCATGACAACGCTGCCGCCCGCTGCCAGCGCTTTCGTAATATCGCCGGAGTACTTGATGCCGCCGTCGGCGATGATCGGAATTCCATATTCCTTTGCCACCGCATAAGCATCCATGACTGCGGTGATCTGCGGAACGCCGATACCGGTGACGATACGGGTTGTGCAGATGGAACCGGGTCCGATACCGACCTTGACTGCGTCCGCGCCGGCCTCAATAAGGGCTTTCGTTCCCTCTCCGGTCGCGACGTTGCCGGCGATAACATCAAGATCCGGATACTTTTCCTTGATCATGCGAAGGCAGCGGAGGACATTCTCCGAATGACCGTGAGCAGAATCGAGAACAATAACATCGACCTTCGCATCCACCAGGGCACCGACACGGTCGAGAACGTTCGCCGTAATGCCGACGCCTGCGCCGCAGAGCAGTCTTCCCTGTGAATCTTTTGCGGAAAGAGGATATTTGATGGTTTTCTCAATATCCTTAATGGTGATGAGCCCTGCCAGATTGCCCTCATCGTCAACGAGAGGAAGTTTTTCCTTCTTGGACTTTGCAAGAATTTTCTTTGCCTCGTCGAGCGTGATGCCTTTCTTCGCGGTAATCAGATTTTCCGATGTCATGCACTCACGGATCGGGCGGGAGAAATCCTCCTCGAACTTGAGATCCCGGTTCGTGATGATTCCGACGAGCTTTCTGCCCTCGGTAATCGGGACACCGGAAATGCGGAACTTGTGCATCAGATCCTCAGCATCCTGCAGTGTGTGATCCGGAGACAGCGAGAAAGGATCCGTGATGATGCCGTTCTCAGAACGTTTGACTTTGTCGACTTCTTCCGCCTGCTTTTCGATCGACATGTTCTTGTGAATGATGCCGATGCCGCCCTGACGGGCCATCGCAATCGCCATCCGGCTCTCCGTAACCGTATCCATGCCGGCGCTCATAAAGGGAATATTGAGCTTGATTTTCTTGGTGAGATTCGTATTCAGGTTTACCTGATTCGGAACCACCTGGGAATACGCGGGAATGAGAAGTACATCGTCAAATGTAATGCCGTCCTTTACAATCTGAGCCATCTTTCCTCCTTCATAATCAAACGCCAATTCTCTGGCAGGCCGCGGTTACGGCCTCACTCTTTGTAAAATTTATGCGGATACTTTTCGGAGATCGCATCCACCATTTCCTGACCCGGTTCGAAAACGACCCGCTGATTTGAGAAATACAGCACGAAGCGTTTGTCCGGCTGCTCCGTGACATGTGAGCTGTAATCAGCGGTCTTCAGAGTTTTGTCTTTGTTTCTGTAATTCTCAAGACGATAGGAATTGATCGCGCCTCCCGCCTCCATCTCATCGAGGCGGACGGTCTGGAGTTCCTTGCGCGCTTCTTTGTTGTACACAGCCGCAAAGTGAATCTCGCCGTCAAAATAAGAATATTCATACTCCACGTTCACTCTGCGTCCGAGCCAATAAGCCAGGAAACCGAGGGCAATGCCGGCGATCATGAAAACAAATGCGACCCATGACGGGTCTGTCGGAATAAACCCGATCAGAACAAGCAGCACCGCAAAAACCCAGCAGATCACGTGGGCAATGTTCATAAGAACACTGGGCTTTGATTTACAGACATCTTCGATCAGACCACGATCAACCTTCATTTTGAATTATCCCTTTCCTGTCCTGTGTTTCACTTCCATGCGGCCATGTAAGCTTCCGGCACGGATTCCATCTTTTCCGGACTGTCCCGTTTTCCGCAGCCGCTCCGCTTCCTTGCGCACGTTTCTATTATCCTATTACGAGAGAAATTTGAATGCAAGCATATGATGGGTGATATAAGTATTACTTATATTCTGCCGGCATTCATTCTCCATACAGAAATTCCAGGCATTTCACTGCGGAATCTGTGTGCTTCGAATTGGAAACGATACCCGCGATGCAGACCGTGCCCGGATACAGCATATTGTCCTGAACAATTTTGCTGTCCGTCATCACAATGCCGACCGGAACCGGATTTTCCATTGTGTCCGGATCAGGAAGCTCAAACGTACCGTCCTTTTCGGCTTCCATCGCCTTTGTGTTGTCGGTAATGTCCGCTATCGTTCCGGTAGTGGTCTCTTTTGTTGCGGACTCACTGGAAATTTCACTGTTTTTGTCGATGACGGCCTGATCGATATAAAGGATCTTTCCTTTGTACTTTGCAAGCTCCTCCTCCGTCATCACATCGCGAAGATCCATGAATGTGCTCTGCATCGCGTAATTCTCAAAATACCATGCATCTGCGAGCATTACATCAACTTCCTGCGCCGCGATATAAACGATCATTTTCTGCTGGGAAGCCAGTTCCATTGAATCGGAAATCGTGCCGACTGACATATATTCCGATGTGTCCGCCGTAATGTCATACTTGTCCAGGTCGATGCCAAGGTACTCGGCGAGCGGTTTCTTAAGCCACTCATCCGTGCTGGTCCCGCTGGTCGTCACAGCATTTCCGCTGGCATTGATCATCGTAATCCCGAAAACGGCCTCTTTGTTCGTGACCGCCGTATGAATGATGCTGATGACCACCGCGACGGCCGCTGCAACACCGATCACGGCCCATTTATAATAGTCGAAGAACCAGGCGATCTTCTGCTTTCTCGTCTTGCCCTTCAGCATCTTCATCTGCTGCTGCCAGCTCTCTTTTACGTTCATTTTTCCGCCAAAACCTCCCGGAGTATATGTGTCTATTTTAATACATCGATTTATTCTGTCTGTGAAGATTGTCTAAATTCTTTTACACTGACGCAAAAGTGCAGTTGAAATCAGAAGGCAATAAAGCAAAAAGAGGCCAGAGAAAACCGGTTCTGATCAAAAAGGGACACCGGACCTGCCGGTGTCCCCGAAACTTTCCACGGTCTGCTTCCGCGCTGCATTCCCTGCCTTCTCACAGCTGTGTCGTCACGAAAATGTCATAGATGGCGCGGATGGCGGTCTCAAAGTCGTCATTTGCGACTGCGATGATGATGTTAAGCTCGCTCGAGCCCTGATCGATCATGCGGACATTCACGTGCGCGTGAGCCAGAGCCGAAAAGATTCTTCCGGCGGTGCCGCGCGTGTTTTTCATACCTCTGCCGACAACCGCGATGAGCGCGAGGTCCGAATCAATTTCGATATTGTCCGGATGGCATCTTCGGTTCAGTTCGCTGATGACACGCTGTTCCTTCTCAAGGAACTCGGACTCGTGCACGACGACGGTCATCGTATCAATGCCTGACGGCATGTGCTCGATGGAAATACCATTGTCTGCAAAAGCATTCGCGACCCTCTCATAGAATCCGATCTCCGAATTCATCAGCGCCTTGCTGATGAGGACCGAGCAGAAATCCTTCTTGCCGGCGATGCCGGTGATCGTGAATTTCGGCTGATGCGCCGTGCTCTCGACAATCCAGGTGCCGGGGGCGGCAGGGTCGTTTGTATTGCGGATATTGATGGGAATTCCCGCCTTGCGCACGGGGAAAATGGCCTCTTCGTGCAGGACGGAGGCACCCATGTAGGAGAGCTCGCGGAGTTCGCGGTAGGTAATAACATCAATGGACTGCGGATCGTTCACAATACGGGGATCCGCTACCATGAATCCCGAAACATCCGTCCAGTTTTCGTATACATCCGCGTTTGCGGCACGTGCCACGATCGAGCCCGTGATATCCGACCCGCCGCGCGAGAATGTTTTCACGCTGCCGTCCGCAGCACAGCCGTAAAAACCCGGGATGACTGCCTGCGGCGTCTTGTCAAGGCGCGCCTTCAGAACACTGTTTGTCTTCTCCGGATCGAAACGGCCGTCCTCATCGAAGAAGATTACGTCTTTTGCGTCGATGAATTCCCAGCCAAGGCAGCGGGCAAGAATCTTTCCGTTCAGATATTCACCGCGGGAGGCGGTGAAGTCGCGTTTCGGGTTTTCCTTCAGCGAGCCCGCGATTTCCGCAAAATCCGATCCGAGATCGAAATCCCCGATTCCGAGTCCCTCACAGATTTCCTTGTAGCGGGCCTCTATTTTCCCCAGGATTCCGTCAAAACTCTTTCCGTCCGCAGCCGCCGCGTATGCGTCGAGAAGCAGGTCCGTGACTTTCCGGTCACCCGAAAACCGCTTGCCCGGCGCGGAGGGAACCGCATAGACACGGGAATCTTCCGCGCGGATGATAGCCGCGGCCTTTTTAAACTGCTCCGAATCGGCGAGCGAGCTGCCGCCGAACTTGACTACTTTTTTCATAACGTCCTTTCTGATCCAATCGCCGTCCGGCGGTTATCAGGCAGCCGGATGGACAGCAGCCCGAATGGTCCCGGCATCTTTCGGCTCCTCTCCGGATCGGTTCTCGCAGCCATCCGGCAGCTGCTGAATCATTAAAGCATCCGGATGCGGCTTAGGATCGTAAGGCCCGCGGCTTTTCCGGCAAATTCCGTTTCGTTCAGTTCCGGAGTGACAAAGGAGAATTCCTTCTCTTCGGCCTCGGAAACTTCTGTGATATCACCAAATGCTCCTGCCGCTGCCGCGCGCTCTTCCTCGGGCACGCGCACGAAAAAGCGGTATTTGGCGGTGCGGTAATCCGCAACATCGAGTTTTTTCGACCCGTCCCAAGGGCAGGGGACCGTCTCTCCTTTATTCTTTGCGGCATCGATGACATCGGATACCACAGCGCTTGCCGTGGGCTCGCGTCCTGCTCCGCGCCCTCCGAGCAGAACATCATCCACCATGGTTCCGTGAATCAGAATTCCGTTGAAGACATCGTCGATATTGTACAGCGCGTTGCCTGCCGGCACCAGGAACGGTGCCGTAATGATCGAGTATTTCCCGCTCTCCTGCTTCTTCATCACAGCGAGGAGCTTTACTCTGCAGCCGAGTGCATTTGCACAGTGCAGATCCGCCGGCGTTATCTTCGTGATGCCCTCGCAGTGGACATCCTCAAATGCCGCCGTTCCGCCGCCGACAATGGAGGAGATGATTGCGATCTTGCGCGCCGTGTCGTATCCCTCAACGTCAGCGGAGGGGTCTCTCTCCGCATATCCGTTTTCCTGCGCCCCCTTCAGCGCTTCATCAAACCCCGTTCCCTCCTTCTCCATTTTCGTAAGGATGTAGTTCGTGGTTCCATTGAGGATGCCGGTGACGGAGGTTATGTCTTCCTGCGGAAGTCCTGTGATAATCGTGCGGAGCAGAGGGATGCCTCCTCCGACACTCGCCTCAAAAAGATAGCTACAGTGATGTGCCTTTGCAGTTTCCATGAGCTCCGGGCCCTTCGCCGCGACGAGCTCCTTATTGGAAGTGCAGACACTGATACCCTTTTCAAGGAATGCCTTCGTGAATTTATATGCTGCGCCCTGGCCTCCCATCGTCTCGCAGACAATGGAAATGGACGGATCATTCAGGATCGTATCGACATCGTGCACGATCCGGCCGCGGTACGGACTTTCCGGAAACTCCCGGAGGTCGAGAATGTACTTTACATGAATGCCTTCCCGGACTGAACGGCGGATGATTCCGGCATTTTCCTCAAGCACTTTCACGACACCGCCGCCAACGGTTCCGAACCCCATTACAGCTGCCTCAATCATACATTTCCTCCTCTGCAATTCGCCTTTGATGTTCTTATTCTCGCCCTGTTATGCGCACATTGCGCACACCGGGGAGCGCCTGCATGCGCTCGATCAGACTGCTGATATCTTCTGTGTTTTCACGAATCTGGATACTGATGGATAAAGACGCGACTCCGTTCGTAGGAACGGATTGATGAATGGTAAGAATGTTCGCGTGGCCTCCCGCGATGACCTTCAGGACCTCAGACAGAAGCCCCGTCTCATCGTTGATTTCCGCGACCAAAGTGAGTGTCGTCCCGACAGAATTGTCATGAAATTCTTCAATATCATCCGCGTATTTGTAATACGTGCTGCGGCTGATTCCCACTGCGGCTGCCGCCTGATTAATCGTGCGCACCCTGCCGGATGCAAGGAGGTGTTTGACCTCCACAACCTTCCTCAGGACTTCCGGAACCGCATTCTTGCGGATCAGATAATAGCCGGACTTTCCGGCATCCCCTGACTTTCCAGACATAGATTTCACCTTCCGGCGCACTGTCTCTGCAAAGCGGACATTTGTGCGTCAACGGTGGATATCATAACTCTCCCTTGCGGAGAATGCAACAAAGAATCCATATACTCTTCTTTTACGGCAGAATTTTCTTCTGCACCAAAGCCCGCTTTTCAGATCCGGGGCCTTCCGCTCAGGCCTTTCCGATCAGGGACTTCTTCTTTCTTCCCCTGACTGCGATTCCGGCCGCGATAAGCAGGCAGACTGCAGAAACAGCACATGCCGGGAGGAGTCCCTTCGGCATATACCGGAAGGAAATATCATGGACACCCGCCGGAACGCGGACTGCCATAAAGCCGTAGTCACACTTTATAATATCTGCCTTTTCCCCGTCCACATAGGCTGTAAAGCCACTTGCGTACGGGCAGGAGAAAAACACGAGATTCTCCTCCGGAAGATCACTGGTGGTCGCTGTGAACCCTCCGTTGTCATACGCAAACGAGCTGCAGGATGTTGCTGCACGGCGCAGGCTCTCCTGCTCAAGCTCCTCGATTGTCATGACGGAAAGGCCTTCCGGGTCCAGGTGCTGAAGCCCCGCCACGGAAGAAACTTCTGTCTGGCCGTTCCCGTACTGCATCTCTTCTGCGATGTCATCCGGCAGAATCAGGGTATGCACAAGAAGCCGGTCTGCAAGCGTCGATTCAACGTCGAGCGACTCATACTCGCTCTCGCTCATGTAGTAATCGAAGGTAAATCCGGCCGGAATAAAGTACTTATTTTCATAGACGTTGTAGCCGTGCGATCCCTCGTCGCCGTTCTTCATGATCTGCTCATAGCCGGCAAGCCCGCCCTTGGACGAGTATTTTTCATCCGAACTGATGATGTCATTCTCAATTGCATAGCGCATCGAGAGAATCTGGCGCACGCCGAGCCGCTCGTACGGAACAACCGACGAGACAGAGCGTTTGATTCCGAGGCTCTCGTAAAAGTCAATGATAGAAGGAGTGACGGTACTGCAGAAGCAGTGGATCGTCGGATATCCCCAGACCATCTCATAGTTTGTGCTGGTGCCGTCCGTCTCCACGCGGGAGTACGTCGCCGTGTCCGGCAGCGCGGGTTTTGACTCAAGGCACTGCATCTTCCACTTCTCGCCGCCGGAGCGCGCGATGAGAGAGGTGCCGTTCAGCATGACACCCATGGTCGTGATGCAGCAGGCAAGACAGCCGATGAGCAGCGCTCTGCGCGTTGCCTTATAGGTCTGTTTCTGATAGAGCACAATGAAATACAGGCACGGAATCGCAATCGCTGTTGCCAGGATTTCTGTCCAGAACAGCCGCGGCTCCGCTGAATCTGCGAGCATCTGCCAAGATCCGTCGTCCGTCTGATCGGGCAGAATGCCGCAGAGCGCGAAGAATCCGAGTCCGACCGTCTCGAAGAGAAAGCCCTTCTTCCAGCTCTCCGGTCTCGCATCCTCCAGCGAGACAGCCGTCATCAGCGATGCAATGAGAATCGGCTGATAGAACCATCTTGCATAGTAGGCCCAGTTGAGCGCGGAGAAAAGTGAGTTCAGAACCGGCACAAACGCGCAGATGATAAGAAACGCGAGCGTGCGCTTCTTCCAGTCACTGCGGTACCTGCGCATATCCGCATACGCGACCGCACCGCCGAGTCCGAAGCACGGAACATACATCGACACAGAGCCCGACTTAATGAAGCCGCTCGAGAAAAGCGTGCCCTTGGCAATGATGTCCGGGACCGTGAACATACTCTTCAGGATCGCCAGCGGTGTCCCGGCTGCTCCATAATACAGAATGTCGTAGCCCTCAATCGGATTGTTGACACGCGGATTTCCCAGGATGCTGTCGTAGACGAGCGCGATATAGAACGCCGCGATGCCGACTCCGAGAGTGCCAAAACAAAGGAGCCCGAAAATTTCGTGCAGAATCCGTCTGCGCCTCTCCCTCCGGGATTCCATAAGAGATTCCGGCGGCATTTCGCAGCTGTTCGAATATGCTCTGCTCCACGCATAGCGGATAATGTAATAGATCACGAAGAAAACGACTTCGCCGACGAAGAAATAGTAGTTCAGCATCAGCATGAATGCAGACATGAACGTAAAGCCGAGTTTTTTCTTCTTCTGAATGAAGCGGTCGAAGGTGATGAGATAAAGCGGGAAGAAGGCCACGACATCATGGAAATGCTGGAATACGATGTTGCAGGCCTGAAAGCCTGAGAACGCGTACAGAACTGCACCGAACAGCGCGGCGCGGTCCGTTTTGACGAAGGAGCGGATCCACATGTAGGAAAAGAGCGTCGCCGTGCCGTATTTTGCCATCATGAGAAACGGCATCATGTAGGGAAGGACGCTCTCCGGGAACGGGATCGTGATCCAGAAGAAAGGACTGAACCAGAAGTAGAAGGCAAAGCACCCCGACATACTGCCGCCGAGGTCAATATAAGGGCTCCAGAGGAATTGTCCGGACCGGACTGCGCGATGGCACAGAATCAGGAACGGAACCTGCTGAACGTTGTAGTCACCGTAATAGAAAAAGTAGCCGCCATGGTAAATGATGAAAGGAATTACACATACCGCGTACATCAAAAATCCCACGGTGAATGCAGTGAGATAGGGGTGTTTGTACTTTGCCGGGTTGCTGTTCATTAAAGATTTCTTCTTTCTGCTGTTGGAATTTATTCCCCTGGGATGATTATTTTCTGTCCGCATCCCCGGAGCCGGAATCTTCCGCTTCTTTCGGGAGCCTTGAGAAAACAAGATTGTAGCCATCCTCGCCGTAGCTCAGGGACCGGTTCACACGGCTGATCGTCGCAGTGGAGGCGCCGGTCTTCTCCCCGATTTCAAGATAGGTCTTGTCCTCGCGGAGCATTGCCGCAACCTCGAGACGCTGGGACAGGGAAAGAAGTTCCTTCACCGTGCAGAGATCCTCAAAGAATTTATAGCACTCCTCCCGGTTCTTAAGGCACAGCACTGCATCAAAAAGCTGGTCGACCGCCTGCGTATGAATTTTACTGTTCATAATTGCCACCCCCGTATGCCACTCCATTTCTGATTTGCAATTTGCTGTTCTGCCGGGCTTTCCGCTCCGTCTGCCCCAAAGCTTTTCGGGGCTCCTGTAAGCCGTGCCGTACAGAATTCCGGTCAGAAAACCCTGCTTCCGGACGCTGTTTTCAAAGCGGCACTTCCGCACGTTAAAACAGCACAGTGAAAATTCTACAACTTCACCGCGGGAAAGTAAACCGGCAGAAGGACCCGCCGGACGCAGGAAGAAAACCGCATAGGGGAAAGGGCATAAACGAGAGACAGGAACGAGAGAGACAAAAAGAAAAGCCGGTGCCATCAGGCACCGGCCGGTTCAGTCACTAATCAATTCAAAATGTCATTGCATTACTTAAAGTAAGTCAGCGAGTCATCCCCTCATAAGGCATGTCACGCATATATATTAAGAAAGGCACTTAAGTTCTGAAATATTAGCAGCATTTGCCAGAATATGGCTTGTTACTGTAACCTGTGATCAGTCGATCTTGGTTACGTTGACAGCCTGAGGGCCCTTTGCACCCTGGATTACGTCGTACTCAACGTGCTCGCCGTCATCCAGAGACTTGAAGCCTTCCATATTCAGTCCTGAATAGTGAACGAAAATATCGTTGCCTTCAGAATCAGAAATGAAGCCGTAGCCCTTCTGGTTATTGAACCACTTAACAGTACCCTTGTTCATTACACTACCTCCAAGTAGAATAAAGAGAAAAAAGTTATGCCGCAGTATCTGCTGCGACATCATGAAAATAACACATGCATTTCAAAAAGTAAAGAAAATTCGGACCTCTCTCGGACAATAAAGGCCACAAATTTTCTTCAAAATTTTGGTGAATTCCTCTGCAGTAATCTGACTACTTTTATGCATATTAGGCGTTCTGTACAATTTTCTAACTATATTAGCCCGATTTTTGAGGTTCTATTGCGAAGTCTGCACAAGTTCATCCAGGGAAAGGCTGCCCCCGAACAGGTCAAGCGCACTACCGACGGTAAAGTCAAGTTCTCCGCCGGATGCCTCTTTCAGCTTTCTCACATCGTCCAGTGAATGCACGCCGCCCGCATAGGTCACTTC
Organism: uncultured Lachnospiraceae bacterium; assembly: GCA_900317475.1. Taxonomy (GTDB): domain Bacteria; phylum Bacillota; class Clostridia; order Lachnospirales; family Lachnospiraceae; genus CAG-791. Next base: position 39,085 of record ONGY01000008.1, on the reverse strand, counting down.
AAAACCCGACCCCTGCCGGCGCATCTTCTGAAGCCAGCTGCCGAGAAGCTTTGACAGAGGTTCTTCAATTCCTGCTTTCCTGCCCTCCACATCCGCGGCATGAATCAGGAATTCATCGCACTCGGAGGAAAGCTGAGTGAGCGTCCCGTCGGATATAACAAGCTCTGTCGGCTTCTGCCACCGGTCCGTGAAGACAACATAGTCACCGTTTTCATTTCTCTTGCAGGAAAGATCGAGGACAAGTTTCTCTCTCCCCGCCGCATTCTGAATCCGGCGGAGGGCTTTCGTATCCAGCTTCCCGTCCCGGAAAACATAGCTCGTCACGATGACATGCGACGCCCCCGCGTTCAGGAAATCAGCGGCATTGTCCGGGTTGATCCCGCCGCCGATCTGCATGCCCTGCGGATATGCAGCCAGTGCTCCGAGCGCCTGCATTTTGTCGGCCTCATAGCGGAGAGGCTCCGTCTCCTTTGAATTCAGGAGAATGATATGTCCGCCCGGGAGATTCTTTTTTCTGTAAATCCGGGCATAATAGTCCGCATTGTTAAAGGAGACAAAATTCTCCGTAACGCCGGCCCGCATACCGCCGGTCCTGGGATTCACGGAGCCGCCGATCGTATCGCCGACGATCTGTTTCACGGCTCCGTCATGAATATCAATGCAAGGTCTTAACTTCATAAATCCTGCCCTGTCTTCTCCGCACCGATTCAGCGCACCGAACGATGAAAGGCTCTTCACGGCAGAGTGCTCTGAATCCCTGTTTATACCTCGATGAGGCAAAATCTGCGGATGCGGTTTTTCAGCCGATCACGTCCTGCATGTCGTAAAGTCCCGCCGGCCTTCCTTTAAGGAATTTTGCCGCTGAGACGGCACCATTCGCGAAAATCGCCCGGCTGTATGCCCTGTGGGAGAAAGTGACCACTTCATCCTGTCCTGCAAAAATCACGTCGTGATCTCCGACGATGGTTCCGCCGCGGACAGAAGAGATACCGATCTCCTTCTCCGGCCGCTTCTCTCGCCGTCCGGAGCGATCGTATACGTACTCATATCCGCCCCCGCACGCTTCATTGCAGACATCTGCAAGGGAAACCGCTGTTCCGCTGGGCGCATCCAGTTTCTGATTGTGGTGCTTCTCGACAATCTCGATATCAAATCCCGCCTTCGCCAGCGTGGGCGCCGCTTCGGCAAGGACCTTGAAAAGCACGTTTACGCCGAGCGACATATTCGCGGAGCGGAGAACGGCAACCTTTTCCGAGGTCTCCTTCACCTTCCTTATCTGCTCTTCCGAAAGTCCGGTTGTGCAGAGAACGAGCGGGATTTTCTTCTCCTCCGCATAGGCAAGGAGTCCGTCCGCCGCCTTTGCATTCGAGAAGTCAACGATGACATCCGCGCTCTCCTTTACCTCATCAAGGCTCCTGTAAACAGGAAATGTGCTGTAGGCTTCACCGAAGGCATCCACACCTGCAATAATCGTCACATCCGGATCGGACCCCGCCAGTTCCGCAATCACATGTCCCATACGCCCGCAGGCGCCGTGAAGAAGAATATTTACCATATCTGCCGCTCCCATCTGCCGCCTGATGCGGCCCCATGAAAAGAATCGGCTGTACCTCTACGGTACAGCCGCTCCATATACGTATTCAAAAACAGATCACGAAAGAAGTCCGAAGTCCGCCATTGCCTTCTTAAGCTTTTCTGCATGCTCAGGCTCCATTTCGGTGAGCGGCATGCGCAGCGGTCCGGCATTCTGGCCGAGCAGATTCACGGCCTTCTTGACCGGAATCGGGTTGACTTCCGAGAAGAGGTTCTCAAACAGCGGATAGATATCGCGCTGGATCTTTGCAGCTCCTGCCACATCCCCGTCAAAGAATTTCTGGCACAGATCATGCATGGCCTGCGGCGCGATGTTTGCAACAACGGAGATAACGCCAAGCCCGCCGAGTGCAAGAATCGGTACGGTCTCGTCGTCGTTTCCGGAATACACTTCGATATTGCCGTCGGTCAGCGCCATCAGCTTTCCGATCTGGCTGATATTGCCGGAAGCTTCCTTGATGCCGACAATGTTCGGAACATCCTTTACCATCCGCGCGACGGTCTCCGGAAGTACATTGCACCCGGTACGGCCCGGAACATTATAGACAATGACCGGCGTTCCGTGGACTGCATCCGCGACAGCCTTATAGTGCAGATACAGACCCTCCTGCGTCGCCTTGTTGTAATAAGGAGAGACAAGAAGCAGTCCGTCCGCGCCGTATTCGGCACCCAGCACAGAGAGATCGACGGCCGTCTTCGTGCAGTTCGAGCCGGTACCGGCAATGACCGGTACCCGGTGAGCTACATGCTCGATGCAGAACTTCACGGTGTCCATGTGCTCTTTCTCTGTCATGGTTGCCGCTTCACCGGTTGATCCGCACACGACGATGGCATCCGTTCCATGATCGATCTGATAATCGATGATGTCCGCGAAAGCGTCAAAATTCAGCGATTCATCCTCTTCCCTGAACGGAGTGACAATTGCGACCGCTGATCCCCTGAATACTGACATAACTCTCTCCTTCTCCTGCAGATTCCCGCAGGCAGCCCCAAGAACAATACCTTATTACACGATTATGTCGTAATCTTATAAACATATATCTTCAGAGAAGACCCCATCCGGCTTCAGCCCTGGTCCTCTGAATTGATATTTTTAAGCTCGATGATCTCATCCGCCAGCCGGCAGACCTCCGGGTTCAGATTGACTCCCGTCAGTATGACATCCGTGTAGTCATGCCTGTCCAGGATGGACTTAAGATCATCCACCGTCATGATGCCATTATGAATAAGATCGAGGACCTCGTCCAGAACAAGAAGATCACATTCGCCGGTGGTCAGCTCTTTCCTTGCAAAATTAAGGCCGTTCCGGATATTGGTCAGATCGTCTTCCTTTTCCTGTTCGGATCGATTGTCAAAACTCAGGTCTGACTTCTCGAAACGGAAAATCCGGATCTCCGGCTCCAGCCGCTTGATGAATTCCGTATCCCCCACTCCCTTTCCCTTGAGGAACTGGATAAATACGGTGCGCAGCCCTCTCGACGCATACTGCAGTGCAATACCGAGAGCCGCCGGGGTCTTACCGTGCCCCGTTCCGGTATAAATAGAAATCTTTCCCTGACCCATTCGCCCCGAAAATCCCCTTTCAGCCTATAGGCTCTGCTCCCGCCGCCCGGTCCGGACCGCAGAAACAGACTTCACCAGTGCCAGTGATAATTACATACGGTCGGGTGCGGAGAAACCAAGCATGTTCGTGCAGTCCTCCAGCACACCAAGTGTCAGTTTCAGAAGTGCAATCCAGCTTTCCTTCTTCGACTCATCCTCCTCCGTGAGGATTCTCGTCTCATGGTAAAAACTGTTGAAGTCGTTTGAAAGCTGATAAATATATGCACAAAGTCTGTGCGGAGCATAATCCTTATAAGCTCCTGCAACATTTTCGGAGAAACGGGCAAGTGTCTCCTGCAGCCTCTTCTCATCCGGTGAAAGCGCAGGCCCGATTGCAAGACCGCTCTCTTTTTCCTTTGCCGATGCACCGGTGATGCCCTTTGCGCCAAGCTGCGCACGGTACTTTGCGAGGATCGACTTGATGCGCACCATCGTATAAAGAATGTACGGACCCGTGTCGCCCTCAAACGAACAGAATTTCTCAATATCGAAGATGTAATCCTTCGACGCCTGGTTCGAAAGATCGCCGTACTTGAGAGCCGCCATCGCCACCTGCCGCGATGTTGCGTCCACTTCATCCGCCGGAATCTCCGGATTCGTTACGATCTTCTTTCTCATTTCGGCATTGATATCACCTATCAGGGTCTCAAGCCGCATGACACCGCCGTCACGCGTCTTGAACGGCTTTCCGTCCCTACCGTTCATGGTGCCGAAACCAATATGCACAAGCTCGAGGTTATCCTTTGCAAGGCCCGTTTTGCGGGCAGCGCGGAAGACCTGCGTGAAATGGAGCTCCTGGCGTTTGTCGGTGACATAAAGAATCTCGTCCGGATGATACTTCTCCACGCGGTCCTGTATGGTCGCAAGGTCCGTTGTCGTATAGAGTGCCGCACCGTCCGATTTCAGAATAATGCACGGAGGAACTTCTTTTGCGTCCGTCTCCTCGGCGACATCGACGACCAGCGCACCGTTGCTCTCGTACGCGAAGCCGTCCTTCTTCATCTTCTCCACCATGCCGGGGATGATGTCACCCACCGTCGACTCGCCGTTCCAAAGCTCGAATTCAACGTCCAGATTTTTATAGTTCTTCTTCAGGTCAGCGACAGAAACCTCAATGATCTTCTGCCAGAGAGCATAATAACCGCGTTTTTTCTCCTGCAGCAGATGCGTGCTCTCCATCGCCTCCGCGTAATAGGCCTCGTCCTCCTTGGACTTCCTGCTGGCCGTGGGATAGATTTCCTCCAGATCCGTCACCGTAAAAGGCGCCTCTTCCGGGTACTCTCCGGTGTAGCTGTCGTCAAAATAGACCCAGTCCGGATGTCTCTTCGAGAGCTCGGTGATGACAAGCCCCATCTGCAGGCCCCAATCTCCAAGATGGATATCGCCGATCACTTCCTGTCCGTTGTAGCGCAGAATCCGCTTCAGTGACTCTCCGATGACCGCCGAACGCAGATGTCCTACGTGAAGCGGCTTTGCAACGTTCGGTCCGCCGTAGTCAATGATGATCTTTTTCTTTCTGTCCGGCTCCGGAAGACCGAACTTTCCGGCCTTGTCCGCGCAAAAACCCGTGCATCTCCTTCTGCCTTATTCAGTTCAAGCGCCACCGCATCCGCGATCATGAACGGTGCCTTGTGATACTGTTTTGCGCCGGCCATTGCGCCATTGCATGTATACTCGCAAAGGTCCGGGCGATTGGAAATCGTCACGCGGCCAAGAGAACGGTCATACCCTGCCGCTTCGAAAGCATCGCCGACCTTAGTGCTCAGCAAATCCAGTAACTTCTCCATTACTCCTCCAAGAACAGAAAAAACGCATTTCCGCCGGGCGGAAATACCGGCCGTCCGCGTCCTGAATATTAAAATTCACGTAAAATAATATTGAAGAAAATATAACATACTGCAGTTTATTTGGCAAAAAACGCCTGCTGCCGGCTGAATCTGCAGCCGCAGTAGTTTTGACGGTAAAGATCAAATTCCTTCGAGAGTTCAATGGAACGGAGATATCCGTTTTTCTTCTTGAAATCCGATGGCAGAAACTCCGGAACTTTCTCGCCGGGGGCTGCACTTCTCCTCATTTCTTCCGCAACCTTCTCTCCGATCTCATTCAATTTGTCCGCGTTCTTGAGCGGGCTGATTGTGAGGGTCGTCGAGAAATAGTCAAAACCGTATTTTCTCGCTGCATCCGCCGTCCTGCGGAGCCGGAGCGCATAACACCCGAAACAGCGCTCGCCGCCCTCCGGGACATTTTCCAGCCCCTTCGCCATGGCAAGAAACGATTCCGGATCATAGGGCGCCTCCAGAATTTCAATACGGTGCGCGCGGGAGGTCGAATACATCGAATAAGGGCCGGGAGCACCGGTTTTCACGCTGCCCTGCGGAAGCGGCTTGTGGAAAACAAAATCCTGATTCCTGACCTGCCGGTTATATTCCTCGATCAGGCGCTTCTCCTCTGCCTTCCGCTTCTCATATTCGGGGGCCTCGGTAATGTTCGGGTTGTAATAATAGACGGTTACGAGAAAATCCTCGCGCAGACGCTCGAGGCACGCGCTCGAGCAGGGCGCACAGCACGCATGCAGGAGCAGCGTCGGCACCCGGCCCACTGCGCGGTTCTCTTCCACGATCCTGTCCAATTCTCTGCTGTAATTTCGTTTCTGCATTTACTCCGTCCTGATTTCCATCTCACTGGCAAACGTCGACCCAGCCCTTCGCGCCGGAGATCGCGAAGAGCTCCTGCGGCGTGAGCTTCACTCCGGAATGGTCGTCTCCGCACGCCGGATAGACATACTCGAATTTCTGAAGACTCACATCGAGATAGACATCGATCCCTTCATTAATTCCGAAAGGGCAGACACCGCCCGGCTCGTGACCCACGAGCTCCTCCACCTCCGACGGCGGAATCATCTTCGCCTTCGTGTGAAACTGCTCCTTGAATTTGTGATTCTGAATGCGGGCATTCCCTTCCATCAGAACCAGAACCGGCTTTTCATCGACGATAAAGGACAGTGTCTTCGCGATCTCTCCCTCCGTCGTGCCAAGCGCGGCTGCCGCGAGCGGGACCGTCGCCGTTGACTCGGCCGGTACAATAATCCGGTCCGCAAAACCCTTTATCTCCAGAAATTTCTTTGCTTTTTCAAACGACATAGATGCCTTCCTTATGCTGTCTTATCTTTATCTGTCTTATCTTGTTTCTTCTTTTCCTTCTGCCCGGTTCCGTTTTTGCTGTCTCCGTTTCCCGCCCATTTTCTGTAAGGGCAGGCACCGCTCCGGAGCGCTGCGCGCAGCTCCACGAAGCATCCGCATGCATTGCACGTTCCCTTCGAGAGATAATCGCAGTCCCGGCAGACGGAAAGCCGCCAGTGATAAACCGCATCCGATGCCTTCTCATGAGGCTCCATATGAATCAGAATCCGCCGGATGTCTCTCTCATATGCCTCAGGGTCAATTTCCTCAAGAAGACATCGGATACAATGTTTCTTTGCATCGTTCGCAGCAGCCATTGCAGCAATTCCATCCTTCGCAGAAGTTTCAGCGGAGCTGAATCATCATCACGGAGCATGCAGGAATCTCGAAACTGCAGCCGTGCTCCGTCAGAGTTACATCGTCTGCTTTCTCCTCCGTGACCGCATTTGGATCGTCGAAGGTATTTTTCGCGCACTTGTCTCCTGTGACAATTGACGCCTCCGCTTTCTTCGGCCTGAATCCGCGGAAGCTGATCTCGACCGGATACGCATTTGACAGATCCACATTCGCGACGGTCGCGGTGTAGACTCCGTCCTTGACAGAAACGGACATATCGAGCGCCGGCACCGGATATTTCTCCGTTCCGACCGTCGGATTCTCCTCAAGGTCCGCTGATACAAGCTCCGCGTCCTGATGCTTCTTGTACATATGGAAGACATGATACGTCGGCGTCTTCACCATCTTCTCGCCTTCGGTGAGAATCATGGACTGCAGAACATTCACCATCTGCGCGATGCAGGCGAGCTTCACACGGTCGCAGTGACGGTTGAAAATGTTGAGCGTCAGACCCGCGATCAGAGCGTCACGCATCGTGTTCTGCTGATAAAGGAATCCCGGGTTCGTGCCGGGCTCGACATCGTACCAGCCGCCCCATTCGTCGAAAGAAATACCAATCTTCTTCTCCGGGTCATAGGTGTCAAGAATATTCCCGTGCATTCTGACGAGATCTTCGGCATACAGTGCTTTCTTCATCGTCTCATACCACACGGAATCGTCAAAACTCGACGCGGAGCCCTTGTGCTCCCAGTCGCCCGGAGATGTATAGTAATGCAGACTCAGAAGATCCATGAATCCGTGACACGTGTCCCCGGCCGGTTTCGCGAAGCAGGTTTTCAGCACTCCGTTCGTCCAGTCCGTATCATCGGCGCTCGGGCCGCAGGCAATCTTCCGGAACGGATGATCCGGATGATACTGCCGGCAGAAGGTCTGATACCGGCGGTATAAATTGCCGTAATACTCCGGCGTCATCGATCCGCCGCAGCCCCAGTTCTCATTGCCGATGCCGAGATAGTCCAGTTTCCACGGTTCATCCTGTCCGTTCTTTCAAAGGTCATGTACTCAACCCACTCGGACATCTCCTGCACCGTTCCGCTGCCGACGTTCGCATTGACATACGTCCTGCAGCCAAGCTGCCGGCAGAGCTCGAAGTACTCATTCGTTCCGAAGGAATTGTCCTCAAGTACGCCGCCCCAGTTTGTGTTGATCATCTTCTTGCGGTTTTCCTTCGGGCCTACTCCATCCTTCCAGTGGTACTCATCCGCAAAGCAGCCGCCGGGCCAGCGGAGCAGCGGCACGCCCATCTCCTTCAGTGCACTGACAACATCCGTACGCATCCCGTTCACGTTCTCGATTCCCGAATCCGGTCTTACATAGATGCCTTCGTAAATGCCCCTGCCCAGATGTTCGGAAAACTGCCCCTGCAGTTCCGGATTGATGTGCCCCAGGATCTTCGACTCCTCAACAACGATCTTTGCCATTCTTTTTCTCTCCGTTTACTTTTTCCTGACTCTCTTATTCTGCAAAAAAGCCGGCCGTCCGGCCGGCTTGAAAACTATTCTAGCAGATATCCTCCGACATGGTACCCGGAAGAACCGAAAGGACATTTCCGGGATCAGATTTTCGCGATATCCACAATCTCAAGGTTCTGACTCGTCTCGGCCGCATGCTCGAGCGAGGAGACAAGTGCTCTCGCGGTGTCGAGTGAGGTGATGCAGTAGACACCCGTCTCGATGGCGGTGCGGCGGATGAGGAACCCGTCGCGGTTCTTGTCGCGGCCCTGTGTCGGCGTATCGATGACAAGATCGATTTTATGGCCGAGCAGAAGGTCCATGACCGTCGGCGATTCCTGTGAAATACGGTTCACCTGGCGGACCGCGATTCCGTTTTCACGGAGAGTATCCGCCGTGCGGCGTGTCGAATAAATGATGTACCCGAGCTTTTCATAGCGCCGTGCGATGTCGATGATCTCGCCCTTGTCCGAATCCTTGACGGTGATGATCATCTGCTTGTACTTCGGCAGATTGACGCCTGCTCCGAGGAATGCCTTGTAAAGCGCCTCATCAAACGACTTCGAGATGCCGAGACACTCGCCGGTGGACTTCATCTCCGGACCTACCGCAACCTCTGCGCCGCGGACTTTCTCGGTGGAGAAGACCGGCATCTTGATCGCGTAATAGTCTGCCTCCGGCTGCAGTCCCGGCGTGTAGCCGAGGTCCGTCAGCTTCTTTCCCATCATGCACTGTGCCGCGAGATCCACGATCGGAATGCCCGTGACCTTGCTGATATAAGGAACCGTCCTGGATGAGCGCGGGTTTGCCTCGATGATGTAAACCTCCTCACCCATAGCGATAAACTGCACGTTGATGAGTCCGATGACGTGGAGCTCTTCCGCGAGCCGCTTCGTATAATACGCGATCGTCTCCTTCACATGTTTTGACAGCGTTCTCGCCGGATAAACCGAGATCGAGTCGCCCGAATGCACGCCCGAACGCTCGATGTGCTCCATGACGCCCGGAATGACAATATTCTCTCCGTCGCATACGGCGTCGACCTCCGTCTCCGTGCCCATGAGGTACTTATCGATGAGGATCGGATGCTCCTGTGTGTAGCGGTTGATGACCGCCATGAACTGCTCGATTTCCTCATCATTCAGGGCGATCTGCATGCCCTGGCCTCCGAGAACATAGGAAGGGCGCACGAGTACCGGATATCCGAGCTTATTCGCGACTTTCTTTGCCTCCTCGGCAGTGAAGACCGTCGCCCCGGCCGCACGTTTGATGCCGCACTTCTGCAGTACCTCGTCAAAAATCTCGCGGTCCTCGGCTGCATCGACATCCTTCGCATCGGTGCCGAGGATCGGCACACCCATCTTGGTGAGGTCCGCAGTCAGCTTGATGGCTGTCTGTCCGCCGAACTGCACAACCGCGTAATCCGGATGCTCGATGTTCACGACGTTCTGCACGTCCTCCGGAGTGAGCGGCTCAAAATAAAGCTTGTCCGCGATGTCAAAATCCGTGGAGACCGTCTCGGGGTTATTGTTGATGATGATCGTCTCGTATCCAGCCTTCGAGAATGCCCACGTCGCGTGCACGGAGCAGTAATCGAATTCGATTCCCTGACCGATGCGGATGGGGCCGGAACCGAGAACCAGAATCTTCTTCCGGTCCGTGATTTTTTCCTTTGCCTCGTCCTCGACTTCATTCTTATCGCCGTAAACCGAGTAATAATAAGGAGTTTTGGCTTTGAACTCGGCGGCGCAGGTGTCAACCATCTTGTACTCTGCGGCGATGCCGTACTGCTCTCTGAGGCCGCGGATCGTCGTCTCCTCAAGACCGGTGAAGCGGGAAATAACATTGTCCGGGAATTCGCACTGCTTTGCCTCGAGAAGAATGCCCCTCCCGAGGAATTCGTTCACCTCGCGCTCACTCTTTCCATCGATGCGGGCCTAGTGCCTCCGCGATGACCCAGATCCGCTGATCATCGACGACCGTAAGGCGTTTAAAGAGGTCTTCCTTGGAAAGACCGGAAAAATCGTAGCTCGAAAGGCAGTCGACGTGCTGCTCCAGCGAGCGGATTGCCTTCATCATTGCACCTTCAAAATTGTTGCAGATGCTCATGACTTCGCCGGTCGCCTTCATCTGCGTGGTGAGCGTGCGCTTCGCCGTGATGAATTTGTCGAACGGAAGACGCGGGAACTTGACGACGCAGTAGTCGAGCGCCGGCTCGAAGCTCGCGTAGGTCTCGCCGGTGACGGCGTTTTTGATCTCGTCCAGCGTATAGCCGAGGGCAATCTTGGCTGCGACCTTTGCGATCGGATAGCCGGTTGCCTTTGACGCGAGAGCAGACGAGCGGGACACACGGGGATTGACCTCGATGACACAGTACTCAAAGCTGGTCGGATGAAGGGCAAACTGGACATTGCATCCGCCGGTGATGCCGAGCTCACTTATGATGTTGAGCGCAGCCGTGCGGAGCATCTGATATTCCTTGTCCGAGAGCGTCTGGGACGGCGCCACGACAATGGAATCGCCGGTGTGAACACCGACCGGATCGATGTTTTCCATGTTGCAGACGGTGATGCAGTTGCCGGCCGAGTCGCGCATGACCTCGTACTCGATCTCTTTCCAGCCGGCGATCGAGCGCTCAACAAGGACCTGTCCCACACGGGAAAGCCGGAGACCATTCTCCAGAATCTTTCGGAGTTCCATCACGTTGTGCGCGATGCCGCCGCCGGAACCGCCAAGCGTATAGGCAGGACGGAGCACGACCGGATAGCCGATCTTCTCGGCGAACTTCACGCCGTCCTCAATATTTTCGACGACCTCCGAGGGAGCGACCGGCTCGCCAATCTTCTCCATCGTCTCCTTGAACATAAGGCGGTCCTCCGCCTTCTTGATCGTAAGGGCCGTCGTTCCGAGGAGCTGTACATGATGGCTCTTAAGGAATCCGGATTCTGCAAGCTCCATGCCGAGATTAAGACCCGCCTGGCCGCCCATGTTGGGAAGCAGACTGTCCGGCTTCTCCTTCTCGATGATCTTCTCAAGAACCTTCGCGGTCAGCGGTTCGATATAAACCTCATCCGCGATATCCTTGTCCGTCATGATTGTCGCCGGATTCGAGTTCACGAGACAGACCTCACAGCCCTCTTCCTTGAGAGAGCGGCAGGCCTGTGTGCCGGCATAGTCGAACTCAGCTGCCTGCCCGATGACGATCGGCCCCGAGCCGATGACCATTACCTTATGTACATTTGGATTCTTTGGCATTGATTTTTATACCTCGCTGCTTGATCCGCGAATGCAGTTTTGTCGAACGTGAGCACTTCGGCGTCAGCCGAACGTGAGCACTTCGGCGTCAGCCGAACGTGAGCACTTCGGCGTCAGCCGAAAGTGCGGTGTTCCGCCTTATAGATCATGTCAATGAAACGGTCAAACAGATAATCCGAATCCTGCGGACCTGCGCAGGCTTCCGGATGGAACTGGACCGTAAAAATATTTTTGTCAAGGTAGCGGAGGCCTTCGTTCGTCCCGTCGTTTACGTTGACAAACGCGGGAACCGCAACAGCCGGGTCGAGTGACTTCGTGTCCACCGCATAGCCGTGATTCTGCGAAGAGATGTAGACGCGTCCGGTCTCAAGATCCTTCACTGGATGGTTGCCGCCGCGGTGGCCGTACTTGAGCTTATATGTGTCTGCGCCGGTCGCGAGAGCCATCAGCTGGTGGCCGAGACAGATCGCAAAAATCGGGACGCCGCTTGCGTAGAATTTGCGGATCTCGGAGATCATGCCTCTGCACTCCTTCGGATCGCCGGGGCCGTTGGAGAGCATGATGCCGTCCGGATCATCCGCAAGGACATCCATTGCCGGCGTAAGCGCCGGGTAGACCGTGACATCGCATCCTCTGGCTGCCAGGGAAGCGGCAATGTTTCTCTTCGCGCCGTAGTCCATGAGAGCGATTTTGAGGTGCCGTCCGTCCGGGCGGATTCCGTTGAGCTTCTTCACAAGGGAAGGCTTTTTCTCATGCTCCGGACGGCTTCCCGGGACCGTCGCCCAGTGGACAAATCCGTTCTTGTCCGGAACGCTCGAGGTCGCTCCGATGGCGCCTTCATCCTCCGCATACCGGTCCTCTTCTTCCGCGAACCGGTCCGGATTGAACACCGCACTTCCGGTGATCGGGGCATTGTCGGCAAGCGATGAAGCTCCCTTTATCCTGTATTTCTCACGGCACGTGACCTTCTCAACAACATGGCCGCAGGTATACGCCTTCAGTTTCGGAAGGATCTCATCGAGGCTGTAATTCTCATTGGAGGTGATGCAGCCGTTCATCGTGCCCTTCTCCCGGAGAATCTTCGTGAGTTTTCGCGTATCGATTCCCTCGATGCCCGGCAGGCTGTATTTCTCCATAAACTGCAGAAGCGACATATCCGAGCGGAAATTGCTCGGCTCGCGTGCCGCCTCGTGCACAATCAGCGCGTCCATCCACGGCCGGTCCGACTCACAGTCGTCAAAACAGATGCCGTAATTGCCGATCAGCGGATAGGTCATACATACCGACTGTCCCGCGTACGAAGGATCCGTAAGAACCTCCGGATAGCCGGCCATTGTCGTGTTGAACACGATCTCGCTGATGACATCCCGGTCCGCACCGATCCGCCTTCCCGTAAAAACTGTTCCGTCTTCGAGTATCAGAAATGCTTTCATAGATTTCCTCTGTTCATCCGTCTTTGTCCTTGCGAAAATTGCTGCCGCCCGACGCCGCACCGGACTTTGCGCCATGCAGCCGCGCGGCACCGTCATTCGTCACGCTGTTTCCGCGTTCCATCTGTATCCGGAAGCACCGGACGTGCCGCAGACTGATATATATTACAGGAAATACTGCACACCGGATTCAAAGATCTTCATATCCTGTACGCCGATGATGTTAATGGCGACACCGTCTCCGCGGCGCTCGCTGTGGCACATCTTGCCGAGGACACGGCCGTCCGGCGAGGTAATGCCCTCAATCGCATGGTAGGAGCCGTTGAAATTCCATTCCTCATCCATCGAGACATTGCCGTCCGGATCGCAGTACTGCGTTGCCACCTGGCCATTCTCGAAAAGTTTCCGGATCGTGTCTTCCGGCGCGACAAACCGTCCTTCGCCGTGGGATGCCGGGTTCACATAAACTCCGCCGAGATCGACATTCTGCAGCCACGGGGACTTGTTTGAAACCACGCGGATATACGCTTCCTTCGAAATGTGGCGGCCGATGGTATTGAAAGTCAGAGTCGCCGAATTTTCATCCTGTCCCGTGATCTGTCCGTTCGGCACAAGTCCGAGCTTGATCAGTGCCTGGAAACCGTTGCAGATGCCGAGCACCAGACCATCGCGGTTGTCCAGCAGATCTTCGATTGCATCACGGATTTTTGCGTCGCGGAAGGCGGTCGCGAAGAATTTCGCTGAGCCGTCCGGTTCATCACCTGCAGAGAATCCTCCCGGGAAGGTGACGATCTGTGCGTTCCGGATGCCTTCCCGGAAACTGTCAACGCTCTTCAGAATGTCCTCTGGCGTGCGGTTCGCAAAAACACGGATATCAACCTTTGCACCCGCGGCCTCAAATGCTTTTTCGTTGTCGTATTCACAGTTGCTGCCGGGGAAGACCGGAATGAACACCGTCGGCTGACCGATCTTGTGCGTGCAGACGACGACACCGTTCGAATCGTACTTCTTCGCAAACGCATCCGCAGCCGTATCTCCGACCTGATTCCGGATTTCTTCTTCTTTCTTTTCGAAGTTCTCGGCCGCATCGTAGATCGGGGACTCGACCTCGCTCCGGTCCTCACTCACTCTGGTCGGGAATACCTTCTCGAGCGGTGCCTCCCAGGTACTGAGGGCTTCGCTGAGAGAAACTTCGCTGTCCTTCCAGTCGAACCATGCGTTCCCGTCTTCGCCTCTTCCCGTGACCGTTCCAATGATGCGGAAATCGCCGCAGTCCCATTCTTCCTCTGCGAGATCATCCGCATCCTCCGGAGTCATCTCACAGAGGATATTGCCGAGTCCGTTTTCAAAGAGCTCCTTCAGATCGTTCTTGCTCGTGAAGTGAATTCCATAGTGATTGCCGAACGCCATCTGAGCCGCCGCGGGGGCTGCGCCGCAGCTGTCTTCTGCATAGGCCGCCGTGATCTTTCCCTGGCGGATGAGTCCGAGAATCCGGTCATAGAGGGCAAGCACATCGGAATATACCGGTATGTCATAGTCATCCTTGTTGATGCGGAACTCAACGAGAACATCACCCTCGTCCTTGATTTCATCCGTAATAATGTGATCCACGTTCTCAATGTCAACCGCGAAGGAAACCAGCGTCGGAGGGACATCAATGTCGTTGAAGGTTCCGGACATCGAGTCCTTGCCGCCGACCGCCGCGACACCGTAGCCGATCTGTGCATCATAAGCGCCAAGCAGTGCCGAGAAAGGTTCGCTCCACCGGCTCGGTGTCTCGTTCATGCGCCCGAAGTATTCCTGGAATGTGAAATGCAGTTTATCCCTGCTGCCGCCGGCCGCGATGATCTTAGCAATGGACTGCGTGACCGCATAAATCGCACCGTGATACGGGCTCCAGCTCGACAGATACGGATCAAAGCCGTAGCTCATCATCGTTACTGTCTTCGTCTCGCCGTGATGAACCGGTACCTTCGCAACCATCGTCTGGGTCTTCGTGCGCTGGTATTTTCCGCCGTACGGCATGTCGACCGTCGCAGCTCCGATGGAGGAGTCGAACATCTCGACAAGTCCCTTCTGCGAGCAGGTGTTGAGATCGGAGAGCTGTGCCTTGAATGCGTCCGCGAAATCGGTATCATCCTTCTTCAGGATTTCATCCACCTTCGCACAGGCGATTTTCTCGAGATAATTGTCATCCTGCTTCGGTGAGAGGACCTCGACATCGCATTCCTGATGTGCACCGTTCGTATCGAGGAAGCGGCGCGCGATGTTGACAATCGGCCTGTTTCTCCACATGAGAACCAGGTTCGGCTCTTCTGTTACAACCGCAAGCGGCGTCGCCTCCAGATTCTCCTCCGCCGCGTACTGAAGGAACTGGTCCTTGTCCTTCGGATCCACGACAACCGCCATGCGCTCCTGGGACTCGGAGATCGCAAGTTCCGTTCCGTCGAGGCCTTCATACTTCTTTGGAACAAGATCGAGATTTACCTTGAGGCCGTCTGCGAGCTCGCCGATTGCAACCGAGACACCGCCGGCGCCAAAGTCATTGCACTTCTTGATAAGATGTGCAACCTCCGGCCTGCGGAAAAGTCTCTGCAGCTTCCGCTCGGTCGGTGCATTGCCTTTCTGAACCTCTGCACCGCAGGTGGAAAGAGATTTTGTATTGTGTGCCTTGGAAGCTCCGGTCGCACCGCCGATTCCGTCCCGGCCGGTTCTGCCTCCAAGGAGAATGATGATATCGCCGGGGTCTGAGCTTTTGCGCTGAACAGCGCTTCTGGGTGCGGCTCCCATGACAGCACCGATCTCCATGCGCTTGGCGACATAATTCGGATGATAAATTTCTGTCACGTGGCCGGTCGCCAGTCCGATCTGGTTGCCGTAACTCGAATAGCCGTGCGCCGCTTCGCGGACAATCTTCTTCTGCGGCAGCTTGCCCTTCAGCGTGTCAGCAACCGGAATTGTCGGATCCGCGGCTCCCGTCACACGCATCGCCTGATAGACATAGCCGCGGCCGGAAAGCGGGTCCCGGATCGCGCCGCCAAGGCATGTCGCCGCGCCGCCGAAAGGCTCGATTTCGGTGGGGTGGTTGTGAGTCTCGTTCTTGAAAAAGATCAGCCATTCCTCGGTCACCGGGCCATTCCCGTAGTCCGCCTCAAGCGGAACGATGACCGTGCAGGCGTTGTTTTCTTCGGACTCTTCCATGTCCGTCAGTACGCCGTCTGCCTTCAGCTTCTTAATTTCCTTGAAAGTGTCGAGATAGCTCTGCCAGGAAAGCTCCATCGGCGTCCTGTAATAGCCATCGTCAAAACTCACGTTTTTCAGTTCTGTTGCAAAGGTGGTGTGGCGGCAGTGATCAGACCAGTAGGTATCGAGCACGCGGATCTCGGTGATGGTGGGATCGCGGTCGACTTTGCCGTCGAAGTTTCCGCGGAAATATTCACGGATGAATTTGAAATCCGCATAGGTCATCGCAAGGCCAAGCGAATCATAGAGTGCCCGGAAATTTTCTTCCGGCATCGTCCGGAAGCCTTCCATGATTTCGACATCTGCCGGAACCGGATGCTGGATCTTCAGTGTCGCGGGCTTCTCCATTCCGGTCTCTCTGGAATCAACCGGGTTGATGCAGTAAGTTTTGACGCGGGCGAATTCCTCATCACTGATTTCGCCCTCCAGAATGTAGGTGACGGCGGTCACGACGGTCGGATTCTCGCTCTCGCGGATGAACTGGATGCACTGCTGCGCGGAATCCGCTCTCTGATCGAACTGCCCTGGAAGCGCCTCAACGCTGAAGACACGCGCCCCTTCCGGAATATCGATCGTCTCCCTGTAGAGGATGTCGACCGGCGGCTCTGAGAACACGGTCCGGCAGGCAAGTTCAAAGACATCGTCCGAGACATTCTCCACATCGTAGCGGATCAGTTTCCGGACATTCGTGATGCCTGTAACACCGAGGAAACTCTTCAGGTCTCCCATCAGGGCCCTCGCATCCCCCGCATAGGGCTGTTTCTTCTCTACATAAATTCGCCGTACTGCCATTTAATCTCCTTCTCCGCTTAATTTGGCATAGCGTGTATGCTCCGGTGCTTCTGGAACTGATATGCTCCGCTCCGGTGCTTCTTTATATAAATGCTTATGCAGCTTTTTCACTGCTCAGCATTAGAGCTGACTCATGTGATCGTGATGTTTGTTTAATAATGTAATGATGCAATGCTATGAAAAACTGGCCTGGGATGCTGTCTTATTTGGTGCTCTTCCTTGATGCCGTCCAGCGAAGTTTCGATACTTTACTGCCGATATAAGAAAAAATGCCCCAGGAATACTCCTGCAGCACTTCATACTAACCTTTCCGCCGGCTGAGAAATTCTTGAAAAATCACACACCCTTATTGCGATTCTGTCGGTTCCTTCTCCTGCAGATGGCACTCTTAGCGAAATTATACCAGTAATAAACAGCAAGTTTCAATGTAAAGACCGCTTAAATCGATTCTGAATTTGCCTGGAATGTTGTGACAATTTCCGGAGCCGCTGGCCCGCATGACATTTCGCCTGCATGACATTCGCTGACCATTCACACCATTGGCATCACAGGCCAAATTGAAACCCGCTCCTGAGAACTCACAAGGTCTGCTGAAAATCTTTGAATAATCACCAGGCACCCTGGCTCTATGTAAAATCTGCGGCAAAATTCGCTATAATAGAAATCTCAAATAAAGGTCCGTGTGATTAGAGGAAGAGAATGTTTTTTAATATCAGAAATCAAAACAGCAGGAAGCAGGTATGCAGCGACGATTTTGCGGTGCGCTTTGCTTTCCTTTTGCCTGCGATCGCTCTTGCGGTAATTATCTTCTTGTTTTCTGCGCAGCCTTCCGATGACAGCACAGAGACATCGCAGTTTGTGACAAGGCTCATTCTCAATATCTATGATGCGGCAAAAGGGGAAAAGCCTGCCTATGCTGAACTGATGCGGCTCGTCGCAGTCTATGAGCCGATCGTCCGGGAATGCGCACATTTCACCGAATACGCCGTCTTCGGTTTTTTTCTTGCATTTGGGCTTGCACACAATGGAATCCGCGGCCGGCGCTGTCTCTTTATTCCAATTCTCATTGCCTGCTGCTACTCTCTGTCCGATGAGATTCATCAGCTCTTCGTACCCGGCCGCACGTTTCAGCTGATCGATATTTGTGCAGATTCCGCCGGCGGTGCCTGCGGCTCGCTTGTCTACTGGCTTTTTCACTGGAAGAAATTTCATAGAGGAAAAAAAGGGAAAGATACAGATCACGGAATGCCGGCTCCGTGGATTGCTGCCATATCCTTCCTTCTTTGTGCTCTGCTCACAGTTCCGCTTCACGCGGCTTCGAACAGCACGGGCGGCAGTTCGGAAACCGCCGACGGCAGTGCGGCTGCCCCGAATGCCTCGTATATCACCGTCACCTTTGATGCGAACGGCGGTACGGGATCTATGGATGCGCTGACAGAGTCAGCTGGCTCGAAGTTCACACTTCCTGCCTGCACGTATGAACGGTTCGGATACATATTCCGCGGCTGGGTGACGACGCCCGGAATCGACGCACTCGGAAATACTTTTTCCGATTCCAGTGCGGGTGCCTCCGATTCCAACACCGAAAACTCCGGTTCCGGTGCCAGTGGTTCCGGTTCCGGCGCCGGAAACTCCGTCTCCAGCTCCGGGGGCTCCGGTTCAGAAGATAAAACGGTCGCCGCAGAGTACACCGATCAGTCCTCCGTCTCCTTTGACAGTTCCATCACACTTTATGCTCTGTGGGAGCCGCAGCTGTACGTCATTCATTTTGACGGAAATGGAATCTATAACAAAAACGTCACCGATATGTATGCTTACTACAACACACCGGCGGCGCTTGATAAGAATCGCTTTTACAGAGAAGATTATTGGTTCCGGGGATGGTTTGACCATCAGACCGGAAGGAGTTTTGACGATGGAGAGGTCGTCACGAGTCTGAAAACAGGCGACACTGCTTCGACAAAGACCCTCACGGTCGACAACGGAAAACCGGAGAACGATAAATATACTTTCCGCAGCACGCAGGGATCGTGCGTCTACACAAAGGACGGGACAACGTATCTCGTGAGTGCCTCCATCATCAACGACGGGGCCTATAACAAGGGTGATCTCAGTCATTATGAGAACATTCTGGTCAAGTACGATCTCTCAACCGGAAAAGTCGTAAAATCTGTCCGCAATCTTCCTTTCGATCATGCGAACAGCATCTGCTACTGCGAGGACAACGGCCACCTTTATGTTGCAGAGGGCGGCCAGTGCGAGGGGTATCCGAGCGGCGTCATGGAGCTTGACGAAGGCCTGAATGAGATCCGCGAGTGGAACTTCCCGCTGCTCTCCCACATCTGGGCCATCAGCTGGAGCAGTGGATACTTCTATGTCATCGGAAAAGGAAACGACAGCCGCAATTCACTGTGCGTTCTCAATGAAGAAATGAAAACACTCTCCATCACGGCTGTCGATGACTATTACGAAAATTACAGTTCACAGGGAATCGCTTCCGACGGAACCTTCATTTATGCTGTGAGCGCCGGCTTCCGTGACTACAACTGGAAAAACCGGCAGCGCATCAGTGTTTTTACGCATGAGGGCGAATACCTTGGTGTATTCTCCATCGACCTGTCCGATGAAATCGAGGACATCAGCCTCGACGGCGACTACATGTACCTTACGACAAACGAACACTCGGGAACCACGGTCTACCGCGCACGCATTCCGTCCGTCACATTGAGTGCCATCTGGAGCAGGAACTGAAGACAGGATCCGCACACATCTTACAAATCACACACATCCAGCACGAGCTCACAGAACATGGAGTTCGCCCAGGAAAACCACGGACGTGTATATTTTGACGGATCATTTACGTTGATGCCTTCGTGCATCATGTTTGTTCCATTGTCATTCTCCGCCATCATCTCCATGTCGGTCGAGGTAAGGCCCTGGATCGCGAGGCTGATATCCCAGACATAATCCCGCGGTGTATGCGGCGAGCCGATTCCGCGCAGTGCCGTGCCGCGCTCTTTGCATCACCCGCGCGGAAAGTGCCCCTCCGGGCTTTCCCGACGGTCCGGATTTTGTATAATGATTCTGCCGCACAGAAAGACGCAGAGAGGAGTTTTGACAATGAAACAGGTCTGCATTTATCACATCGCCGAGCAATTTCTTTATGAATATTATTTTAAGCCGGAAGACTATGAGATTCTCGGGGAAGATAAAGTAAAACCGCTTCTGGATAAAGCGCGGGAAGAGGATGCAAAGGGCGGAATCATGGCGGCGCTTCAGTATTACCAGGAGGCGGAGGATTATAACCCGGTCAGCACAGAGATCCGTTTTCATCTGATCGATCTCTATTTCCGTCTGCACAGAAATGATGATCTTCTGAATGAGACAAAAGAAATTTATCCGTTCTGTTGTACAAGGGCGGAAATTGCACAATATTACCGCTGGCTCGGGTATTACTTTCTCGAAACATATAAGCCCGGGCTTGCGGCCGTACTGTATCGATACAGTACTTTATATGAAAAAAGTGAACTTGCGGAAAATGAGATTCATTTTCTTGAAACAGCGATGAATAAAAAGATGCCGGACTATACCGCCGGCGAACTTGCAGAAAAGATTTCCCATGCAGGATTCCCTGCAGGCCCTTCGAAAATTACCCTGGCTCTTGTCTACAAGGCAGGGGAAGAAGCGCAGTCAGAGGCCGGAAATTCAAAGACAGGAAAAACCATGCGGCAGCAGGCACTTGACTGCTACCGCATGGTTTACGATCTGACCGGTGATGAAGAAACAGGGCAGAGAATCCGCGTATTATCCCGGGAATAATCCTTGGAAGGTGGAAGCTTACGCCCGGATCTCCCGGTTCATGAAGCAGATATATGCCGCCGCAAAAAAGGCTGCGGTCTCAGCAAGGAGACACACAATATGCGGCCAGATCTGCAGCATACTCTGTCCGAAGGTAAGGTAACTTGCAATCGCACCTTCCGAAGACTGCAGCAGTGACACAATATTGGTCGTGCTTACATTGGGGTTCAGGAGGATGGTCGTGATCTCACTGAAGATGTAGTACGGCGAGATCCGGTTGATTCCGAGCTGAAGCGCATAATTGCGGAATGTGTTGATCTGCGCGTAATACCCGGTTGTCGGAAAGATCCATCCGGCAATGGCGCTTGCGATGATGGACATAAACAGCAGGAGAACGAGCCACAGTGCGATGCACCACAGAGCACTGGTGGCCGCATGCCTGCATACAACGGAGAAAAATTCCGCCATTGCAAGCCACAGGCACATGTACAGTGTTGCCATCAGGAACCAGACTACAATCCGTGCGACCTGTTCACCGGAGAGGACGAGGCCTGTCCGGATGAGTGCAATGCCGACCATCCATCCGCCGAGCGAGAATACCGTGAGCGCGATGACGGTTGCACCTGCCAGGAACTTCGCGATCAGAATCGTATCGCGGTAGATCGGCTGTGCGGCGAGACGGTTCAGCGTTCCCTGCGCCAGTTCTTCATTGACCGCGTCAAAACCGAGCATGATGCCGATGATCGGTCCCAGGAATCCCACGAACGTGCTGAACGAAAAGACATTGTTTCCCGACGTCGTGAAAATCCGGAGGAACAGAAATTCCGAAACGGCCGTCTTCCCGTCCGAGGTCTGCTGTGCCGTCGACGCAAGGGAGGAAATTGCTCCGTTCAGTGCAAATGCGGTTACGACTGCAAACAGCACGAACAGAATCTGAAATCTGGTGGATTCAAGATGATCTGCAAGTTCCTTGCGGTAGAGCACACCGAGGCCGCGCCGGTTGATTCTGGCCGCTTCGCTGTTCCGTTCTCTTGCAGACTCGCGCAGATTCCGGCCGAGCTTCTTAAAGTCTTTTGTCAGACCGGTTTCATTTTCTTCTGCCTTTGCCTGTGCCATTGAACCTGCCTCCCTTCTTTGCTTTCTTTGCCTGTTTCTTTTCTTCTTCCTTCGCGGCTTTCTCCGCTTCCTCGCGTTCCGCCTTCTCGAAGTACTTGCGGTAGATCTCGTCGAGATCGCCGCCCTGCTGGTGCAGACTGCGGATCGTGTAGTCCTTGTCAACGAGGATCCGCACGAGTTCCTTCTGGATATCGCGCTTCGCCTCGACGTGAACCGTACCGTTTGCCGTTTTGCCCATCAGGGTAATATCCGGAATAGCACGGACCGCATCTTCCAGGTCGCGGTCCCACTGACTGTCATTGTTCTTTTCCGCAAGAACATCGTACATGTAGAGGCCTTCGTTCATCAGCTGTCTTCCGAGGTCATTGATTCTGCCGCAGGCAATCATCTGGCCTTTGACGAAAATACCGACCCGGTCGCAGATTTTCTGAATCTGATAAAGGTCATGGGACGAAATAAGGATTGTAATGCCTTCCTTGACGGAAAGGTCGCGGATCATTTCAATGAGCTCATTGGTGCCCTGCGGATCAAGGCCTCCTGTCGGCTCATCCATAATGATGACCTTGGGCGTTTTCATCAGGACATCGGCAATGCCGAGTCTCTGACGCATACCTCTTGAATAGGTGCCCGCATTCCGGTCCGCTGCAAACTCAAGACCAACCTTCTTCAGGTTTTCGTCTGCTCTCTTCTGCGCTTCCTTCTCTGTAAGGCCGTTCATCTCGCCGCTGAAGACCAGATTCTGGCGGCCGGACAGAGACGGATAAAAACCGACATTGTCGGGAAGATAACCGACTTCCTCCTTGATGAGCAGCGACTGTCTCTGGCAGTCGAGCCCGTCAATGTAGGCATGGCCGGATGTAGGCTCGGTAAGTCCCAGGAGCATCAGGGTCGTGGTCGTCTTGCCGGCGCCGTTCGGTCCGAGAAGCCCGAAGATTTCACCGCTGTAAATGACGAGGTTAAGATTGTCGACTGCTTTGACGTCATCATAGTTCTTGCAGAGATTGGACGTCAGAATGACGGCCTTGCGGCTGTTATCGGTTTTCGCGCTTTCCTTTTCGTTCGTCTCTTCCACTGTATCCGATGCTTCTGCAGTTTCCGCCGTTCCCTCTGTCAAAGGTTCAGCAGTCAGGTCCGCGTTTTTGTTTTCTGCAGTTTCCATAGATCAGTGCCTCCCGAATTTCTTGAAGACGCCGACCAGAGCAAGAATGATGGCAACAATAATGATGATGCCGATGATGCCCCAGCTCGTCTGGGTCTGTACAGTGACACGGAACTGTGTTGTCTGCGAATCCTCGTCGCCCTTTGCGGTGATGTCGACTTCATAGTCGCCGCTGATCGCGGAGTTCGAAGGAGTAACCGTAGCCGTGATGGTCTTGGTGTCACCCGCTGCAAGGGTATCAATGGTGCTCTGATCAAATTCGACGGTCCAGTCGGTCGGAGTCGATGCAGTCAGGTTGATGTTGTTGATGGCGACATTGCCGGTATTGGTGAGTTCGAGGACAACGTTCGTCGCCTTGTTTGCCTTGGCATTGAAGGAAAGGGTCTGATTCTGCGTAGCGAGAGTCATCGTATAGTCGCCTGTTATGGTAACTGTCAGATCCTCGGAGAGATTCTCTTTTGCGGATTTAGCGTTGATTGTAATTGGATATGTATCAGCGGTCACACCCTCTGCCGGCTTTACGGAGACCGTCATGGTCTTAGAGGAAGCGCCATCAATATCGATGGAGGAGACTGCCGAGCTTCCGTCGGAAGGAGTGAAGGTTACGGTCCATCCGTCCGGCGCATCAGCAGAAAGGCTGTAAGACTGTGTATCCAGCGCGTTGTTGGTGATGGTGGTGTTGAATGTGAAAGAGGTGCTGGAAGAACCTTCCTGCTCCTCATAATCCGATTTCATGGTGCTGGCTCCGAGATTGACCTCCGAGACATTGAGTGTCAGACGAAGCGTGCTGGTATTGCTCTCACCCTTTGCAGTGAGGTCGATGGTATAGGTTCCGTCCTTTGTGTCATCCGGAACCGTGACGGAATAAGTAACAAGCCCGTCATTCATGCCGTTCTTGACGTAGACGCTGCTGACGGTATTGCTGCCGCCCTGGAAATAACCCGTGATGGCATCGTTGCTGGACTTGCTGGAGAGCTCGACCATCTGTCCGCTGTTTCCATTGGCAAAATCAAGGCTGAAGCTGACCGAATTGCCTGCCTGTACGGAGACTCCCGGATAATCGGTGCTCATGGTAAGGCCGCTGCCGGCAACAACTGTCGTCTCGGAACTGCTGTCCGATGACGCAGCCTTTGCAGTCATGACCGGTGCCGTGAACAACGTCACAGCAAGCAGAGCTGCAAGGCCAAGTGTAAGAAAAGGCTTTGCTACTTTTTTCATAATGAAATACCTCCGATTTATTTACAGGAAAAAGCCCGTTTCCTGTATTCTTATCTGTATACTACCCGACAAATGTGGGCAATCTGTCAAGTAAACATGATATTTGTGTGATGATTCTGTTATAGTTTTCTGTCAATTTAATCGGACTTCCGCACCGTCAAAACTATGCTCTGCCGCAGGGCGATATAGGCACACTGATCCCGGGCCGGAACCAGTTTTTTCTCTGCCCGGTGCATGTTCTCTTTCGGTCTTCGAAGTCCGGGCCGGCATTTTTTCACCTTGTTCCGACAACTTTGAGGTTCTTGTCGACATGATTGAGTACGCGGTGTCCTGTCTCTGTCACAAGAACAAGGTCTTCGATGCGGACACCGAAACGGCCTTCGATGTAGACTCCGGGTTCGATCGAGAAGATCATGCCGGGCTTTGCAGTGGACGTATTGACCGCGCTCACATCGCCCTGCTCATGCTCCGACTGGCCGATGAAGTGGCCGAGGCGGTGATTGAACTGCGGTCCGTAGCCTGCACTTGTGATCAGGTCCCGTGCCACTGCATCGATATCGCAGAAACGGACGCCGGGGCGGATCATACTCTCGGCCTTCTCATTTGCTTCACGGACAAGGTTGTATACCTTCACGAAATCCGGATCAATTTTATCTGCATCGGACGGATCATCAGGGTTCCCGCAGAGGAAAGTTCTCGTCATATCCGAGCAGTAATGATCCTTTATGCATCCCATGTCATAAAGAACGCATTCTCCTCTCTTAAGAACCGTGTCATCGGGCTCGTGATGCGGGTCTGCGGCATTCTTTCCGAAAGAGACGATTGTCGTGAAGGATGGGCCTTCCGCGCCTTCCTCAACAAATGCCTTCTCGATGAAGTCGGCAACCTGGCGTTCGGTCATGCCCTCGCTGACAAACCGCGACGCGCGTTCATTGACGATATCATTGATACGGGATGCCTCGGTCATCTTTGCGATCTCCGACTCATCCTTCACAGCGCGGCAGTCATCCACACATCCGGAGCCGATGACCGGCTTTGCATACGGGCAGCGCTCCATCAGAGGAATGAGGAAACGGGCCGCCCAGGTTTTGTCGATGCCAAGCCTGCCCGGACGAATGTACTTCGCCATCATTCCGATATAGTCATCGGTATCAGAAAACCAGACTTCCTCAAATGGAGTGCCGTGCACATTGAAAAGGTTGTTGAGGAAGAAAACAGGCCTTGCATTGTCCCGGATGAGAAGAGCCAGAAGACGCTCATACGGGTCGAACCCGATCCCCGTGAGATACCAAAGACTCGAAGGATCCGAGACAATCAGCTGTGAGATTCCTTCCTTCTTCATGTTTGCAAGTACTTTTTCAATTCTGTCATTCATAATCATTCTCCTCTGCGACCTCCGGCCGGTCCGGACTTCGTTTTTCCTTCCTCCTGTTTTTCCTTTAAAACTCCGGCATATACGCTGGAAGCACACACTTCCCGCGCACATTTATAGATAATAGCCCTTTAAAATCAAAAGGGATAGTCAGTTCCGGCAATCCTCTTCTGATCCTCTTCCATATAAAAAGGCAAAGGAACCAGCTGAAAAGACAATTCTGTTAAAAAATGGACAAAAAAACACAAAAAATCCTGCAGCAGAAGCTGCAGGATTTCAGGCCAGAGGAAGAGGGATTCGAACCCCCATTGGCGGTTTTGGAGACCGCAGTCTTAGCCATTGGACGATTCCTCTTTATCAACGAATCGGATTATAACATACGGATTTCAGGCGTTCAAGACAAAAGTGATGACCTCGATATTTCTGACAAAAGTGATGACTTCGAACTCCCTGCCCGCGGGATTGTTTTCTCTTCCTGGAATCAAATGATTCCGAATCAAATGATTCCGAATCATCCGGTTCCGGGAAGAGGCTCCTGCTCTGACAGATCTCTTTCGGACTTCTTCCGCCATCTCCGCCCGCTCTCTCAGCGCATCCTGCTCCGCGTGGACTGCCGGAGCTGGATGTTGTAGGGGATCGGGATTTTCTTCTCCTTCTGCGTGCCCTTCAGCACATTGATCATCACCTTCCCGGCGATCACTCCCTCTTCATGGGAATCAATATCGATTGCCGTTACCGGCGGCGTGTGATTGTCAAGATAGACGTTGTTGTAGCAGGAAGCAACCGCCAGCTCGTCTGGTACAGAAACTCCCTTCATCGTCAGAATATCCAGCACCTGGTGACACTGTACATCATCGCAGCAGACGACGGCATCCATTTTGTTCATGAGAATATTTTCAAGTGCCTGCCGGCATGCTTCCGGTGTGATCACATTCCTGTAATACAGAGACTGATTCAAAGTACCCTGATAGGACATGACGGCTTCACGAAACCCCTCATACCGCTGCAGATCAACCTCAATGCTCTCTCTTCCGCCAAGAAATGCCAGCCTGTGATATCCGGATATCAGAAGATGCGCTGTGAGCTCTCTCACAGCAAGCCGTGAATTGACATCCACCTGATACGTATCCTGCCCGCTGCTGCCGATCTCCACGAAGGGGACTTTGTATCGGCGCAGGATAGCGACATTCCGGTCGTTTTCCAGGATGCGGAGCAGAATTACTCCGTCCACCTTCCCCTTGTCGAGAATATTCTGCAGACGGTCACCGCCGTATAGATTTGTTACAACCGTGATGACATCGTAGTCCGACTGCGCGGCAGACTCGGCAATCCCGAGAAGGCACTGTGAGAAAAAGCCGGACTCCCTGAGCATATCGTTGGGGACAATGACCGCAATGTTGCCGCTGGCGCTGTCTCCTGCTTCCTTCTTGAGTTTTCTGTCTGCGCCGGGTTTCCGGTATCCGTTTTCCTCCGCGTACTGACGGATCATCTGTGTGGTTTTGTCGGAGATTCTCCCCCTGCCAGTAAGTGCACGTGACACCGTCGCCTTTGAGAGGTGGAAATGATCCGCAATGTCTTCGACTGTAATCTTCCCTCTTGCACCCATAAAACCTCGCCTGGTAAAGCCTCGATTATTCGATCAGAAGCTCTGTTTCCGCATCTCCGATCGTTTCATTCTCTGCATGGAACCGCACCCTTGCTTTCCCCGGTGCATCCGCCAGAACTGTCGCGAGCAGTCTGCCCGCCTTCATACGCCTTATACCGCTCGCGTAGACCGTGTGGTCGTCCGGATCTCCGGCATCCATTCCGAGGAGATGCGCCGGGCCCTGTACTTCGCACCGGATCAGGGGTGCAGCATCCGGAATTTCATTTCCATCTGCATCGAGAACAGAAAGTTCGATCTGCGCCACATCCGGCCTTTCTGCCTTTCCTCCGATGGAAGCATCTGTACTGCGGAGCGTCCCGAGATGAGTGACATCGGAAGAAGCCCGCAGCGATGCAGCCCGTCCGGTTGTGCGGATCACTTCCACCGCAGCCAGCTCCGTGCCGATATACCCCTCCGCGCGAAGTTCGCCCGGCTCATACGGCACATCCCAGGAAAGATGCAGATCGTTCGTCGTCGGTATGTAGAGCGGTCTCTCATTCCAGACCTTCGTGCAGCCGAACCGCTGGCTCCTGCACGCGCGCATGCCGACATAACGTCCATTCAGAAATAATTTTACAGCATCACAGTTTGTATAACAAAGAACCTGTATAAATTCACCTTCCCGGCCGGTCATATTCCAGTGCGGAAGGAGGTGAAGCGTCACTTCCTTTTCATTCCAGATGGACCGGAAGAAATAGTAGGTATCCTTTTCAAATCCTGCTGTATCAAGAACACCGCTCAGGGCCCCTCTGTGCGGCCATTCTGCCTCTCCGAGATAGTCGATTCCCGTCCAGAGATAATCCCCCGCGACAAAATCATGAATCCGCTCATAACGCCACAGGGATTCATAGTTCAACGTGACCGTCCTGTAGTCATGAAGGCTGTTTTCCGGTGTGCTGTAATCCCCGCGGAGTCCTCCGGCGGACGGATTCTCCGTACCGATGAACCGCCGGCCGGGATATCTCTCCCTGTCTTCCTCATAATAGGTCTCCGCACGCTTCCCCCAGCGGCCCACATAATTGTATCCCGTGACATCCAGCGCATTCACGAACTCATCTCTGGCGCGGATCGGCGCAGGTGCCGCGATATCATCGCAGGCTGATGTCACCATCCGCGAGGGATCTTCTGCATGGCAGAGGTTCTGAAGCTCCCGCAGGATTTTCACCCCGCCCGCCGATGACTGCTCCGGAATCTCGTTTCCGATGCTCCAGAGGACGACCGACGGATGATTGAAGTCTCTTCGCAGCATGGAGACCAGCTCTTTTCGCGCATCTTCCGGGAAAAACATCCCCGATCCGTAGCTCAGATTCTGGGAATAATAATTGTCGATCTTGTTCTTTGACAGACACCACTCATCAAAGATTTCATCCATGACAAGAAACCCCATCTCATCACAGAGATCGAGCAGAACCGGATCCGGCGGATTGTGGGCACAGCGGATCCCGTTGCATCCCATGTCTTTCAGTTTCCGAAGTCTCCTCTCCCAGATCTCACGGTACCCGGCAGCCCCGGCAAGACCGCAGTCGTGGTGGACGCACATTCCCTTGATCTTGACCTGCTTTCCATTAAGAAGAAAGCCACGGTCCGCATCAAACACGGCTGTCCTTATTCCCACGCGGCAGATGCCATGATCACTCTCTCCGGATTCCGTACGGACGGTGTACTCCAGGGTATATAGATAAGGATCATCGACGGTCCACAGATGCGGCTCCCTGACCATAGGCCGGACCATGGAATCTTCCGACGTGCCTGGTGCAAGGAAGAGTGCCGTTCCGGCTGTTGCAGCCTCCCGGCCGTCTCCATCCAGCAGGCGATAGCGGATGTCCGCATGGACAGGCATTGCGGAATCATTCCGGACACGGGCATGGATTTCAAGATCCGCACAGTTGTCATCGGGGTAGATTCCGTTGGTGCAGCACCGAACGCCCCAGAGATCGAGCGCCACCTCCTCCGTTCCGATGAACCAGACGTCCCGGTAAATTCCCGAGCCGCTGTACCATCTCGAATTCGAAAGCTTGTGTAACCATATCCGTGCCGGCCGATCTTCTCCCCGTTCAGCCACACAGAGGCATCCATGTATATGCCTTCAAAGTAAAGATAATCCCGGAGTTTCCGAAATCCTTCCGGCGGCGTGAAGTGAAGGCGGTACCATCCGATTCCGCCGGCCTCGTATCCGCCCCCCGCTCCGCTTGCGGCATTCCTGTCCGGCTCCGTCTCCGTGTCCCAGTCATGCGGAAGATCGATCGGTCTGAAGGCGCTGTCATCATAATCCGGATCGGAAAAACATGCATCGTCTCCTTTTATGAACCTCCATCCACTGTCCAGCAGTTCTGTTATTTTCAAAGCTTTTCTCACTTTCCCTCTTTACAGAAGAAAGGGCAGCGATGCTGCCCTTTCCTCATGCAAGCAGATTTTCGTACGATTACTGTCTTGTTGCAGCCCATGCCGTGTACTGCGACTTCAGTTCTTCCGTAATCTGATCCAGTCCTGCATCCTTGCACTTCTTCTCCATCTCATCAATCGAAGCGTCAACATCATCCACAAGGCCAAGCTCGAGGCTCGGATAATAATCCTTGACGATGGAATCAACTGCGTCCATATAAGAGCGGACACTTGTGTCATCAAAGACAAATGCCACGCACGGATTTGCGACGATGCGGTCCTTCTCATAGTCGATGATCGCCTGTTTTCTCGGGTCTGCGCCGGCTTCGGTCAGGTTGCCGTTCTTGATTGCCCAGGAAGCAGAAACCGTCATGGCCGGGAAATCGGAAGCCTTGTCCAGCTCTGTATAGTCGCCGTTCTCATCGATGGAGTAATGAACTCCTTCCTCACCGAGGCAGATCAGACGGTTGAGAGTCGTGTCATTCTTGATGAGATCAAGGAACATGGCTGTGCGCTCCGGATTTTCGGAAGAGGCTGCAATTGCCATGTCGTTGTTGGAATACGCTTCACCCGGAACCGCCTCGCCCGGCGTGATGTAATATGCTGCGCACTCCACACCTTCGGTCTGCTCCGCCTGCTTCATGTACGTGAAGACGGAAGTGTTCCATGCAATGGAAGCTCCCTGCAGATTACCGAAAGCATCGTCATCGGTGACGGTCTCGTTCAAAGCACTGCGGCTCCATGCACCGTCATCTGCAAGCTTCTTCATATCCTTTGCAAAATTGCGGAAGGTATCGCTCGTCCACTGGAAGGTGATGTCATCCGCACTCGGCAGTCCCTTGGAGACGTCGAAGTTATAATAAATATTGCCGTTTGCCAGAACATCATAAATATTGTATTGCTGGCGGTAGACTGCCCACAGTTCCGCGTTGTCTGCGGATGCTGCTTCTGCATAGATGCCGCTCTGCGGTGTTTCCTTCTCCGCAATCGTCTGGGCAAAATTCATGTAATCATCCCAGCTGGTGAGGTCACCGATGCCATACTTGTCGGCGAGATCCTTGCGGATGGCAACAAGCTTTCCGTTTGCCTCCGAAACATTGGACGGTACAGCCACGATGGAGCCTGAGATCGTAACCTCATCCCAGCTCTCCGGTTCCTGGTACTTTTCTGTCAGAGGCATATTCTTGTGAATAAAGTCGCTGTCGAGTGTGTAGAACGATCCCTTGGCAGCTTCCGAATACATATAGCACCAGGGAGCCGTGAAAATAAGATCGACATCGGAACCGCCTGCCAGTGTCAGGGAATACATGGTCTGATAATCGGACCAGCTCATGAACGTGGTCTCAACGGATGTATTGAATGGCTTGAGGTAATCGTTGATCTTCGTCTGTACCTCGTCCCAGTCATTCGGCGTGTCGCCGATAAGATACATCTTTACGGTATAAGGATCGCTCATGTCGACATCCGGATACATCTCCGGTGTTGCGGTCACTGTGCCGTCCAGCTGCGTCGCCGGAAGCGAGCTCAGATCAGCTCCCGAGCTTTCCGATGCCTCTGACGATGCTCCGGACGCTGCTGTGGTTTCTGCCGCTGCGGATGAAACCTCCGACGATGCCGGAGTATCCGAAGTCGCTGCCGTGCTCCCGCATCCTGCAAGGAGCGTTCCTGCTGCGGCTGCCGCCGTGATCATGGATAAAATTTTCTTTCCCTTCATTCTTCCTCCCTTGCCGCCGTAAAAACCGGCAAAAATCTTCTGCCGGTTTTTACCGGCTGTTGTTTATGGGTAAACACCGTATGGAACGGTGCAGTTCATAACAATCCTTAACCACTTGCGAAACTTACGAATCGATCGCGGACAGCTTCGGTACACACCGGTTCTGCTTTATGCCGGATCAGCCCTTGACCGCTCCGACCGTAAGTCCCTTTACGAAATAGCGCTGGACAAACGGATACAGAAGAACGATCGGTCCGGTCGCAATGACTGTCATCGCCATCTTCATTCCTTCGATCGGAATCGACGGAATTGCAATGCCCGATTTCTCCGCAACCAGTCTCATTGCCTCCGCAGAACCCAGGATCCGCTGCAGATAATACTGAAGCGTGAACATTTTCTCATTGGTGATGTAAAGCATGCAGTTATACCAGTCATTCCAGTAAGACAGCGCCGAGAAAAGCGAGAGCGTCGCAATGAGCGGCTTCGACAGCGGCATGATCAGCCGCATGAAGATCGTGAAATCATTTGCTCCGTCGAGTTTTGCCGATTCCGTGATTTCCATCGGAAGTCCCAGCATGAAGGACTTCGCGATGATCATGTTCCAGACAGAGAACATCAGCGGAAACAGGAGTCCGGCAAAACTGTTCTTGAAGTTGAGGTAACGGACGCAGAGCAGGTACCAGGGAACAAGACCGCCGTTGAACAGTGTCGTGAAGAAGTAGAAAAACGCGAACTTGTTCCTCCAGGGGAAGTCCTTCCGGCTTAACACGTAGCCTGTCATGCAGGCCATCATCACCGCGCAGAAGGTTCCGATGAGTGTTACAAGGATCGTCATTCCGTACGCCTGAAGAATGGCCGTCGGGTTCTTGAGGCAGAGCTGATACGACTGTAGCGAGAAATTCTTCGCTGCAACGACAAGAGGATATCCGTCCTGTATGATCGACTGATTGCTGGTGAACGATGCAACAATGACGAGATAGAACGGAACCACGCAGATGAATGCGAAAACTCCGATGAGAATGCATCCCACGATATTGACGGCAACCACATCCTTGCCCATCGGCCGTTTTTTGTTGATGGTCATGCCATTATCTGTCGATTCTGTTTGTATGATGGACTCTTTTCCTTCCATGGCTTTCTCTCATTTCTGTCGGTATATCCGACGGGTATGTCCGACGGCCCTGAATCCTCAGCTCTCTCCCGGAATCAGTACAGCGCATAATCCGGATTCGCTTTTTTCACCAGATGATTGCAGATCATGATCGTGATGAAGCACAGTACAGACTGATACAGACCGGATGCGGACGAGACACCGACGTTGCCGCTGTTGATCAGCAGTCGGAAAATGTAGGTATCAATGACATCGGTATACGGCTGCAGAAGAGCCGAACTCTTTACGGTCTGATAGAACATTCCGAAGTCACCGCGGAAGATATTTCCGATGGCGAGCAGCACCAGCGTGATCATTGTCGGGCGGAGGCAGGGAATCGTGAGATATCGGATTTTCTGCCACTCCGATGCCCCGTCGATCGAGGCTGCCTCAAACATCTCCTGATCAAGGCCGGTGATCGCTGCAAGATAGACAACGGATCCGTATCCCGTCTGTTTCCACAGCCGAAGGAAAATCAGGACGAACGGCCATGCCTTCGGTGTATTGTAAAGATCTGTGGGCGTAGAGCCGAGCAGTGTAAGGACGTGATTAAAAACGCCCTTCTCGTAGTTGAAGATGTTGTACATGATTGCGGAAACGACAACCCAGGAAATGAAATACGGAAGAAACATCAGCGACTGGGATATCTTGCGGAAATGCTTGCTTACAATTTCGTTGAGGAGAATCGCGCTTCCCATTTCGAAAATTACACCGAGGAAGATGAAAGCCACGTTGTACAGAAATGTGTTTCTTGTGGCCATCCAGATTTTTCCGTCGATCAGCATGGCCCGGAAATTATCGAGGCCGCACCAGGGTGAGAAATAGATGCCGCCCTTCTGGCTGTATCGCTTGAATGCAAGAACCAGACCTGTCATCGGGACATAGCTGAAAACAATGACGTAAACAAGGCTCGGAGCAAGCATCAGGAGAAGCATCCAGTGTTTACGCAGAATGCGCAAATATGATATTTTGTTGCTCTCCATCGAGGATGGAACTGTCTTTGCCTTTTCTCTTCCAATGCCCATATGCAAAGCCCCCGTTTGTCTGCTTTATGGTAATAATGTTCAAATCAACACACTGTTTCTTTACTTTTATATGCTTTCATTACTCATCGATACTCGTTATTCTAGTTTGTTTCTGCCTTTGTTGCTCTATTGTTGCGCATCCAGGCAAAAAAAGAGTGCATCCGGAGTACCCGGTCCTCTGCCCGCAGGCAGGTCCTGATTACTCCAGAGCTGCACCTTCACAAAAATGCATCACCATATACTTTCTTCATTCTACATTGCTGCATCCACCGCTTCCGCCAGTCCTCCGACGGGGATGAGTCCGATCCCGTCCGGACAGTGCAGGCCGCGCATATTAGCCTTCGGCAGAATGCATCTCGTAAATCCGAGTTTTGCCGCTTCTGCAACGCGCTGTTGCGCCATGCCGACTGCCCGGATTTCGCCGGACAGCCCGACCTCGCCGAATGCGATGAGATGATCCTCCATCGGAATGTTTTTATAGCTTGAAATGACTGCGAGCGCAATGCCCAGATCAAGTGCCGGCTCGGTCTGCCGGATGCCGCCCGCAAGGTTGATGTAAGCATCCTGCTGCCCGAGCGGGAGCCCAAGTCTCTTCTCCATGACGGCCATGAGGAGACTTACACGATTGTAGTCCGTCCCGGTCGCCTGCCTCTTCGGAAAGCCAAAACTCGTGGGATTGAGCAGGGCCTGTACCTCGATGAGCATCGGCCTTGTTCCCTCCATGGAGCATGTGACGATGGAGCCGCTCGCGCCGTGCGGCCGCCCGGAGAGAAGGTATTCCGACGGGTTTTCCACCTGGACAAGTCCTTCCGGACGCATTTCAAAAATGCCGATCTCATTCGTGGAGCCGAAACGGTTCTTGTTGCCGCGGAGAATACGATAGGACGCAAAGCGATCCCCCTCGAAATACAGTACCGTATCCACCATATGCTCGAGGACACGCGGACCGGCGACGGTTCCTTCTTTTGTGACGTGCCCGACGATGAAAAAGGTGATGTTGTTTTCCTTTGCGAGCCGCAGAAGCACGCCGGTCGTCTCGCGGACCTGGGAAACACTGCCCGGTGCCGCGGCTACACCCGCATTGTACATGGTCTGAATCGAATCGATGACCACCATCTCCGGTTTTTCCTCCAGAATCACCTCGGAGATTGTGTCAAGATCGGTCTCGCAGTAGAATTTCAGGTTGCCGCCGATCGTTCCGATCCGCTGTGCCCGGAGCCCGATCTGGCGCAGAGATTCCTCGCCGGACACATACAGAACGGGATGGCCTGCATCCGAAACGTTCTTTGTGACCTGCAGCAGCAGGGTCGATTTGCCGATTCCCGGATCTCCGCCGACCAGAATGAGCGATCCCTGCACGATCCCGCCGCCAAGCACACGGTCAAGCTCCGTAAAGCCCGAGGAAATGCGCGGTTCATCCTTTGTTTCGACGGCGGAGAGCGGAACCGGGCGGTGCCTGACATCGCCGCCGGCATTTCCGAGGCCGATTCCTCTGCCCGCTCCTGCCGTCCTCGAGGCCGGCACCGCGCGGACCGGTTCCTCTACCATGGTGTTCCATGCATGGCATGCCGGGCACTGCCCCATCCATTTTGCGGATTCATACCCGCATTCCTGACAGAAAAAAGCAGTTTTCTTCTTCACTGATGCCATTGATTCCTTTCCTGACCGCCGCACCGGTCCAAAAAAGCCGGAGGCCAGGAATCAACCTGGTTTCCGGCCTGTACTTACAGCGCTTTTTCTTTCCGGTATCCGGCTATTGTCCGCCGTTCCCACATTCATCCGGACATTTCCGTCCGGGCCGCTTATTTTCTCACTTCCGAAATTTTTACATCCACCGGGCGGGTACTTCCTTCCAGCGGGACATTGAAACTCAGCTTTCCGCCGAGATCGGTCGTGATGACTCCGATTTCCTTCCCATCGAGTGTTACCCTGTAATCGCACTCCGAGGTCAGTCCGACCGTCAGCTGCGCATCCGCCTCTCCCCGCACAAGGAAGCTCATCCCGTCCTCTGTCTCCTGGAACTCATCCACCACCGTTCCCGGGACAGACTCATAGACAAAGCTCTCGTTGCACTCCAGTTTTGTGATTTCCCGGAATGTCTTTACTTCATAGACATCTCCGCCATACTCGAATCCGTCTTTTTTCTTTTTGGATTCCAGCGTGCAGTCGCCAAACGCAAGTGTTCCATCCTCATTTGCGCGAATCAGATTTTCTATTCCCGTCATTGCTGATTCCTCCTGCGCCGGGCCGCCGTCATCGAAGGCTCTTACGCGGTAAGCTTTCTTCTCCTCGCTGTCCCATTTTCGGCCCGGCTGTTTTGTAGAATTAAGTATACCCTCATTTTCTTCTGAAAACTGTTAACAATTTATGATGTTCCGGACATACAGTCCGCGCCTGACGGGTCCGAATGGAAATTCCGCAAAAACGCGGCACTTCCCGTAAACCGGTTTACTGCTTTGTAAATGTGATCTTCCCTTTGCTCTCGCCGATGAGCACGCGGTCTCCGGAAGTGAAGTCGCCCTTCAGGATGTGATCGGAGAGCGGATCCTCCATGACCGTCTGAACGGCACGGCGGAGCGGACGGGCGCCCATTTTCGGATCGGAATAGTTGTCCGCGATGAACTTCTTTGCGGCCGTCGAAACCTTGAGATCAATTCCGCAGTTATCCTTCGCGCGCCGCACGAGGTCGTCTGCGATCAGGCCCGCAATCCGGATCATCTCATCGTGGGAGAGCGGATGGAACACCAGAATCTCATCAATACGATTGATAAATTCCGGACGGAAGATCTTCTTCACCTCATCCATCACATTGCTCTTCATCGTCTCATAGGACTGCTCTTCCGAAGGTTTTGACGCAAAGCCGAGCATCTTCGGTTCGATAATTTTCTGTGCGCCGACATTCGAGGTCATGATGATGATTGTATTCTTGAAATTGACAACATGCCCCTGGGAATCCGTGATCCGGCCGTCGTCGAGGATCTGAAGGAGGATATTGAAGACATCCGGATGCGCCTTCTCGATTTCATCAAAGAGTACAACGGAATACGGATGACGGCGGACCTGTTCGGAGAGCTGTCCGCCTTCCTCATAGCCGACATACCCCGGCGCGGAACCGATCATTTTCGAGACGGCATATTGCTCCATGTATTCGGACATGTCGACACGGATCATGTCCTTGTCCGAGCCGAAAAGTGCTTCCGCAAGTGCCTTGGAAAGCTCTGTCTTGCCGACGCCGGTGGGGCCAAGAAACAGGAACGACCCGATCGGGCGCCGCGAATCCTGCAGGCCCACCCTGCCTCTCCGGATTGCAGAGGCAACCGCTTTCACCGCGTCATCCTGGCCGATAACTCTCTTATGGAGCGTACTCTCGAGGCGAAGCAGACGGTCCGTTTCCTTCTCCGTGAGCTGCGTCACGGGAACCTTTGCCCATTCCGATACCACCCTTGCAACGTCCTCTTCCGTCACAACAGCCTGGCTGCGCCTGCCGCGGCGCTCATTTGCCTCCCTGCGGGCCTGTAACTTCGAGCGGAGGTCATCCTGCTTTGCCCGCTCTTCCTTTACTGCCGCAAAATTGCCGGTGCGCACCGCTTCAGCCATCCTGCGGTCTTCCTTTCGGATCTCTTCCTCAAGCTCTCTGGTGTCGTCACCGGTTTCGGTCTTTTTCAGCCGTACCGCTGCGCAGGCCTCATCAATGACATCGATCGCCTTGTCCGGCAGATTCCGCTCATTGATATAACGGGTGGAAAGCTTCACAGCGGCCTCGATGGCCTCATCGCTCACCTTGACGCCATGATGCTCCTCATACTTGTAGACAATGCCCTTAAGGATGCGGATCGTTTCCTCTTCGCCCGGCTCCTCGACTGTAACCGGCTGGAACCGGCGTTCGAGTGCCGCATCTCTCTCGACATATTTTCGATATTCGTTGATCGTCGTGGCGCCGATCATCTGAATCTCGCCGCGGGCAAGTGCCGGCTTGAGAATATTGGAGGCGTCGATGGCTCCCTCCGCACTGCCGGCACCGATGATGGTGTGCATCTCGTCCACGAACAGAATGACATTCCCGGCCGCCGTCACTTCAGAGATAATGCGCTTCATGCGCTCCTCAAACTCACCGCGGTATTTTGAACCGGCGATCATGCCGGCAAGGTCCAGGGTGAGAAGGCGCCTGCCGCGCACGGTCTGTGGAACATCCCCCAGGACAATTCTCTCGGCCAGTCCTTCGACGATGGCAGTTTTTCCGACACCCGGTTCCCCGATCAGGCAGGGATTGTTCTTCGTCCGCCGGGAAAGGATCTGGATCACCCGCTCAATTTCCTTCTCTCTTCCAATGACCGGGTCGAGTTTCCCCTCGCCGGCCATCTGCGTAAGGTCCCTGCTGTACTGCGAAAGCATGCTCTCGCCGCTCTGAGCGCCAGCCCCGGGACGGACGAGATCGTTCTTGTGCTGCTGCGGGTTCTCCCCGATCGCAACAATCACTTCAAAATAAATCTTGGCCGGATTTCCGCAGATGGACTCCATCAGCTTCAGGGCAACATTCTCCCCTTCGAGTATGACTGCAAGAAGCAGATGCTCTGTTCCGATCTTCTCGGACTTATACCTCTTTGCCTGCTGATCTGCAATTTCCAGAATCCGGCGGAGCCGCGGCGAATATCCGTCCTCGTCGAGAAGCTCCACCGGACCGCCCTGGACGTTGAGCTGTGCCAGAACTTCCGTGATCTTCTCGCCGGAAAGCCCGTTCTCTGCAAGGATGCGGGCTGCCACACCCGCCTCCTCGCGGACAAGCCCTGCGAGCAGATGCTCCGAGCCGACATAATTCTGATTCATATCTCTGGCGCACTTTGCTGCAAGCTTCAGTGCTTTTGAGGCATTCGGTGTGTACTTTGCTGCCATTTTCTGTCCCCTTTTGCTGACTGTCTGTAAGAGTATTTGTCTCTGCCTGTTCCCGCAGGCAGCCGGTGTGTCGTTATCTCCGCGCCATGTTTATCCGACAGACGCGCTCCCGCAGATCCGGCTTTTTGTTTTCCTTCCCCGGAGAGCGCGGGTGCTTTTCCTCCCACGGCAGCGGTGCCGGAAGTTTTGACGCTTCTTTCGTGATCAGTGATCCGGACCCGCGCTCTCTTTTCGGGACAGCGCATCGTCCGGATTTTCCGTCGCTCCTTCTTCCTCAACACCGTATTCTGTGTAGATGCGGTCAATCATTTCATGAACATCCGACTTCTTCACGCCCCGGCAGATTGCCTCCGCGAGAATGACGCGAAGATCCTGTTCGCAGTCTGCCTTCGCCCGCAGTTCATCCGAATCCACCGCGACTACACACCCTTTGCGGCGGTCGACCTTGATAAAGCCCTCCTGCCTCAGAAGTGTGTAGGTCTTGTTTACGGTATGCATGTTGATGCCGACATCATCAGCGAGCTGACGGACCGACGGCAGTACATCGCCTTCCATCAGTGTGGAGTTGGCGATGCCGAGCACAATCTGATCGCGAAGCTGCTGATAGATTGCCTCGTCACTGTTAAAATCGATCTCTATATACATAGCTGCTCCTTTTTACGCGAAGCAAATCTG
>ONGY01000089.1 GCA_900317475.1 uncultured Lachnospiraceae bacterium | reverse complement strand
TCGTGAAAGGAGCAGAGCACGGCGACCCGGTTTTCTATCAGAGTGAAGTCAAGGAACTGGTATATGAGTGGCTGAGGAAGCAGGCCGGAATATGAACGGAAGATCCGATTGTGAACAAGAAGACGATCAGACTTGATTTCGTTGAAATGAATGGAAATTATTGTACAGAAGGGTTCGGGGGAAAATGGAGATAAGAAGCAGTAAGGACAGGCAGTATTGGGCGCAGTTTGATGCGTTGGAGATGGGGAGCGGATGGGATGAAACGGATATTTCAAAACCGCAGATACTCATCGATGATGTCTATGGGGATTCGCATCCCGGAAGTACGCACCTCGGGCGCCTCAGTGAGCAGGCGAAATACGGTGTTTTTGAAAAGGGAGGGTATCCTGCGCAGTATCACTGCACGGATATCTGCGATGGCTGTGCGCAGGGCGGAACAGGCATGCAGGTCGTTCTGGCTTCACGGGAAGCGATTGCAAATATGGTCGAGATGCACGCTTCGGCGGTGAAATGGGACGGAATGATTTTATCCTCGAGCTGTGACAAATCCGTGCCGGCGCATCTGAAGGCTATCGCCCGGATGAATATTCCGGCGATTTTCATCCCGGGCGGTTCTATGAGACCGGGACCGGAACACACGACCAGTATTCTGGCGGGGGATATCTCTCTCCGGCAGAAGCGTAAAGATATCAGTGAGATGGAAGTCCGCGATTACAAGCTGACCGGATGCCCATCATGCGGTGCCTGCTCATTTCTTGGCACGGCGAGCACGATGCAGTGCATGGCGGAGGCTCTTGGAATGGCGCTTCCGGGGAGCGCGCTCGCGCCGGCGACAATGCGGGATATTCTGGACTATGCCAGAGCCTCCGGAAGGCAGATCATGGAGCTTGTGGAGAAGAAAATCCGTCCGTCGATGATAATGACTCCGGCAGCCTTCCGAAATGCCATCATCGTGCACAGCGCAATCGGCGGGTCCACGAATGCGACCATGCATCTGCCGAGCATTGCAGCAGAGCTCGGGATGGATCTTCCAATTGAACTCTTTGACGAGATCAATCACAAGGTTCCTCACATCGGCAATATCATGCCAAGCGGGAAGCATCAGACAGAATCATTCTGGTTTGCAGGCGGGGTTCCCATGGTGGAGCTGATGCTGAAGGATATGCTGGACCTCGATGTTTTGACGGTCACCGGAAAAACGCTTGGCGAAAATCTCGAGGACCTGGAGCGTTCGCATTGGTTCGAACGGAATGAGGGATATCTGCACAATTACGGTCTGGAGAGAAAAGATGTCATAATTCCGGTGGAGCAGGCAGCGGAGATCGGCAGTGTTGCGGTGCTGAAGGGGAACATCGCGCCGGAGGGAAGTGTATTTAAGTATTCAGCCTGTGTGCCGGAGCTTCGGAAGATGTCCGGCCCGGCGAGAGTTTTCAATAATGAGCAGGAGGCATATGCGGCCATTGTGCAGCACAAGATAAAGCCGGGTGATATCCTCGTGATCCGTTATGAGGGGCCGCGGGGGGCCGGAATGCCGGAGATGCTGATGGAAACGGAAGCGATTGTGTGTGACCCGAATCTGAACGGGAAAGTGGCGCTGATTACGGACGGCCGGTTCTCGGGTGCGACGCGCGGCGCGGCAATCGGACACATCAGTCCGGAAGCGGCAGCCGGCGGCCCGATCGCCTGGGTGGAGGATGGCGATATTCTCTCTTTCAATTATGAGAAGAGAACCATCAATATGATCGGTATTCACGGGAAACTCTGCAGTCGGTAAGAAAACCGGAGCCGAGAAAGGGATTTTTCAAATTTTACACGGAGCATGCGCTTTCGGCGGTCAAAGGCGCGGGGCTTGAGTGAGAATAAAGCCGTAGAGAAGAGAGGTATTGCAATGATCAATTTATGGAAGCAAAAACTGGATCACCATGAGAAAACGGTCGGCACTTTTTTTGAGAGCGGCAGCGGTGTCATCATGGAGTGCATGGGACTCACCGGCCTCGATTATGCGATTATCGACACGGAGCATGGGCCGTTTGAGGCGGAGAGCGTGGGGGATTTTATCTGTGCTGCTGAGAAGAGAAATCTCACTCCGCTTGTGAGAGTCAAGGACATCTCAAGACCGGCCATCATGAAAATGCTGGATGTCGGGGCTAAGGGGCTTATTATTCCTCAGATTCACGGGATGGATGAGATTCATCGAGTGATTGAGTACGGGAAGTATTATCCGCTCGGGTCTCGAGGCGTTGCGGGGCAGAGAGCAAACGGCTTTGCCTACGATATGGGCGGAAGTCTTGAGACGTGGTTTGCGGTCTCTAATTCCGAAACTTTGCTGATACCGCAGTGCGAGACGATGGAGTGCCTCGCGGCGAATATCAGTGAAGTCGCCGGGACGGATGGAATTGCCGGTATTTTCATCGGACCGTATGATCTGTCGACGGCAATGGGGATTCCCGGACAGTTTGAGAATCCGAAATTGATGAATGCGGTGGAGACTATCATTGAAGCGGCGCACAGGGCTGGAAAATTCGTTATGATTTATTGTGACGATGTGAATAAGGCAAAGCAGTATTTCTCCATGGGAATTGACAGTGTGACAGTCGGACTCGATGTCGGGATTCTTATCGAAGCGTATAAGAATAAAGTCGTAAAAATCCGGGAATCCTGATTCAGATTCACCCGATGCCTGGATCCGCCTGTACGTGTTATATTTGATCTGGGTGTGAAAGACATGTTCAAGGGAGGTTTTTAATGGATAAATTCAAGAGTTTTGACGCTCCGATGCTTGGGGTTGATTATTATCCGGAGGACTGGCCGGATGAGGAAATCGACAGGGATATCGAGCGCATGAAGGTGCATCACATTAAGCTCATCCGCTTCGCGGAGTTTGCCTGGAGCAAGATCGAGCCGCGGGAGGGCGAGTTTCATTTCGAGTGGATCGAAAATGTGGTGAACAGGTTCGGAGAAGCGGGAATCGAGTCGATTCTGTGCACGCAGTCGGCGACGCCGCCGATGTGGCTCGTGCGCAAATATCCGGATGCGAGACAGAATCTGAAGAACGGCCGCACATCGAATTACGGCGGGCGTCGGTATATGTGTGAAAATCACGCCGGCTACCGGAAGGCGTGCATGAAGGTCACGGAGGAGATCGCGAAGAGGTTCGCCAATAATCCGCATGTGGTCGGATGGCAGATCGACAATGAGATCTGGCCGTACGATGACGGGTGCTTCTGTGAAAACTGTGTCCGGAAATTCCGCGAGTATCTGAGAGACAAGTACGGAACGATCGAAAATGTGAATGAGAAGTTCCTGACGGCTCATCTCTTCTCGCAGGCCTATGATTCTTTCGACGATATTCCGGCGCCGCGCGACGGCTGGATGAATCCGCATCTTGTGATGGAGTGGAGAAACTTCAAGACCGACTCGCTCATCGATTTTGTCCATGACCAGTGCGAGATTCTGCATAAGTATTCGGATGCTCCGGTCGGAACGGATGTCATGCCGGTTCCGTACATGAGCTACCGGCGGATGTTCGAGCCGATGGACGTCGTCATGTTCAATCATTACAATACGCCGGATGATCTGGAGGATGTGACATTCTGGTTTGATCATCTGCGCACGCTGAAGGAGCGTCCGTTCTGGAATACGGAGACGGCGGTCAACTGGAACGGAAGCGTGGCCATCTCGCAGAGCATCAAGCCGGAGGGGTACTGCTTCGCAAATTCCTGGCTTCCGGTCGCGATGGGCGGTGAGGCGAACATGTACTGGCTCTTCCGCACGCATCACGCAGGGCACGAGCTGATGCACGGCGCGCTGTTCGACACCTGCGGAAAGCCGGCCCACACGCTCGGAGAAGTCGATCGGGTCGGCGAGGGTTTTGACGCGGCAGCGGACATCCTTCAGAAGACAAAACCGGTGACGAAGGCAGCCATCGTGTATTCGCCGCTCGCGGGCACAATGAGCTCTGCGCAGCCGATTGTCGAAGGCTTCAACTATATGGATGAAATCATCCATACGTTCCACCACGGCTGCATGGATGCGGGGCTTGACACGGATGTCATCGATCCGGCGGCCATCTCCCGGGATGGCGCTGGTGTAACCTCCAAGTATAAGGTGATCATCACGCCGATGCTGATGTCGCTCGAAGAGGCGGATGCAGGAAAGCGGCTGGAAGAGTTTGTAAAGAACGGCGGAATCTGGATCTGCGCGCCGTTTACGGATATACGCGATATGGCGGGCGGAAAATATATGGACCGACACTTCGGGATGCTGGAGAAGTTCGCCGGTGTAAACTGGCTCTACGGGATTCCGGACACGGAGAACCGGCTCGGACTCGTGAAAACCGGTGCGTCCGGAA
The DNA here is from genome assembly GCA_900317475.1 of uncultured Lachnospiraceae bacterium. Lineage (GTDB taxonomy): Bacteria > Bacillota > Clostridia > Lachnospirales > Lachnospiraceae > CAG-791. Next base: position 3,397 of record ONGY01000089.1, on the reverse strand, counting down.
AGGAAGACGGCACGGACCTTAAGGACCGCTGGTGGGTGGATGTCTTTGATGAAGAAGGCCTTACCGCCGCGGACGGTGCGGAGGTGTTCGCCCGCGTGAAGTCAGGCTACAGCACGCTTGTCGGCAAGCCGGTCTCCTTCGCAAAAAAGATCGGAAAGGGCACGGTTATCGTGCTTGGAACGTTCCCGGATCGGAAGGAGTTTTGTGCAGTCGCGGCGAAGGCCGCTGATGATGCGGGCATCGGACGTGTCAGGACAGAGGCAGGGTCGGTTGTTGTAAGCCGCGGATATACAGATGATGCGGGAAATGCCGGCGGGGATGCAGCGCCTGCCGCCTTTACGGCTGTCGAAACACATGACCGGAAGGACATCCTTCACATCGGCCGCCAGGTCACTGACCTTCTTACCGGCGAAAAATTTGACGGTGATGTGCCGATGGAGCCGTATGCGGTGCGCGTGCTGAAGGCATAACCGCATTTTGGACAAAGAACCGCGTTCTGCAAGCAGAACCACGTTCTGTAAACAGAACCGCGTTCTGCAAACAGAACGCTGGGGGAACCTGATCGGCAGATGCGGGGCGCAGACGCCGATCACAGCAAAAACTAATCAGGGAGGGATTTTTATGGAACAGTTTCCGAGAACTTCGGTAGAGGGAATTTCTCTGTCGCGCATGGTGATTGGGACGAACTGGATTCTGGGATGGAGTCATACCAGTCCTGCCGCCGACACAATGATCCGGACAAACCACGCAACCGTGGAGAGCATCTGCCCGATGCTGGAGACTTTCATGGAGCATGGAGTGGACACGATCATGGCGCCTTTCGGCTCGTCCGATGTACTTGTGAATGCGGTTCACGAAACAGAGGACAGGACCGGCCGGGGAATGGTGATGATTGACACGCCCGTCGTCAACGTGGATGACAATGCGGATGCGCGCCGGGAAGCGGAGCAGACCATCCGGAAGAGCCGCGAGGCCGGCGCCAAAATCTGTCTTCTGCATCACTACTGTGCAGAGCAGCTCGTCAATAAAAACAAGCACAAAATCGAACGGCTGGAGGACTACACCCGGATGATCCGCGATGCCGGAATGGTTCCGGGGCTTTCTGCGCACATGCCGGAGCTGATCGTCTACAGCGATGAAAATGAATACGATGTACAGACGTATATCCAGATCTATAACTGCATGGGCTTCATGATGCAGGTGGAAATCGAGACCGTGAATCAGATTATCCAGAATGCGAAAAAGCCGGTCATGACCATCAAACCGATGGCAGCCGGAAGAACGACTCCCTTCGTCGGACTCAATTTCTCATGGGCGACGATTCGGGACTGTGATATGGTCACGGTCGGCTGCTACAGTGCTCTGGAGGCCCAGGAAGACATCGAGATTTCTCTCGCGGCGCTTGAACACCGCGCAGCCGGTATCGGGCACCGGGCAAGCCCGGTTCAGAATCAGGATGCCTTTGGCGGAAAGAATCAGTGAGCAGCTTCTTTTACATCTGCTCAAGAATATACTGTTTTACATCCTCGAGCCGGCTCTTTCTCCATTCTCCTTCCTCTGCCTTTTCCGCAAGGGGACAGATGATGAAGAAGTCCAGAGCCTCGCCGGGTACACGGCCTGAACGCTTCGGATTGGAGAAGTTTTCTTTCCACTTCTCCTCCGAGGCGTTTTTGTATTCCGAAGGATTGAGATAAATCTGCTGCCGCTTCGTCGCCCGGACAAACATTTTTGCGGCGAGCGGCGACAGAAGCTCATAATCTGCCTCCGGTACATTCGTAAATATCTTCGGGAGCTCTGCACTCACGACATGCTCGGATCCGCGCTCAATGCGGATTCCGAGCGGCTCGAAGGACCAGTCGTTTTCTGTGAGAATAAGTTTCAGCAGGACGCCCTTTTCCGTGTTATACTGCGCACGCTGGTAATCGGTGTCAAAGATGAAGTTGCCGAGCGAATAGAAAATAGCTTTTCTGCCGGATGTTCGGCAGCTGGTGCCGGCGGGATCAATGATCTCGTAATTCATCGGTACGTGCGGATGATGGCAGACGACAAGATCGGCGCCCATCCGCAAAAACGCAAGATACCGGTCTCTTGTGTAAGGCGACGGGAGAGATGTAAATTCTTCGCCGCCGTGGGAGACAATGATGCACCATCTGCATTTTTTCTTTATTTCATCAATGTTTTTCTGAATCCTCTCTTCATCGTTCCAGAGAAGGCATCCGGCCTTGTCTTCACCCGCCGGCTTGCAGCCGCGCCGGTAGCCGACGCTGAAAATGCCGATTCCGCCGGCTTCATCGAGAAGGAGGGGACGCGAGGCGTCTTCAATATTCATGCCGGCACCGATGGTCCGCGCTCCGGCCTGCTCTGCGCAGGCGAGTGTTGCCGATACCCCCTCCGGTCCGGCATCCATAATGTGGTTGTTGCAGAGATTCCAGATGTCCGCACGCATTTCCTCAAGCACACGGACCGCCCGGGGATTTATGGAGTGCAGGAGCTGAGCGGTTCCCTCAGTGGCCGTATTCGATTTTTGATCGATGATCGGGCCTTCTACGTTTGCGATCACATGATTTCCGCTGTGAAGAAAGCGCAGCACATCCCCCGAGAGAAGTCCGGGGTCCTCCCACTTTCCGTCCATATATCGGTCAAATCCAATGTCTCCCGTGAAAACAAGTGACGTCTCATTATTCATATCAATCCGCCTCCGGGNTGCGCAGGCCATGTAGCCCTCCGGTGTAAGATGCAGCATGTCGTCACACTTGTAGTAGCGCGGACCCTTGAGGCAGAGCGAATAGAGGTCGTCAATCGGGACATGCTCTTCCTCCATGAGTTTTGACGCGGCGTCGTTGTACCGGGCGACCCAGTCATTATCATACGACAGGCTGGCGCCGGTCCCGGTGTTATCCATTGAATTGCCGCTCGTCCAAATCGGACAGGTTGTGGCAAAAATTACTTTGGATCCGTTATCGCGGCAGAAATGGATGATCCTCCGAAGGAAATGCACGTATTCATCAATCGGGTGCATAGCTTCCTTCATCGGCGCCTCGACGTTGCAGTCCCAGTAGCCATTGTTCCAGTGAACAATATCGAACGGACCGAAATGCTTGTACATCTGGTTTGCCTGCCAGAGAGTGTACGCGGCAAAGCGGCCGTTGTCCTCTGCGTCATAAAAAACGTCAAATTCAGGCTCCAGAAGACTTTTCACATCTGCCTGATAACCCATACGGATTGAATCCCCCAGCAGCAATACTCGTTTTTTCATTGTGCCCTCCTGATTTTTGAAGCATCATTTTGTATTCCGGCGAAGATGCCCGATGGAATGCGGCTCCAGAATAGTTTTATATCGAATCCGGAAGTTTTCAAGTGGCTGGCAGGATTTGTCCTGCGGATAAAGCATTTTTTC
>ONGY01000091.1 GCA_900317475.1 uncultured Lachnospiraceae bacterium | reverse complement strand
AGGAGACCGTCAGAACCGATGCCTCCGGCAAGTTTGACGTCGACCTTCCGGGGAGACCGTACATGGCGGTCCTCGCGGTTGAGGATAGAGAAATGGAATTTCAGTGATTTCAATGATTTCAGCGCTTTCATCGCTTTCATCGCTTTCAGCGCATGAACCGGCGGTAATTATTGACTGGTCGTCCGCGGAAATATCCGGGGGTTTTTCGGAAAGTACGCCCGCGGAGAAGCTTATTCCACCCTGATTAGGTTCCGCTTCTGCCCGTTCGCGCTGTTCGCGGAAATATCCGGGGGGTATTTCGGAAAGTACGCCCGCGAACAAGCCTGATACACCCGGCTGGTCATTATATTGGGAACAGGCAGCGGTACATCGGGGCATTTTCATAGAACAATAATTCTTAAATTAATTAGGGAACAGGGGAGCAGGGGAACAGTATGAAAATTACAACATGTCAGGTTAACCACATGCACAATCCGATTGGCTTTTCGATGAGAGAGATGCCGGCATTTCATTGGATTGTGGATGATGCCAAAGGAACGAAGGCAAAGGAGAGCCGGATTATTGTCTGGAAGGCACCTCTGCGGACGCTTTCGGCGCTTCCGGCTTTTCCTGCATTTTCAGAGGCGGATGGGAAGAAGAACGGTGCCAGCGGGGAGAGCGGCCTTTCGCTTGCCGCGGATACCGGATGGGCAGATCTTGACAGTCTGGCGGCCGTCGTCCCATTGAAACTTTCGCCGCGCACGCGGTATTTCTGGAAGGTCTTCGTCCGGACGGATGCAGGTGAGGAAGGCGAAAGCGGCGTACAGTTTTTTGAGACAGGAAAGCGCGATGAGCCATGGACAATCGCCGCGGCACGTCTTTATATCTCTGCCGCGGGCCTTTTTGAAGCCTTCTGGAACGGACAGAAAATCGGCGATGAGTTTCTGACTCCTTACTGCACGAACTACAATGCATGGGTCGAGGCCATCACTTTTGATATCACAGAGGAAGTATGCAAAAGTGCGGCCGCAGGAGAAGCCGGGACGCTTTCCGTGATGCTCGGCAACGGATGGTTCAATGGACGCTTTGGATTTAACCAGGATAGGAAGCCGCATTTTGAGGGCGGCAAGCGTCTGACTGCCGAAGTGCACATCACCTATACAGATGGAACCGAGGCGGTCATCGGTACAGATGAATCCTGGGATGTCACCCTTTCGAACATCACTTTCTCGAACATTTATGACGGCGAGCAAAGAGACGACACACTGCCGGAAGTTCCGGCTGTGAAGGCGGTCATCGCCGCGCCTCCGAAGGGAAAACTCATGGACCGCCTGTCCCTTCCTGTCCGGGTGAAACATGTTTTGACGCCGGTCGCGCTCATCTCTACGCCGGCCGGGGAGACGGTGCTTGACCTCGGTCAGAATCAGGCCGGAATCTGGCGCCTTGCTCTCGATGTGCCGGCCGGGACGAAGGTCCATCTGCAGGTCGGCGAGGTCCTTCAGAACGGTAATTTTTATAACGACAATCTGCGCACGGCGAAGGCAGAATACATTTATGTCTCGAATGGAAAGAAGATCACACTCGAGCCGCATTTCACGTTTTATGGGTACCGGTATGTAAAAATCGAGGGTGTGCCGGGCCTGAAGAAGGAGGATTTCGAGGGGCTTTCGCTTTACTCGGACATGGACCAGACCGGAACGATGGAGACAGGGGATGCGAAGGTGAACCGTCTCATCCAGAACGCGGAGTGGGGAAAGCGGAGCAATTTCATCGATGTGCCGACGGACTGCCCGCAGCGCGACGAGCGCATGGGCTGGACCGGCGACGCGGAAGTTTTCTCGCCGACCGCGCTGTACCAGAGTGATGCTTACGCGTTTTATGTGAAATACCTTTATGATATGGCAACCGAGCAGAAGGAGAGAGACGGCTGTGTTCCGGACGTTGTTCCCTCTTTCGATGTGAATTCGGCAGCGTGCGCGTGGGGGGATGCGACGACGATCATCCCCTGGAACATGTATCTTTACAGCGGCGATTCGGAGATTCTGGTGCAGCACTATGAAGCCATGAAGTCCTGGGTGGACTACATCGAAAAGCTTGATGAGGATAACTGGGGCTGGCGCAGGCATTTTCACTATGGCGACTGGCTCGCGCTCGACGGAGACAGCAGCGTGGACGCGGTCCTCGGCGGGACGGATGAGGGATTCATCGCGGAGGTCTACAAACTTTATTCGATGCGGATTGCTGCGGATGCGGCAAAAGTGCTGTCGGGGAGGCAGAAGGAAGAAGAGGCTGCAGCGGACCGAATGTCCTCCTCTGCCGGAAGGAATGGAGTGAACTCCGAAAATCATCCGGAATGCGCAGATACTGCAGGGACTGAAACACTGGATTATGCTGCGGAAGCCAGGAAGTATGAGGCTCTCGCCGCAAAAACTCTGCAGGATATCCGGGAGGAGTATTACAGTCTGAACGGCCGGTGCTGCATCGGGCTTCATTGGAACCCCGATCCTCTGCGAGGAGCTTAGCCGCATCGGGAAAAACAATATGGCCTATGATCTCCTTTTCAATGAGGAATACCCTGGTTGGCTTTATGAGGTAAATCTTGGTGCGACGACGATCTGGGAGCGCTGGAACAGCATGCTGCCGGACGGCTCCGTTTCCTCCACCGGTATGAACAGTTTCAACCATTATTCCTACGGAGCCATCACGACCTGGCTGTATGAGCGGGTCGGCGGTCTCATGCGTGATCCTCAGGAACCCGGATTCCGCAGAATCATTTTCGCGCCGAATCCGAGTCTGCGCCTTGGGTCAGCAGCTGTGAGCTATCGCTCGGCAGCAGGCCTTTACAAGACGTACTGGAAGGTGGTCGATGACAATACAATGACCGTGAAATTGTCTGTTCCGTTCGGATGCGAAGCGGATGTGAAGCTGCCGTACTTCGATGCGGAAAATGTTCCGGAAGATCTTGCGGGCAATGCGATTCTGAATGGCCTTGACGCAAACCATGGCCAGGATCTACAGCACAAGAGACAGAGTGAAGGATCTGCTTGCCGAACCCGCGGTCCGGAAAGTGCTGGATGATATTTTCCCTGATGTCGAGAATATTCCGGCGCACATGAGTGCCAGCCCGCTTCGCGGTATTGCGGGAATACAAGGAGTCACGGACAGCGTGCTGGACGCGATCGATGAAAAGCTGAGTAAAGTGAAAGTGAGCTGCTGAAGAAAGCAGATCTTCACCGGGGCAGAACAGAAGGAAGAAAAGAGGAGCGGGTGAAAGTCCTACGGGATCAGTCCGATCCTCTGAAGTTCATTGGCGATGCCCTCGTGGTCATTGTTTTCCGTTATGAATTGAATACGCTTCTTTAAATCTTCCGGGCCGTTTGCCATGAGAACTCCATGGCCGACGGCCCGGAGCATTTCTTCATCATTGTAGTTGTCGCCGAATGCGACCGCGTTTTCGGGCTGTCTTCCCAGAAGATGACAAAGACGTACCACCGCTTCAGCCTTGGTGACGGAGCCCTCCATAACCTCGACCATGTTGAACCAGGACTTCGTGACATGGAAGGAGGGAAATTCCTTCTTCAGAAGAGCGACAAGCAAATCACCGTTTTCTTTATCCTCTGTGAAGAAAACGATCCGGAAAACAGGAGTTTCCGCGGGGATGTCTTCCATCTTTCCCTGCACTGCCTGCACTCTCACTACTTCCTCGTCTTCCGTGATGCGGTGGTCAGCGGCATCCTGCGTAATCCACGCACCGGGGATGAAAACGGACCATATGGAATCAATACCCGTTAAAGGCGCGAAACGGATGATCTTTTCCGCATCATCCCGCGTCATTCCCTTCTGCCAGAGCACATTGCCTTTTTCGTCAAAAATCTGTCCTCCGCTGTATGCGATGACAAAAGCGCGGATATCATACTCGGCGGTCAGAAGGCCTACTGATCTGGGACCGCGCGCAGAGGCAATCGTGAAGGGAATTCCGTTCCTGCCAAAATACTGAATCGCCGCAAGCGTCTTTGGCAGAATCTTCAGTTTCGTGGAGATCAGTGTTCCATCGATATCACAGAAAACAGAATCCCAGCGGACGGGACGGGTACCGGGTGTGATGATTGAGGATGAAGCAGCCATGGATTTTACGCTTTCCTTTCCCTGCTGCGGCTTCGGATGACGAGTATTATGCCGACAAAATTAGAAATACAGGTCAGCACATCAAAAGCGGCAGACACGAAGTTGAGAAAATGAAGGTCATAAATAAGCCACATCAGCTGAGCGGCGATGATGATGGATTTGAGAAGAACTTCGTTCTCCGAATCGAGTGCCCAGGTGAAGGCAATGGCCGCGATCACGGGGAGCCATCCGATAATGCCGTCCTGATTGCAGACAGCGGTGAGTGCTGCCTGGACCGCGACGAAGAAGATCTTCCAGCCAATAGTATATTTCCATTTCAGGCAGATAAAGTTGCGGGCGATGCTGATGAAGTCCGCAATTCCGCCTGTGATTCCGCCGAGGATCAGATTGCCGATCCCCATGACAAGAAACTGGACATTCTGAAGCAGCAGCATATCGCGCTTTTTCTTCATGAGGCCGACAAGGACCATCAGTATGGCGCCGGCAAATGCGACGATATTTCCAAGAAGTATAGTGTTCATGATTGTTCGTTTCCGATCCCGTTCCCGACAGCTTATTTTAAGGATGCCGGAACTCATTGTAACGGCAGGGAAGGCGCAAGACAATAAAAATCCGCAGAGAAAACGTTCGTCGACCGCGCAAGGCTGGTGGCGCCTTACACGGTAGAAAACTATATCCTGCTCTCTCTTTCGGGATTTTCTGACTGGCTTGTGGAACAGGCAGCGCATAATGCTGCGCTGGAGCTTGTGACGATGGAAGAGTTGTACAGAACGTAAAGCTTTGGTTTTCAGGGGGCGGAGAGCTGCGGGCCTCTTCGTTTGCGAATCACGGGCGGATATTATATAGTGAACTAATCAGCAAAGTTATCACGCAGGAAGCCGATGGCGGCTGGAGGAGAGCTGACGGCCGCTGCAGTTTTCGCGTGGCAGGAAACGCTTCGGGAAGCGATATTTTCAGATTCTAAGTGAGGGTAACGTGAAGAAAAACAAACAGGTAAAATGGGCCGTAATAACGCTTCTGATCGGCATTCTCACGATTGTTGCGGTGCTTTCGCAGAGCAAGGATCTGACGTTCGGCGATCTCATGAAGCTCATGCGGTCGCTTGCGCCGCAGTATCAGATTCTGATTTATCTTTGCATCGCCGGATATATTGTCAGCGAGGGGATCGCGCTGTACTTCCTTCTGAAGGAGGCGGGATATCCGCAGAATCTGCTCAATACCACGATTTACGGTGCATCCGATATTTACTGTGCGGCCATTACTCCGTCTGCGACAGGCGGACAGCCCGTCTGCGCGTGGTTCATGAAGCGGGACAACATTCCGATGGGATATATCACGGCGGTACTGTCCATTTATCTCATCATGCATACATTTTCCACGCTGACGATCGGGATTATTTGTGCTTTTGCGGGACGATCGGTGTTTGCCGGCATGTCCATTCTCTCCAAGATTCTCGTCGTGATCGGTTATCTCATGATCACCGCACTGGCCGTCCTTTTTGTCCTTGTCACCACCTGGGAGGATAGGATCAAGCGCGTCGGGAACCGGATTATCAATCATTTTGAGAAAAAGGGCAAAATCAAGCGCGGAGATTATTACCGGAAGAAGCTGGACAATATTGTCGATGATTACGGGACCGGTGTGAAGTCGCTCGGCGCGAGTGTGAAAGTCCTGTTTCTCGTCTATATTTTCAATATCATTCAGCGTCTGTGCCAGACGGTGATTTCGACGATAGTCTATTCGGCGACCGGCGGTGCTTTCTCCAGCCTCGGAACGGTCTTTGTCACACAGATTTTCTCTGTCATGGGTTCGTCCGCAACGCCGGTTCCGGGCGGCATGGGCATCGCGGACTACATTCTTTACGACGGACTTCACACGATCATGGACAAAGAAGCCTCGCTTCAGCTTGAGCTGATGTCGAGAGGTTTCTCCTTCTACCTCTGCATCATCATTTGCCTTGCCATTGTGGTGATCGGCTACATTGTCAAGAGAACTGCATACGCGATTTATAAGCTGTAGATCTGTTTTCGGACTGCCCGGCCCTGGAGTGCCGGGCAGTTTTCTTTAAGGGGGAGGCAACTGTTTATGGAGATGACAATCCGCTGGTACGGGTCAAAATATGACACCGTCACGCTGCAGCAGATTCGGCAGATTCCGGGAGTGAAAGGCGTTATCACGACGCTGTATGACACACAGCCGGGAGAGGTCTGGGCGCAGGAGAAAATTCACGCGCTGAAGGAAGAAGTAGAGGCGGCGGGCCTTCATATTGCCGGCATCGAGTCCGTCAATGTCGCGGACGAGATCAAGTATGCAGGACCGGACCGTGACAGGCTGATTGACAATTACATCGAGACACTTGCGAACCTCGGCCGGGAAGATATTCACATGGTCTGCTACAACTTCATGCCGGTGTTTGACTGGACGAGGACGGAGCTTGCGAGAAAGCGCCCGGACGGGTCGACCGTACTTGCGTATACGCAGGAAGCAGTTGACGCCCTGGATCCGCAAAAGCTTTTCGATTCGGTCCACGACAATTCGAACGGCACGGTAATGCCGGGCTGGGAGCCGGAGCGCCTCGCACATGTACAGGAGCTTTTTGAAAAATATCAGGGCATCGACGAGGAGAAGCTGTTTGAGAACCTGAAATATTTTCTCGAGCGGATCATGCCGGTCTGTGACAAATATGACATCAACATGGCAATTCACCCGGATGATCCGGCATGGCCGGTTTTCGGGCTTCCGCGCATCATCACCTGCAAGAAAAATATCCTCCGGATGATGAAGATGGTCGATAACCCGCATAACGGTGTGACATTCTGTTCGGGTTCCTATGGAACGAATCCGGACAACGATCTGCCGGACATGATCCGTTCCCTTAAAGGCAGAATACATTTTGCGCATGTCCGGAATCTTCAGTTCCACACGCGGACGAATTTTGAGGAAGCGGCACACCTCTCGGCCGACGGAAGCTTTGACATGTATGAGATCGTCAAAGCTCTTATAGACATAGGTTTTGACGGGCCGATCCGCCCGGACCACGGCCGCATGATCTGGGGAGAGGTTGCAATGCCGGGGTACGGACTGTATGACCGTGCCCTCGGGGCCGCCTACATTAACGGCCTCTGGGAGGCGATCGACAAGAGCGAGCGCAGAGACGGCGCGCGGGCAGACGGTGAGCGGCCGAAGTGGGCGCCGAAGTTCACGGGCTGAGCGCAGGAATTGGAAGAAAATCTGTGGGAAAGATGCTTCCGGCACGGGGATGAGCAAAAAACGGGATGTCAGAAAACAGGCGCGGAGGATAGGTTTGAAAGGGGCGCCTGTGCGCTGCTTTCGAACTGACTCTCGTTCCGGAGAAACCAGGGATACCAGCGGAACCAGCGGCGCCGCTGGCACCGGGAGCTGCCATATTCGGCAAAACCGCATATGTGAATTTTGCCGGGACGGGGGATAGAAATGAACTTATCAGA
>ONGY01000068.1:7045-9180 GCA_900317475.1 uncultured Lachnospiraceae bacterium | reverse complement strand
TATTGCGGTGGAAGGACCTCAGTAAGGCTGAAAAAGCTGTAAACATTCTTTACGGCGGGATTTTCCTTGTATTGGTGATCTTTTTCATTTATACCTGAATCGAGCAGAATGCTCAGTCTGATGGAAGAGAACAGCTCATTTGTTGAGAAATATCCTTTTGTAAAGATCGAGACCTGAGATTTTTGTTGGTATTTTTAAGAAGGTCTGACCGCATCTTCCGGAGTCCTGACTCCGGCATGTGTTTTTTTAAGGATGCCCGTCAGGCGCACTATTTTACAAATTTCGGAATATTCATGTACATTTATTTCTTTATTTCCTGTCTGCGACGATATAATAAGTAGGAAACGCGAAAACTCCGGGTTTTGATTGCATCCGGCATCAATGTAGTTTGGACTGTTTATGGCGCTGATTGAAATGAATCATGTCGGGTTCCGCTACCCGAATGAAAATACGGACTCGCTTACTTCCATCACGGTTTCCATGGAGAAGGGAAGCTGCTGGTGTGTGAGCGGGCCGAATGGCTGTGGCAAGACGACGCTTTTTCGGATTCTCTCCGGCCTCGATTTCCCGACCTCCGGGACATGGAGTTTTGACGGGGAGGAGATCACCGCGGCGAAGATGAAGAACGATGAGTTTGCATGGAATCTCCACCGCCGGATCGGATATCTTTTCCAGGACAGTGATTCGCAGCTGTTCTGCAGCTCGGTGGAAGAGGAAGTGGCCTTCGGGCTCGAGCAGGCGGGGCTTGCGGAGGCGGAAGTGCGCGCGAAGACAGAGCAGTATCTTGCGATGTTCAATCTTACCAGTATCCGGAAGAAGGCGCCGTTCAACATTTCCGGCGGCGAGAAGAAGCGCTGCGCGCTGGCGGCGATTCTGGCCATGGAGCCGGAGGTCCTGATTCTGGATGAGCCGTACAATAATCTCGATGAGGACATGCAGAAATGGCTGCTTCATTTTCTCGAATCACTGAGATCGCCGGAGCGGCTGATTGTTTTTGCGGACCATCATCACAGCAGTGCGTCGGCCCTCGCCGATCATTTCCTTTATATGGATAAAGCGCATCGGATCGTCCGCACCGCAGAGGCAGAGCAGAAAACCGGGGCAGAATATGAAAGACGGGAATGAAAGACATTATTCGGTTCTCTGGACCGCGATCGCAGTCATTGTACTTATAATTCTGATGGCATACAATGCTAGTAAATATGCAGGAGATGACATTGCAGAGAATGTCTCTTTTGAATCCGAAGAGGTTCAAAGTACAGCTGGGGCAGGAGACAGCATAGCAGAGTAAGCCTTTTCTTAAACCGGCGGGAGCCAAAGTGCTGATAAGGCCGTTGGCAGTCTGACTATAAGCGCTGAGGGACGCTGAGAATAACTGATCAATCGTAATTGAGGTGGGGATTCATGGTTTCGTTCAATCTGGGCTTAAAGCTGAGCGGGGTTTTGATCTGCGTTTTATGCCTGGGAATGTCACTGCGCCGCTGTCGATACCGCACGCAGCATCTCGCGGGCTTTGCCGCGCTCACCGTCGATACCCTTGTGAGCAGCATTATCGCGGTCATCATGTCTGTATATGCGGCTGTTCCGGAGCGCATCCCAAATGAGCAGTATCTTTTGGCCGAAACCTTTTATGCTCTGTTCCATGACATCATCGGATATCTTTTTGTCCTCTACTTCCTGGAGGTCTTCGGTGTCCGGCCGGACAGGAAGCGGGGCTTCTATACTATCTGCACCATTCCGGTCTGTATTCTTGAAATTCTGATTATCCGGAACTTTTTTGTCCGGGATATCTTTTTCTTCGAGTCCGGCATTTACATGCACGGGAAAGGCTGGATTGTTCTGCTGCTGATCCCCGGGATTTATTTCCTGATCGCATTGGTTTTCATCCTCGCTTATCATAAAGCTCTCCCGGCGAACACGTTCGGTTTCTTATCGCTCGGGTTTGCGGTCACAATTGCCGGTGTCATCATTCAGAATGTCCTCGGACTCTTCAAAATAGAGCTTTTCGCTGAGTCTGTGACGATTCTCATGATTATGCTCACACTGGAGAATGTCGAACGGAACGTGGATTTCAATACCGGAGTCTACAGTAGGAAGTCGCTGAGTGATGAAACCAGGCGACTGGTTACGATGGA
>ONGY01000068.1:0-7028 GCA_900317475.1 uncultured Lachnospiraceae bacterium | reverse complement strand
GTCCGGATCCTCTCGAAAGAGTCAGGTTTTGGCGTTCTTGATGACAGCGAGAAGGAGGAACTGAACCGGATGATCGGCGGTGCGCTGGCCGGAAAGTTCCACATCTATCAGATTTTCTACTACGACAACTTCTATTTTGTGATTCTTCTCGAGAAAGCGGACGAGAAGGAAATTAACAATGCCTTGACAGTGATCCGCGAGTGTGCCTGCGGGCACTGGAGGCTGGAAAGCGGGGCGGATGTGAATGTGACCGCCTCGATCATTCCGATCCGGGTCCCGGAAGACGCGCAGGGTGTTGACAGTCTGAATTCCTATCTTTCCTGGAACACCAGAAACCGTGCGGCGGATGCCGAGACGAAGACGAGGAAGGCTGATATCTCCAGTGTTTACAGAAGTCTTCTCATCGAGAAGGCAGTTCAGAGGGGCCTTCAGAATCATACGATTGACGCTTCGCTGCAGCCGATTTTCGACCCGGCAAAGGGAAAATGTGTCTTCTTTGAGGCATTTATGCGGCTGCACGACCCAGTTCTCGGCGATATCCCGCCGGGTGAGATTATTCCGCTTGCGGAGCAGGACGGCACGATCGGAAGGATCGAACGCATCATCCTTGAGAGGTGCTGCGAGACAGCAGAGCGGGAACGGATTTTCCCGCGGGGATATACGTGCATCCATCTCAACATTTCGAATTATCAGCTTCTCGACGAGTCCATGGTGGCCGATTATAACGAGATCCTTGAAAGGCATCATCTGAGGCCTTCCATGTTTGCTTTTGAGATTACGGAAGACGAGTTTATCAAACAGAATCCCGGTTCTCTCAAAATCATCCGGGAGCTGAAGGATGCAGGGTACCATGTGATTCTCGATAATTTCGGCTCTTCCTCTATGAATATCATCAAAATCATGCGCGAGAAACTGGACGGCATCAAAGTCGACCGTCGGGTTCTCTGGGGTACGATTCAGGACAGCAACCGGCGTATGCTGCTTCAGACGGTCATCAGCGCTCTGAAAAACAATGGACAGACGGTCTATCAGACTGGTATTGAAACCAATGAGGAAGCTGAATTTGCCCTGGAATGCGGCTGCGATTATCTGCAGGGGTACCATTACGGCGCGCCGATGGCAGAGAGCGACCTTGCGCAGTTTCTCCTGATGCAGGAGATGTCGGAAGAGTCAAAACAAAGATAGGAAGTTATTACGGATTCAAATGAGGAAATCCTATGCTGCTTACAAATGATCTGGGATTTGAACTTGCAGCGTGCGTGCTCTGTGTCATGTGCGTGGTTTACGTGGCCACCGGCAAGAGAACCCGCGGCGTTGTTCAGCGCCGGGTTTTCAGGTATCTGCTCGCCAGTATAGCGATCATGTCCTTTTCGGATTTTAACGCGAATATCATCTCCTTCACGGTCGGACAGGCGGGCACAGGGGCAATCTTTACCCTCAACGAGCTCTATTTTCTTGCGCAGGCATCGCTGTCACCGATTTTCACGTGCTATGTCATGTGCCTTAACGGCTCAGTATACCGGTTCAGCACAAAGCGGCGGATCCTCTACTGGATTCCCGTCCTCATCACAGACATTTACATTCTCGCGAATATCTTCACGCACCGGATGTTCTATATTGAAGGCGGCTTTTACCGGCGCGGCGATACGAAAGTGATTATCGTCATTTCCGCGCTCTATGTTGTCATTTCTGTTTTCAACTTCGCGGTGCATTTCCGTGTCATGACGGTCAGAACATCTTTGACTCTGACTTTTGCCGTCGCGCTTTATATTGCGGGGGTCGTCATTCAGTCGTTTAATGCAGACTGGATGATGGAGACATTTCTGACGTCCATCGGTCTGATTCTGGTGATGTGTCTTGTCGAGTGCGATGAGTCTATGTATGACCAGACGTCGATGCTTTTCAACAAGAAGGCATTCCGGGAACGGGCAGTACAGCTGATGGATATGAATGTATCCTTCCGCGTTCTGTCGGTCCGCTTATCCAATCTGGATTTTTATCTGAATATTCTCTCCGCAGAGGAAGGGCATACGCTCCGCATCATGATTACAAACTGGCTCCTGACAGAAATGGCGGGGAATGATGTGCTTTTCTATCAGGTGGAAGAAAACCGTCTTGCATTCTTTATTCTGAAAGATTATGAGGAGACCGAGAAGAGGCTGCTCCAACGTCTTGATGAACGCATGAGGAAGCCATGGAACATCGGCAAGTATCAGGTACGGCTGCAGGCGGTCGTTCTCCCGCTTGAGATCCCGAAGGATGCAAAGAGCCCGTCTCAGCTGTATCAGCTGTTTGACCTCGAGGAAAACGGGTCCCGCTCCGCGGTGACCATTCTTACCGGCGAACAGAAAGAGGAAATGGAAAACAGCATCGAGATTGAGAAGTGTGTGCGCCGGAATCTCGACGGGAACAATATACAGGTTTATTATCAGCCGATCTGGGATGCCGATTCCCGTTCGATTGTCGCCTGCGAGGCGCTGATGCGTGTATTTGACCAACAGCTCGGCTTCGTCCGTCCGGACCGGATCGTCGGGCTTGCCGAGAAAAACGGCACGATTTCCGAGATTGACCGCATGGTATTGGAGAAGGTATGCCGGTTTATCCGCGATAACAAGCCGCAGAAATACGGGCTTCGCTACATTGAAGTCAACATGTCGATGTATGAAATGTTTACACCGGATGTCGTCGGAACGTATAAGGATATTCTCTCAAAGTACGGCGTGCTGATTGACATGATTAACATTGAGTTCACGGAGACACTCAACAACAGTGATTCCGAAGTATTTGCAAAGACGAAAAAAGAGCTCAGTGAGGCAGGATTCACTCTGTCGATCGACGATTTCGGAACAGAGTTCTCGAACATGGGCCGCCTCTTCTCGAATGACTTCATGAACGTCAAGGTCGACAAGAGCCTTCTCTGGGCCGCGGATAAAGACGAGTACACACGCAGTTTTCTCGGCTCACTCATGGAAATGCTCAGGAAAATGGGCTTTAACGCACTGCAGGAGGGCGTCGAGACACGCGAGCAGCTCGACTTCGTCACGGCGCACGGCTGCAATCTCATTCAGGGCTTTTATTTCTCAAAACCCATACCGCAGGATGACTTCCTCAATTATCTGAGGGAATTTAATGCCCGGGAATGAAATTACACGGGTAAGAATACTCGGATATGAAATACCCGGGTATAGAATACCCGTGTATAAAATACCCGGGTATTTTATACACGGATACTGGTTCCCGGGATAAGCAAATAGCCTCTGACATATTCATACAAAAATTAAGTAAATATTAAATTTTTACCACTAACTTTCCTGTTAAATTAATTAAGCCTGCGAAAGTGCGAATTTTCGCCGCTTTCGTGGATTTGACATTTAAAACACACAAAAACCACATCTTTGACGTATTATTGGGGCTGATGATAAAATAATTTCCAAAAGCACCCCCGCCAGAGCGGCGCGGATCAGTTCATCGGCATTGATAAATGGATATCCTGTTTTTCTGGGGTATCAATGCATCCTTGCATACCATCTCCGGAGATGCTTGAAAACACCTGTGTTGGTAACTGCACAGCCACGAGAACCCATGCGGACAAGCGGGGGGTTCATTCAGCATTCCTGCATGACCTCAGGCACAGATGGATGGTTTCCGTCTTTCTGCGAGTGATCGTGCTTAATAAACAATAAATTAAGTACTTATCAAATGATAATTTCACATGTTTATGCGTGAATTCTGCAAAAGGGTGGGAAATTATCGTTTTTGCTGCGCATAGCGTCAGATGGCTAGCTTCAGCCATTCCGATGAAAAACAGGTGCCGAGACCTGCGTCTGGTCTTTAGGTGAAAAAGGGGGCATCACAAGGCCTACGCCAGTATTCGGTTTGTAGCGAGCTCATTGTCTAGAATGTTTTTATAATGCTTGAATGAGGTTAATTATGAGCACAATAACAAACGCAGATTCGCAGGATGAAAAGAAACCGACGAATGAAGCTGCCGTTAAAGCTGTTTCGGACGGGGGCGGCACTGTGGACAGAAAAAAGGTAGATCTCCGTATTCTTAAGACGAAAAAAAGTCTGAAGAGTGCACTTCGGCAGCTGCTTGAGGAAAAGTCATTCGATAAGATTTCCGTAAAGGAAATATGCGAGCGGGCGATGGTCAGCCGCATTACCTTTTATAATTACTACAGCGACAAATATGCGCTTCTCGAGGAGCTTTTTGAAGATCTGAGTCAGAAGATTAAAGATGACTATGCAGAACTTCAAAAGAACAATACAGAGAACGACCCGTCGACTGCCTTCGAAAATCTGCTGACAGGTTTTCTTATGGAATACGATGGGATCCGGGACATTATCGATCACATCAGCCTGTATCAGGATGCAATTCTTCTTTACCCCTACTTCCGCACAGTCAATGGCTTTACCGAAGAAATCATCGAACACTATGCCGACACCCTGAAACCGAATTACGATCCGAAAAAACTTTCGGTGAGTCTGGTTTTTGCGATGTACGGGTATCTCCATTTTTCCAATGCAAAATCGGATGAAGACTGGGCACAGGCGCGGAAGGATGCGATGAGACTTCTGCGGGACCTCATCAACAGCAATTTGTTTACCCCCGTCGAGAAATAAGAGAGAGGGATGCGCGGCGGAACAGCCCCGTTCTGCCGGCCTGCGGACAGAAGGTCCGCAGAGACTTAACGTCTCTGAACATATGAAAAGACCCTCGCCAGACAATTGTACTGTCTGACGAAGGCCTTCTTTGTCTGATCTTGAATGTTCCATTCGGATAAGGTACTTCAGGTACCAAAGCCTGCCTTATTCAATTGCGTTTCGTCAGGTACTGAACCTGACTCCTTCTATTGCTGATCATTAGGTACCGAATCCGGATTTATTCAATCGCGATCTGGTTCTTCTGCTCAATCTGCGGATTCTTGTTCGGAATCGTCAGTGTAAGTACACCGTTCTCATACTTTGCATGAATCTCTTCCGGCTTTACATCTTTGCTGACCTCGAAGGATCTCTCGTACGAAGCCATCTGGCGTTCGCGGCGAAGATACTTGCCGGTCTTGTCATCCTTTTCGTCGTTATTCTCTGAGTGAGAAGCACTCACAGTGAGAATACCGTTCTGAAGACCAACCTTGATATCTTTCTTATCGAACCCAGGCAGATCTGCCTTCACTGTGAAGTGATCGCCCTCTTCGACGACATCGGTTTTCATAGCATACTTGTGAGCCATCTGATCGAGGCTGTGCATGTCGGAACGGAGCTGTTTATAATACCGCTTGCCTTCTTTCTTTGCATGGCGGTCAATGCTCTTGGCGCTTTCAATCTCGTCTTTGGTGGGCTCTGCGGCTACCAGCGAAATCATATCGTCGAACGGATCAGTAAATGTGTCATCAAACATATCATCCATATCATCAAAACGATCAGTCCAAATCATCGGGATAAACATAAGCCATTCCTCCTTACTCAAGAATGCTTCTGAGGTTTTCTGCCGCTCCGGCATCTGCCTTCGCGGTTCAGATCGGAGGAACCTTTTTCAGGTTCCTTGACCATTTCCTCTTTACGACTATTGTTATATCACATATAGAACAAGTGTCAACACCTTTTTTAAAAAAATTTTTACGGCTCTATTTTTTTATCAAGATAAAGCCGGTTGATATGTTATGCTGTTTTCAATCAGAAAGATCCGTGATGAAGCCGCGGTATTGGCGGCTTTGACGGGCACAATGGGGGTACAGCTATGGGAGAAACAATTCTAGAAAATAAGTTTTTCAGCGCAAAAAGGGTGACCGGGACGGCAATTAAAATTGCCGGAATGGGCGGAGAGAACTGCTATCTTGTGGAGGGCAGCGAGCGTGCCCTGCTGATCGACGGCCTTTGCGGCGTCGGTTCGCTCAAAGCATTCGTGCGCGAGCTCACGGACAAGCCGGTCACGATGGCCGCAACCCACGGCCACATCGATCACATCGGTGCAGCCTGGGAATACGGGGAACTGTTTATCCAGCCGGACGATATTCCGCTGATGTATACGAAGGCGCACAGCGGCCGGGAAGCGCGGCTGGGATTTGCAAAGTTCGGCGCAGGACCGGATGCGGTGCATCGGACGGAGCCGACGCTGCGTGACGTCCCTCCTGCCGGGCCCGTCAAAACGTATCCGGTCTACGACGGAGATATTTTCGACCTGGGCGGCGTTCAGCTTGAGGTGATTCAGGTTCCGGGGCACACGTACGGAACCATCGTGCTTTTAAACCGGGCGGAGAGAGTCATTTTCTCGGGCGATGCCTGCAACGCGAATACGCTTCTGTCACTGCAGGGATCGACATCGATTGAAGAATATCTGGAGAGTCTCCATCATCTTCATGAATACATGGATGCTTTTGACGGGATGCTCGGGGGCCACGGTGACGGTCTGGTGCCGAAATCAATCGTGGATGATGCAATCGCGATGTGCGGGCGCATCATCGACAGAACCGATGAAAAGGTGCCGGTCACCACAATTGACGGGAATCCGGCGCTTCTTGCAAGCAGCCGCGGAGCGGATTATCTGCTATCATGTATTGGGAAAACTGCATCCACAGGCGGCCGCGCCCGGTCATCAAGGGAGAACCGAATTTTTACAGGTGACGGAAAGCTTTGGCGGCGGTCAGAAAAGCAGTTCAGCTTTTTTATGGCCGGCTGATGGGTTCAGGTGCAGAAAAGGACATCTATTCTCTTAATTGAATAGATGTCCTTTTTGCTGTTCTTATCTTTCCGTCAGCGATTGCTTCTCGCGTTCTTTCGGTACTCGACCGGCAGAATCATCTTCATTGTTACCCGCGATTATGAATTCTTCTGCAGTACCTGCACGAGATGCGTATCAGTGTTGGATCTGCGTATCGTCCGCTGCATGCCTGAGACTGAACGGCGGAAGGACTTCGTTAATTCCTTTGAACAGTTCATCGTCAAAATTTTCTCTGACTTCGCAGGTTTTATCGAAGATCATGGTCGGTTCCTTCTCCGGGGTAACAGACGGCCATGCCGGGAGTGCAGCC
>ONGY01000003.1 GCA_900317475.1 uncultured Lachnospiraceae bacterium | reverse complement strand
TCAGGGCCTTCAGATTTGCTCCCTGAATGATGGGACCCTCTGCTGTGGGATCAGAAAACGGGATGCCGAGCTCGATGAGATCGGCTCCGTTTTTGGCGGTCGCGCGGACAATCTTTCCTGTCGTCTCAAGATCGGGGTCGCCGCAAGTTATGAAAGCGATAAATGCCTTTCCGTGGTCAAAAGCTTTTGAAATTCTGGACATTTTAATACCTCTCTGCAGTTTGAAACGAATGCGCGCTTCTTCAGTCGTACAGGTTTTCACCGCGATAGCGGGCGATGGCAGCTACGTCTTTGTCGCCTCTTCCGGAGAGAGTGACAATGATGATCTGATCTTTGCGCATCGCAGGGGCGAGTTTCATCGCATAGGCGACGGCGTGTGCGGACTCGACCGCGGGGATGATACCCTCCTTGCGCGAGCAGTATTCAAATGCCTGTACGGCTTCTTCATCGGTGATGGCTGCGTACTGGGCGCGGCCGATGTCATGCAGATATGCGTGCTCGGGGCCGACACCAGGGTAATCCAGACCGGCGGAGATGGAATAGACCGGTGCAATCTGGCCGTATTTATCCTGGCAGAAATAGCTCTTCATGCCGTGGAAAATACCGATGCGGCCGGTGCTGATGGTCGCTGCGGTTTCGGAAGTGTGTATGCCGCGTCCGGCAGCCTCGCAGCCGATGAGCTTTACATCTTTATCGCCGATGAAATGATAGAATGATCCGATTGCATTGGAACCGCCGCCCACACATGCGATGACGGTGTCCGGAAGACGTCCTTCCTTCTCCAGAATCTGCGCTCTTGCCTCTTCGGAAATGACAGCCTGAAAATCGCGGACGATGGTCGGGAACGGATGCGGACCCATACAGGAGCCGATGCAGTAATGCGTGTCGGCGATCCGGCTCGTCCATTCGCGCATCGCCTGGGAGACTGCATCCTTCAGTGTCGCAGTTCCGGTCGTGACCGGGACGACGCTGGCACCGAGCAGTTTCATGCGGTAGACATTGAGTGCCTGGCGTTCGGTGTCGACTTTGCCCATGAAGACGACGCATTCCATTCCGAGGAGAGCAGCTGCCGTCGCTGTCGCGACACCGTGCTGTCCGGCACCGGTCTCGGCGATGACGCGGGTCTTGCCCATCTTTTTTGCCAGCAGGCACTGGCCGAGCGCATTGTTGATTTTATGGGCGCCGGTGTGGTTTAAATCCTCCCGCTTGAGATAAATTTTTGCTCCGCCGAGGTCCTCCGTCATGTTCTTTGCATAATACAGGAGGCTCGGCCTGTTTGCATAGTTACCCAGCAGATCGGAAAGCTCGCTGCGGAACTCTGGATCGTCCTTGTAATGGTTGTAGGCATCCTCGAGTTCGATTCTATCCTGGCACCTTCATCCGGCTGTCTTCTTTTGATTCGCGAAGCGAATCCGGGAGGGGGCTCTGAATAATTACTTCGATTCTCAATTCTTTCTTTCGGTCAGAGTGAAGCGGCGAAAAATCCGGGCCTTAATTCTGACCGGCAGCCCGGACGGCTTCCATGAACTTTCTCATCCGATCCGGGTCCTTATGACCGTCCGTCTCGATGCCGGAGCTTACGTCGACGCCGTATGGACGCAGAGTCCGGACAGCTTCTGCAACATTATCCGGCGTGAGCCCGCCTGCAAGAAGATACGGCTTTGCAAAGCTGCCGATCAGTGAGACATCAAAACTTTTTCCGCTCCCGGTTCCGCTGTCCAGAAGGACGAGGTCGGCGGAGCTCCCGGAAGCTTTCAGAATGTCGTTCTCTGAACAGACCTTAAATGCCTTGATGATGGGGCAGACTCCATCCGTGAGAACCCGAAGGCGGTCTATGTAATCATTGTCTTCGTCGCCGTGCAGCTGTGCGATATTGATAACGCCGTCATTCAAAAGTTCTGCCGCCCGCTTCGGCGGGTCGTTTACAAATACACCGACCAGAGGAATCGAGGGCAGAAGAGAAGAGCGGAAGCGCGCCGCGTCCTCTTCACTGACGGTGCGGCGAAAGCCTTTCGCGAGAATGCAGCCGACAAAATCCGGTGCAAGCTCATTTGCGGCAAGGATATCCTCCGCGCGCATCATTCCGCACATTTTGACTTTTACATCCTGTTTATCCATTTTCACCCCGCAGGTGCTTCAGCGCAGCCTTTTTATCGGGAGCACGCATGAGTGCCTCGCCAACGAGAACGGCGTCAGCCCCGATTTCCTGCATTGCCCGGACATCCTCCGGTGTTTTGATGCCGCTCTCCGCGACGAAGAGAACATCTCTCGGAACGAGCCTGCGGAGACTTGTACTGTTGCCGGTGTCGACACTGAAATCCCGGAGATTCCGGTTGTTGACGCCGATTATGCGTGCACCGGCCCGGAGCGCTTCTCCGATCTCCTCCGCACTATGCGCTTCGACAAGAGCGGACATGCCAAGTCTGTCGGCAGTCTTTATTCCCTCCCGGACCTCTTCCTCGGAGAGAATGGCGCAGATGAGAAGAACGGCGGACGCACCGAGTGTTTTGGCCTGGAAGATCATGTACGGATCAACCGTGAAATCCTTTCGGAGAACGGGAATCCTGACAGCCGCGGCGATTTCTTCAAGATACCTGTCGCTGCCAAGAAACCATTTCGGTTCGGTCAGAACAGAAACTGCATCCGCGCCGGCATCTTCGTATTCTTCTGCGATGGCGAGGTATGGGAAGTCCGGGGCGATTAACCCCTTGCTCGGCGATGCCTTCTTGCACTCGCAGATGAAGGAAATGCCTTCTTTCTTTAATGCCTTCTCGAAGGGGAAACCCGTCGCTTCGGAGCGGTCTGCGGGGAGCAGGAGCGCTCGCTCCCGCATTTCGTCCGGAGATACTTTCTTTTTGTCGGCTTCGACGCGCTCCCGCGCGTGCGCAGCCAGCTGATCAAGAATATTCATTGTTCCTTACCGGTTTGAAACTTCGATGACTTTCTTCAGTGTTTCCGATGCCTTGCCCGAGTCGATCATTTCGGCAGCAAGCTTCACGCCGTCGCCGATGGACGCGGTCTTTCCTGCAGTATACAGTGCTGCGCCGGCATTGAGAAGGACGATTCCGCGGCGGGAACCCTGAATCTTGCCGTCCAGAATGCCGCGGGTGATCTGTGCATTCTCTTCCGGCGTACCGCCGACGATCTCATCCTTTGTGCCGCGGACAAGTCCGAAATCCTCCGGGGCAATTACTGAGGTCCGGTAGAAGCCGTCCCGGAGTTCGCAGATCGTGGTGGGCGCAGAAATTGAGATTTCATCGAGCTTGTCCTGGCCGTAGACGACAAGCGCCTTCTTCACGCCGAGAGAGGCAAGAACCTTCGCGACCGGCTCAACGAGATATTCATCGTAGACACCCAGCAGGAAATACTCCGGTTTTGCCGGATTGGTGAGAGGCCCGAGGATGTTGAAGACGGTGCGGAAGCCGAGCTCCTTGCGGATCGGTCCGACGTATTTCATCGCGCTGTGATATTGCTGGGCAAACATGAAGCAGAAACCTGCCTCCTTCAGCATTTCAAGACATTTGTCCGGGTCCTGCCGGATATTTACGCCGAGTGCCTCGAGGCAGTCCGCAGTGCCGGAAAGGGAGGAAGCTGCCCGGTTGCCGTGCTTTGCGACCTTTACGCCCGCAGCGGCGATGACCATGGCTGCGGTCGTTGAAATATTGAAACTGTGCGCATTGTCGCCGCCTGTTCCGACGATCTCAAGAACTTCCATGCCGGGGTGCGGAACCGGGGTGGCGAGAGAGCGCATCGCTTCGGCGCATCCGGAGATCTCGTCAATGGTTTCAGCCCGGGTGCTCTTCGTGGAGAGGGCTGCAAGAAACGCCGCGTTCTGCGTCGGCGTCGTCTCGCCCCGCATGATTTCGAGCATGGTGGCTTTCGCCTCATCGTAAGTGAGATCCTCTTTGTTTACGATTTTGATAATGGCTTCACGGATCATTTTTTCTTCCTCCTTGGAAAATTATGGAACGGCCGCGCGTTACAGGCATCGCGGGTCCGCATTTACGGGATTCCATTTTCTTTGTACATTCGCTGGCATACGAAAAGGTCACTCTTTCTTTGCGTATTCGTCTGCGTAGAAAAGAAAATTCTGCACGATGGTTTTTCCGTCCGGCGTCATGATGGACTCCGGGTGAAACTGAAGTCCGAAGACGGGGTTCTGTGTATGCTGCACGGCCATGACTTCGCCGTCCTCCGTTTCGGCGACGGACTTAAGATTGGCCGGGAGCGTATCTTTTATCACGGCAAGGGAGTGATACCGGGCAACCGGCATTCCCTGTCCGCAGCCTTTGAACAGCGGGCACTTTTCGTCAAAACGGATGGAAGACTGTTTGCCGTGCATAAGCTTCCGGGCATAGGAGACGGTCGCGCCGTATGCGGTGCAGATCGCCTGATGCCCGAGACAGACACCGAGGATCGGAATGCTGTCTCCGAGCTCTTTTACAACATCCATGCACACCCCGGCATCCTCCGGATGCCCCGGTCCCGGTGAGAGGACGATGGAAGATGGATGAAGATCCCGGATTTTAGGAACTGTCATTGCATCGTTCCGGATCACCCGGATATCCGGGTCAATCGATCCGATGAGCTGATAAAGATTGTAGGAGAAACTGTCGTAGTTATCGATGAGAAGAAGGCAAAATCCGCGGATGCGGTTTTGCCGAATGCGGCAGCCGGTGCTTTAGCACCGATGCTGCGGTTTGAAAGTCCTGCATCAGCAGGACTTTCAAACTTATACCTCGCTGAGGCAAAATCCGCGGATGCGGTATTGCCGGTTCCGGCAGCAGATGCCTTGCATTGCGTAAGTACCGGTGCTGCGTGCGGAAGTTTTGACGGTGAATCAGTTTTCCCGCGGGCCTTTGGGCTGTATATTTTTGCCCGGGTTCGGGATCAGAGCTCTTCCTGCGCGGTCCTGAGTGCCTTTACAACGGCGGCCGCCTTGTTCAGGCATTCCTGATGTTCGTTCTCCGGAACGGAGTCGGCGACGATGCCGGCGCCGCTGCGGACGAAGACTTTTCCGTTTTTTCGGTAGGCAATGCGGATTGCGATGCAGGTGTCCATGTTTCCAGTGAAATCAAGATACCCGATTGCGCCGCCGTAAATGCCGCGTTTATTGTCCTCAAGGTCATTGATGAGCTGACATGCGCGGATCTTGGGAGCTCCCGACAGAGTGCCGGCCGGAAGGATTGCATCGATTGCATCGACAGCGTCAAAACCTTTGCGGATTCTGCCGCATACCGTGGAACCGATGTGCATGACGTGTGAGTAGCGAAGGACCTGGTGATATTTCTCGACCTTCACGGAACCGAATTCGGAAATCTTTCCGAGGTCGTTTCGCCCGAGATCGACGAGCATGTTGTGCTCAGCGAGTTCCTTCGGATCGACGAGAAGTTCTGCTTCCAGGCGGTCGTCCTCTTCCTCCGTCTTTCCGCGCGGCCTGGTGCCGGCGAGCGGGAAGGTGTGAAGAACGCCGTCCTCAAGTTTTGTGAGTGTCTCGGGCGAGGCACCGGCCACTTCCACGTCGGTGCCGGAGAAGTAGAACATGTACGGGGAAGGGTTCAGTGTGCGGAGCACCCGGTAGGTATCGAGAAGGGAACCTTCAAAATCTGCCTCGAGGCGGTTGGATAGAACGATCTGGAAGATGTCGCCCTCATGAATATAGTGCTGCGCTTTTTTGACCATATCGCAGTACTGCTCTTTGGAGAAGAGCGGGCGGAAGTCGGAGAAGAGACGTCCCTTCACCTCTGCGGACGGAGAACCGTGACGGATGAGGTCCGCCATGTTCTGGAGATCACGGACTGCACCGTTGTATTCGTTTTCTGCGTTTTCAAGTGAAATGTTCGCGATGAGATAGATGCGCCCCGTGAGATTGTCATATGCAATCACCTTGTCGAACAGCATCAGATCGACATCTTTGAATCCTTCCGTGTCCTGCGCATCGAGCCGAAGCGAAGGTTCGGAGTACTTTAGGTAATCATAAGAAAAATATCCGACGAGGCCGCCGGTAAAGGGCGGAAGTCCGGGAACCCTGGGGGCTTTGTGAGCTGCGATGAGCTGACGGATCGCATCGCCCGGATGCGTGGTCTTTGTCGTGAAGCCGTCGATCGTGAGGACACCGTCCGTGCAGGTGAGGAGCGTCTTCGGTTGAAATCCGAGAAAAGAATAACGGCCGAATTTCTCATCGCCTTCCACGGATTCAAACATATAGACGTGGCTTGAGACGTTTTTCAGAATCCGAAGTGTTTCAACCGGTGTGCGCACGTCCGCGAGTATCGAGGCGCAGACGGGGCAGCACTTGTAGGATGGATCCAGTGTTTCCCTGATTTTCAGAATCTCGTCAAAACTCGGTGTGATTTTCATCCTGACCTCCTGCCAAATATTTTGATTCTTCTTTTTCAGCAGTTCTGTCAGCAGAACCCATGGGCTTCCCTGCTGAATAAGTAAGCTGAATTTTAAATAAAAAAATCCCTGACAGAACCATTCCGGTTCTGTCAGGGACGAATAAACTTATCCGCGGTGCCACCCTGATTCAGTATTCCGTAAGTCTTTGTCTCAAAGAAAAGAAGATATCGATCCATGCTCATGACTTCTGGATCAGGGACGGACACATTCAAGGCAGATTCTGTAAATCAGAAATCTCTTTCTTTATGCCGGATGCTGTACCGGTCCTTCTTTTCTGAAAGACATTCGGAACTGCTCTTAGAAGGATACCAACATATCCCCGGCGTCTTACGCGCGCCACACGTTGCAGGCTACTTAGATCCATCATCCGTTCACCGCACCCTCAGCGGTCCATTTGCCAGTCTGTAATCCCGCCTGCTTCTCAGCCTCGCAGGCTCTCTGTGGGGGCATGTTCTGACGTTATCTCCGCTTCAACGGTTTTCTTTTAAAGTTGAAGTTACTTTATCGCAATGCAGTACTGCCGTCAAGAGGCTTCTTGAAAAAGTGCAGAGCGGACTGCCATGATCCGGAACCGTCTGCAGCATCGATCCATTCCCGGATTCCCGCACTGCCCCATGTGTTCTGCAGTGGAATTATTCTTTGAAAAACAGAAAACCGCGCAGATGCTTTGATCAGCATAACTGCGCGGTTTCATCGAATATGAAGCTATGGAGCCTACGGGGCTCGAACCCATGACCTCCCGCACGTCAAGCGGACGCTCATCCCAGCTGAGCTAAGACTCCAACGCAGGTAATCATATCAATAACCTTCCTGTTTGGCAAGAACTTTTTTATGGGACGAAATTCGAATGCCGTGAATTGAAAATATCCCCGCACAGTTCACTGCGGTCTTGCGGAGTTCCTGCAGGCTGTGCTATTCTTTTGCATGCAATTGAACAGATCGAAATCGGAACCCGACCGTAAAGAACCGGAAGACCCGTGCCGTCAGGAGGCGGACTGTCCTGCTGGTTTCTGAGCGGAAAGAGGACGCAGAGATTATTTAAAGATTCTTTTTTATTGATCGTAAGGATAATTCTGCCCTGCCGGGTCATCCGGCAGGGCTTTTTGTTTTTGCCGGGGCAATTCGATCCGAAAGTATATTGTGGAACTGCAGGAAGAAAACCAACCGACATTGGCAAAAGAGGCGCCAATGTCCCGGTCAGGGAGAAAGGCCGTTCGGGCATTGCTCCCGCGAGTGCCGAAGTCAGTGCGCGGCATAGGGTGCAGAGATGGAAGAGAAGAGGCTTGCTGTAATCGCGATCGTAGTTGAGAACATGGAGAGCGTTTCGAAGCTGAATGAGATTCTTCATCAGTTCGGAAGCTATATCATCGGACGCATGGGGATTCCGTGCAGAGACCGGAATGTATGTCTCATCAGCATCGGAATCGATGCGCCGAATGATGTGATCAGCTCCATGACCGGGAAAATCGGAAAGCTTGACGGCGTGAGTGTGAAGGCAGCCTATTCAAAAGTATAAGGACGAAAAGCGTATCGCCCTTTTTCTCTCCTGCGGATATCGATGCCGTTTTTACGGCGGAAAGGGATTGTTTTATGAAAAAGAAATTAGTTTCCATAGTGTTGGCGGCCGTTCTGTCGGCAGCAGCTCTCACAGGCTGTGGAGAGGCCGCAGAGGATAATGCTTCCTCCGTGTCCTCCGCACAGAGCGCCGCAGTTTCGAGCGAAGCTGCATCATCTGATTCGTCAGAAGCCGTCTCTTCCGAGACCGCAGCTTCAGAAGCGGCTTCCGCAGATTCTTCCGCGCTGTCGGATGCTTCTTCGGAAGCGGCATCCTCTGATGCGGCTGGCACATCGGAGCCGGTCGATATCAGAGTTGCAGCCCTCAAGGGACCCACGGCGATGGGACTTGTCAAGTTCATGGACGAGGCCGACAATGGCGAGCTCACTGACAACAATTATTCCTTCCAGATTCTCGATGCACCGGATGAACTTTCTCCGATGGTCGTAAAAGGGGATGTGGATATCGCAACGGTTCCCGGCAACCTTGCCTCTGTTCTTTATAACAAGACGGAAGGGGCTGTTGAAGTTTTTGCGGTGAATACGCTCGGTGTCCTCTATATCGTCGACAACGGGACGCCGGTGGATTCCGTCGCGGACCTCAAGGGCCGCAGCCTTGTCGCTTCCGGCATGGGCTCCACACCGCAGTATGCTCTCAATTACATTCTGCAGAACAACGGTCTTGATCCGGACAGTGATGTGGACATCACTTGGGTTGATGACCATTCGATGGCACTTGAGACGCTGATGAAGGGGAGCGCCGATCTGGCGATGCTGCCGCAGCCGTTCGTCACCGTCGCGCAGACCAAGTCAGATACAATTCATGTCGATCTCGATCTCACACAGGAGTGGGACAAGATCCAGGAGAATTCGGATACTGCGTCCAGCCTCATCATGGGCGTTGCCATCGTCCGCAAGGATTTTGCGGAGCAGCATCCGGAGGCAGTTGCCGCATTCATGGAACATTATGCTGATTCTGTAAACTATGTGAACAGCAATGTGGAGGATGCAGCAGCCCTTGTAGGCAAGTATGATATCGTGGCTGAAGCGGTTGCGGCAAAAGCGATTCCGTACTGCAACATCACGTACATCGACGGAGAAGAGATGAAGGCCGGCCTGTCCGGATTCCTTCAGGTTCTCTATGACGCGGATCCTTCGGCTGTAGGCGGAACGCTTCCGGGAGACGACTTCTATTACGAGAAGTGACGGAACACCGTAAAAACCTCCGGGGCGGCTTCTATTACGGAAAGCAGCATTCCGCGAAAACGCAGATTGAAAGCATCGGTGCAGCAACCGGTGCTTTTTCAATTCTATATTCCGACTATCCTTGTGTGATATACTGATTGGAAATGAACAAAGAGGGTGCCTCCAAAAACCGAACAAGGCTGTGGGCGGTGCTTTTCTGGCTGGCTGTCTGGCAGGCGTCGGGCTTTTTTATTGAGGACCGCGTTTTCTTCGTCACGCCGGTCCAGGTGGCCGTTCATCTTGCAAGACTCCTTCCCACGGCGGATTTCTGGCAGACGGTGGGCCGTTCGTATCTTCGCATCACGGGCGGCTTTCTGCTTGCTGTTCTCATCGGAACGGTTCTTGCATGCCTGTCAGCGGCGTTTATCCGCGTGCGGGAGCTGCTTTCGCCTTTGATGCTGGCGATCCGGTCGATCCCGGTGGTGTCGTTCGTCATTCTCGCGATTATTCTTGTTTCACCGCGAAAACTGGCGACGCTGATTTCCTTTACGATGGGGCTCCCTATTCTTTATACGAATACACTGGACGGCATCGATGAAATCGACCGGAGCATGAAGGAAATGGCAGACGTTTTCCGGATCCCGGCGATGCGGAGATTCCGGTTTATTTATCTGCCCGAGGTGCTTCCGTATTTCCGGGCAGGTGTGCGCGTGGCGGCGGGACTTTGCTGGAAGGCGGGGGCGGCTGCGGAAGTCATCGGCGTACCGGCATTTTCCATCGGCCTTCATCTCTATCAGGCGAAAATCTACATCGAGACGGCGGACCTTTTTGCCTGGACGCTGGTTATCGTGCTCCTGAGCTTCGGAACGGAAAAACTCAGCCTGTTCCTGGTGGACAGAGTGGCCCGCGCGGTGCAGAAATAGAAGAATTCTTTGCGATAATCGCGATTATCAGATATCTTTCATGGATATTGTCATTGACAGAATTTCAAAATCATACGGCGGCAAGCTCGTCCTGGACGGATTCAGCGCGGTGATCCCGGAAGGGAAGACGACGGCGGTTCTTGCGCCGTCCGGGGCCGGCAAGACGACGCTGCTGCGGATCCTTACCGGACTGGAGAAGCCGGACAGCGGCTCCGTTCAGGGGTTGGAAGGAAAGAAAATCTCCATGGTATTTCAGGAGGACAGACTGCTTCTGCACGCAAGTGCCGTGCGGAACATTCTGCTCACGGCGCCGCAGCTGACGGCAGCCGAATGCAGAGAGCTGCTGACGGAGATGGGAATTGCGGAACGCGATCAGGAAAAGGAGCCGGTGTTGAATTTCTCCGGCGGGATGAAGAGAAGAGTTGCGATCGCGAGGGCTCTCGCCGCGGACGGGAACCTGCTCCTTCTCGACGAGCCGTTCCGCGGGCTTGACCCGGAGACGAAAGAAAAAGTCATGGAGTGCTGCCTTCGGCGCTCGTCCGGGAAAACGGTGATTCTTGTCACGCATGATGAATCGGAAACCGCAGCTATGCGGGCGGATCGGATTATCCGCCTGTAACTGTACTGTAATTATAAGTAATTGAAAGCGTACAGATTGTATGTGTTGTATGTGCGCTTCTCCTGCAGAGCCCGTTCTGCCGGAGTGCACGTCCTGATGCAGGATCAGTGACAGTGATATATTTGCGGCCGCAGCGGCGCGGCAGCAGAAAGAAGGCCGAAATGACAGATCTTCAGAAACACATAGAAATTATGCGCAGACTCTGCCGGAAGCTGGATGAAACCGGACTGGGACTGAAGAGGCGCTCGAACGGAAAGCTTGACACACTGGTTTCGTTCGAGACAGACGTGCTTCTTTTCATGATTGCGCTTTCCAACGGCGACGGGCAGATCGATGAAGACGAGACACTCGCCATCAGTGAGAACCTGGGCCTGAAGCTTTCAGAGAGCCAGATTCACCGCTTTGTCGAGCGGCAGAATCTCTCGGATTATAGGCTTCAGGATGCCGATATTCCGCTTACGATGCAGGTCCTGGTTGATGCTGACACAGAAATCATGCAGCGGGAGATGGACTCATACCGCGACGGGACTGCGCCCCAGCTCTCCCTTTCCGCTAACGGGGACGGACCGTATGTGCCGATCAGCATCCTGCTTTACAACATCTATCAGGAAGTAGGCGCATCTGTCATTTACAGCAATAATGAAGTGGACGCCGGCGAAAATGAGGAATATAATTCATATCTTGCGGCCCTCCGGAAATATATCGAGGATGAGCTGAGCTATGACGAGGATCAGTTTGCGTCAAAACTCGATATCCTCGGAGATGACAATACGTGATTCATCCGCAGTGCCCGGGAAACGAGTGACTTAGCGGCGGCAGAGTTTTTGCGGCCGCCCGGACTGTCACAAAATGCCGGAGAATTTCAGAGGATGGCAAGGGAGTATCTTACATGAAAATTCTGATCGCCGGGGACGGCAAACTGGGATCGACAATCGCCCGGCAGCTGTCTTCGGAAGGATATGACATTACACTGATTGACAGGAATCCAGCCGTGCTGGAAGCGACGATGGAGCATTATGACGTCATCACGATTGAAGGCAATGCGGCAACGATGCCGGTGCTGCGTCAGGCAGGCGTCGACGAGGCAGATCTTCTCATCGCGGTCATGGGAGAGGATGAACTGAATCTTCTTTCCTGCATGACGGCACACGCGATGAACCCTTCCATTCACACGATCGCGCGGATCCGCGACCCTGAATACGCCGAACAGGCCTATTCCATGCGGGAGGATTTCGCGCTTTCTCTTGTCGTAAACCCGGAGAAACATGCGGCGCATGAGATCGAGCGTCTGCTCAAATATCCCGGATTTCTGAAATATGATTCGTTTGCGAGAGGCCGCATTGACATCGTTGAACTCAAGATCAGTGAGGACAGCAAGCTGAAGGATGTCTCGCTCCAGAACCTTAGCAATATCGTCAATACGCAGGTCCTCGTGGTGGCTGTCATGCGGGACGGCAAAGTGATAGCCGGACCGGACGGAAGTCTTGTACTGGAGGAAGGCGATGATATTTACGTCGCTGCCTCGCGTGAGAATCTCACCTCTCTTCTCCATAATATCGGCATTATCAAGAAGAAGACAAAACATGTCCTGATCGTCGGCGGCGGAAAGCTGAGCTATTACCTTTCGCAGATGCTCGTGAAGGACGGTCTCGGCGTCGAGATCATCGAAAGGAATCCGCAGCGGTGTCTCGAGCTTGCGGATGCGATTCCCGGAGCAACGGTCGTGCAGGGCGATGCAAGCTCCACGGAATTTCTCGAGGGCGAAGGACTTTCCGATACGGATGCGTTCGTGACGCTGACTGGGCTCGACGAACTCAATATCATCCTCTCTCTGTACGGGTATAAGAAAAAGGTCTCTCAGATCATCACCAAGGTGAGCCGTGTCGACTACGGCGCTGTCATCAGCGATCTTCCGATCGGGAGTGTCATAAGCCCCAAGGAACTGTGCTGCTCGAATATCGTGCGTTATGTGCGGGCGATGCGGAATCAGAAGGGCGCAGCGCTCACAGTTCATTCCATCGCGGAAGGGCAGGCCGAGGCGGTCGAATTCATCGTCGATGAAAACACACGCCACGTGGGTGAGGAACTCCGCAACATTCCTACGAAGAAAAACACACTGATCGGCGGAATTACACGGGGGTCTCATTCCGAGATACCGAACGGACTTTCCAGTTTTGAAGTCGGCGATTCGGTCGTCGTGATCTGCAGCGGCGATACGGTGCTGTATTCATTGAATGACATTTTTGATGACTGAGGCTAAGCGGCATGAACTTTAAACTCATGGGGCGCATCAACTCCTACGTCCTTGCCATCGAGGCTGTGCTGATGGTGCCTTCCATGCTTATCTCCGTCGGATACGGGGAGATAAGAGCAGCGGGAGCATTACTGATTTCCATACTGATTACGATCGCGGTGTCCGGCATTCTGTTTCTTGTGTCGAAAGGCGCAAAAAACAGCCTCCGGGCCCGGGAAGGTCTTGTTTGCGTCGGCGTCTGCTGGATCGCGATGTCGCTCCTGGGAGCACTTCCGTTCTGTATCTCCGGCGAGATTCCGAGATACGTCGACGCCGTGTTTGAGACTGTTTCGGGCTTCACGACGACCGGCGCGTCTATTCTTGTTGATGTAGAGGATATGTCGAAAGGGCTTCTCTTCTGGAGAAGCTTTACCCACTGGATCGGAGGCATGGGCATCCTTGTCTTCATGCTCGCAGTCGTCCCGATGGGCGGCAAGAACGAGGGCTTTACGCTGCACCTGATGCGCGCGGAGTCTCCGGGACCGAGCGTCGGCAAGATCGTCCCGAAAATGCGGGAGACGGCCAGCATTCTGTATCTTATCTACTGCGGTCTTACTTTTCTTTGTGTTCTGTTCTTGCTTGCGGGCGACATGCCGCTTTTCGATGCCCTCTGCACCGCGTTCGGAACTGCCGGAACCGGCGGCTTCGGCGTGAAGAGAGACAGCATGGCGGGATACTCCGAGTATCTGCAGAGTGTCGTGACCGTCTTTATGGCGCTCTTCGGCGTGAATTTCACATGCTATTATCTCCTTCTCAGGAAGGACTGGAAGTCGGTGCTGAAGGATGAGGAGCTGCGGACCTACGTTATTGCCATTCTCGCCAGCGCGTTCGCCATCACCCTGAATATACGGGATCAGTTTACTTCCATGAGGGAGGCCTGGCACCATGCAGTTTTCACGGTGTCCTCCATCATCACGACAACCGGCTTTGCGACGAAGGATTTCAACCAGTGGCCCACGTTTTCCAAAGCCGTTATTCTTACGCTGATGTTCATCGGTGCCTGCGCAGGCAGTACGGGAGGCGGAATCAAGGTCTCGAGAATACTTCTTCTCATCAAGGGGCTGCGCAGGAACATCCATCAGATTCTGCACCCGCAGAAGGTGCAGACCATCCGCATCAACGGCAAGTCGGTGAGCGAAACGGTGATGGCCAATACGAATGCCTATCTTTCCGCATATGTTCTTATTGTCATAATGAGCTTTCTTGTATTATCATTAAACGGCGGTTTTTCGATTGAATCGAATTTCTCCGCGGTGATGTGCACGTTCAACAATATCGGACCGGGCCTTGATCAGGTAGGACCGGCGTCGAACTTCTTCGCTTATAACGATCTGTCAAAAATCGTGCTGATTTTTGATATGCTTCTCGGAAGGCTGGAGATCTTCCCGATTCTGGTGCTGTTTTCAAGGAGCACCTGGACGAAGCTGAAGTAAGGACACTGCGCGTCATTTCAGGAAAGACTGACTCCGGGCAGACGGCTTCTGCTTTCTATGCCCTCGGTTACAATAAAAATCTACAGATCAAGGAACAAGCTTGGAAATGGAAGAAAAAACCAAAACGCAGTTATTGAAGGAAGCAATTCTCTCGCAGTACCGGAGTGTCCGCCGTTTTGCGGCGGAAATGAATATTCCGTACAGCACGCTTGTGACGGCACTCGACCGCGGGATCGACGGCATGGCCTATTCCACGGTCATTGCCATCTGCACGAAGCTTTCCCTCAACCCCGTCAATTTCCGGCCGATGCAGGAAGAAGACAGACTGTCGGAGCAGATCACGACCCGCCAGGTCATGAGCTCTTATCACCGTCTCAATGCGGAAGGCCGCCGCAAGGCAATGGAATATATGGACGATCTTTCACAGATCCGCAGATATTCCACTCCGGAGGTAAGTCTGTAATGCGTTACGATTATCTCGTCGTCGGTGCCGGCCTTTACGGCGCGGTTTACGCACATGAAAAGGCAAAGCAGGGCAGATCGGTCCTTGTGATCGACCGCCGAAGACACATCGCTGGCAATATTTACACCGAGAAAGTGGGCGGCATCGATGTGCACCGCTACGGCGCTCATATTTTCCACACTTCCGACAGGGAAGTCTGGGATTATGTGAATCAGTTCGCAGAGTTCAACAACTACATCAATTCGCCGATTGCCAGATACAAAGACGAGCTCTACAATCTCCCCTTCAACATGAATACGTTCAGCCGCATGTGGGGCATCCGTACGCCGGATGAGGCGAAGGCGGTCATTGAAAAGCAGCGCAGCGAGGCAAGGGAAGAGATTGCGGGCGGACGCGGGGACTATGAGCCGCAGAACCTCGAGGAACAGGCACTTCTCCTTGCAGGCCGCGATATCTACGAAAAGCTTGTAAAGGGATACACCGAGAAGCAGTGGGGCAGACCCTGCACAGAGCTTCCGGCCTTCATCATCAGGAGACTCCCGTTCCGTTTTGTCTATGACAACAACTATTTTAACGACCGCTATCAGGGCATCCCGGTCGGCGGTTATACCGCGCTCGTGTCAAAACTCCTTGCGGGAATTCCGGTGCGTCTCGGCGTCGATTTCCGGAGAGATGTGCGCGACCTCTCGGAAGATGAATACGGCGGCTGCGAGGAATATCGCCCGAAGATCGGGGGACCGGCGTATGCACTCGGAGAGGATACCTTTGACAGACTGATCTACACCGGTATGATCGACGAGTTCTTCGGATACTGCTGCGGCCCGCTTGAATATCGCTCGCTGCGGTTCGAGACCGAGGTCCTCCCGGATGTTGACAACTACCAGGGAAATGCCGTCGTAAATTACACGGACCGCGATGTTCCGTACACCCGTATCATCGAGCACAAATTCTTTGAATTCGGAAAAGATGAAAACGGCGGACCGATCAGGGGAACCGTCATCACCCGCGAGTATCCGGCTGTGTTCGAGCGCGGCGGGGAGCCGTATTACCCGGTGAACGACGAGAAGAACAATGCACTCTACGAGAAATACAAAGCACTCGCCGAAAGCCGTAAGGCGGTATCATTCGGCGGTCGTCTCGGTCTGTACAAGTATTTCGACATGGATAAGATCGTCCGCAGAGCGCTGGACGATGCAAGAGAAAACTGAGCGGAGAAAAGCCGCGGCAGGACTTTTCTACTGACTCCGGTCCCGCTGGTACCCGGGCTGCCCGCCTTCACCGGCGGCCCGGAATGCTTGTGCCGAAAAGAGTGCGGCACGGGGAAAAAGATGCGTATTTTCGTGCATTCTGCTTGACGAAAAACCATCCGTGATGTAAATTATTAATGTTAAAGGCCGCGAGGCCTTTTTCTTATGCTGACTGAAATTCCGCATGGAGGTATTGAATTATGCGTACAAAGGTTACACTGGCATGCACTGAGTGCAAGAACCGCAATTATGACACAACCAAGGACAAGAAGACTCATCCTGAGCGCATGGAGCTCAAGAAGTACTGCCCGTTCTGCAGAAAGCACACCCTTCACAGAGAGACGAAGTAATCTACTCTTCATGAACTCCGACATTCAGGAAGGAGATCAATCGCAATGGCAAAAGTAGAAGTTACTTCTGCAAGTTCGAAACTGAAGCAGTTCGGAAAGGGTCTCAAGAGCGAGTGGAATAGAATCGTATGGCCGTCGAAGAATGAGCTTGGCAGACAGCTCGCAGCTGTCCTCATTGTCAGCGTCATTACGGGTCTTCTGATTGTCCTCGCCGACTTCGGCTCTGAGAAACTGATTAACTTCCTTGTAAACCTGTAAGGTAATCAACAGAAAGGGCTGTTTCATGGCAGAAACGTCAGATAATAATTCCGAAAAGAAGACAGGAGCCGTGCGCGTAAAGGCCGGCGTTCTTCCCGGAGTAAGAGAAATCCGCAGACCGGACTTCACAAGGAAGGCTGCTGATATCGAAAAGGCTGAGGCGGAACGCGTCCTTACCCAGGGCGATTCCAACATGGCTGAGAACATTACCGAGGGCAAGGAGGATGACAGCAATGAGGAGCTGGATGCTTCTGCTGTCACCACAGAACCGCACTGGTATGTGGCCCATACCTATTCCGGCTATGAGAACAAGGTCATGACCAATCTCCGCACGACGATTCAGAACCGCCACCTCGAGGATCAGATTTTTGATGTCATGATCCCGATGCAGGATTCCGTTGAAATGAAGACGGTCACCGACAAAGACGATGGTTCCACCCACACCGTCAAGAAGGTAGTCCCGAGAAAAATGTTCCCGGGCTATGTGCTTGTCAAGATGATCATGAACAACGATACCTGGTACGTCGTGCGCAACACGCGGGGCGTCACGGGCTTTGTGGGACCGGGATCCAAACCCGTTCCGCTTTCCGAGAACGACATCAAGCCGCTTGGAATTCGCACGCAGAATGTTTCCGTTGATTTCGGCGTCGGCGATATGATCACGGTGGTCGCAGGTGTCTGGAAAGATACGATGGGTCCTGTACAGAAGATCGATTTCAACAAGCAGACGGTCACGATCAACGTCGAGCTGTTCGGCCGTGAGACACCGGTCGAAATCAGCTTCGCTGAAGTGAGAAAGTCAAACTGATCTGGAAAAAGAGGATTGTTGACGAGGCAGTTTCAGTGCGATACAATTCGCACTGTTGCACCGGAGCGGAATAATCCGTTCCGAACTGCGGCAAAGACTCAGGTGAGGATCTTCTGCCGCATATCTCGTGGGAGCGGCCGGATGGCCGCGGTCGAACCACAAAGGAGGAAATATGGCTAAGAAAGTTACTGGTTATATCAAGTTACAGATCCAGGCCGGCAAAGCAACCCCTGCACCGCCGGTAGGACCCGCACTTGGACAGCATGGTGTCAACATCGTTGAGTTCACCAAGCAGTTCAATGCAAAGACCGCTCAGATGGGTGATACGATCATCCCTGTCATCATCACGGTTTACGCGGACAGAAGCTTCAGCTTCATCACCAAGACTCCGCCGGCAGCTGTTCTTCTGAAGAAGGCTGCAGGTATCCAGAAGGCATCCGGAACGCCGAACAAGCAGAAGGTTGCCAAGGTAACCAAAGCTCAGGTTAAGGAAATCGCTGAAACCAAGATGCCGGACCTCAATGCAGCATCTGTTGAAGCAGCCATGAGCATGATCGCCGGAACCGCAAGGTCCATGGGTATCGAAGTCGTCGACTGAGGTCGTCACCGGAACGTGGGAGACTTTAAAAGCCGCAGTCTGAGGAGAAATCCTTATGAGCTGCAGACGGGCTCCTGTCTTGAAAGAGAGAAGAGCTCCCGGCCGGAAGGTCAATGACCACGAATGGAGGAGAATAGAATGAAGCACGGAAAGAAATATAATGAAGCGGCTAAGCTCATTGAGAGCAGCAAACTCTACGAGATCGAAGAGGCTGCTCCGCTTCTCAAGCAGACCGCAACCGCAAAATTCGATGAGACCATCGAAGTGAATATCCGCACCAGCTGCGATGGCCGTCACGCTGATCAGGCTATCCGCGGCGCCGTTGTTCTGCCGCATGGAACCGGCAAGACCGTCCGCGTCCTTGTTTTCGCAAAGGATGCCAAGGCAGAAGAGGCAAAGGCAGCAGGCGCTGACTATGTCGGAGGCATGGAACTCGTTCCGAAGATTCAGAACGAGGGCTGGCTTGACTTCGATGTTGTTGTCGCAACCCCGGATATGATGGGTGCTGTCGGACGTCTTGGTAAAATCCTCGGACCGAAGGGCCTTATGCCGAACCCGAAGGCAGGAACGGTCACCATGGATGTCACCAAGGCAATTAACGAGATCAAAGCCGGCAAGATCGAGTACAGACTCGATAAGGCAAACATCGTACACGTACCGATCGGAAAGGCATCCTTCACGGCAGAGCAGATTGCTGACAACTACAATGCTCTGATGTCTGCTATCGAGAAGGCAAAGCCGTCCACCGTCAAGGGACAGTATCTCAAGAGCATCTCCATCGCTACCACGATGGGCCCTGGCATCAAGCTTGTTGCAAACAAGTATTGATAAGAAGTGACTTATAAGTCATTGGGACTTAAGAAAGTCTCCGGGATCTGAGAAAGCAGAGAGCTGTCTTAAGAAACGGAACAAAGTATAAGCTTAGAAAAGGCAGGTGAGAAATCACCTGCTTTTTTTATGCAATCCGTAAGTGCCGCCGCCCACGCAGACAAGCAGTTTTCCGGATCTGCGGAGCATCCGGCGGTGCACGTTTTTTGGGGAATATCCGGCTGGCCTGAATATTGACCGGAAGATATACGGCGTCCCTTATTCTGTATGCTACAATACCCGTATGAATGACAGAAACCGCAGAAATTATAATGATAAATATGAATATGACGGGGGCAGCAGGGATTTCGACGATAATTTTGATTATGACGGGGACAGCAGGGATTACGGTGATAACTATGAATATGATAGGAGCGGCGATGAAACAATTGCCAATTCAGGAAAGAGGCGTTCGCCGTTCTTTGTTTTCCTGCTGACGCTTATTTTGATCCTTGGCGCAGGTACGATATTGATCTGCCTGCGGCTCGTTTTTTCTGCAGGGAACGGGGATGGCATCGGCAGCGGCCTGTTCCGGGCAGAGAATGGAAATGCATCCGGAAAAGACAGCGGGTCGGAAGCTTCCGATCAGGCTGCTGTCTTTGTCTCGGAAGAACCGATTCCGGATGACGATGCGGCGTCAGGAACGGACAGTGATTCGGAGAATGCAGGGGAAAGTTCTTCCGGGAACGGGAGCAGCACCGGCGCCGAAGGCCTTTCCGGTGGTTTCGGCACGGACTCATCGGGAGATGATGCGTCTGTATCCCCGACCGCTTCCGAAAACATCGTCAAAACTTCTGCCGGCACTTATTCACTTACATCCACACAGAATCCGGACAGCATCACGTTTGCCTTTGCAGGGGATATTCTCTTTGATACCCGGTACGCGGCTGCCGCTTCAATCGTCCAGCGGGGCGGAAACATTGAAAACAGTTTTGACGAAGAGACGCTGAACACCTGCAGAACAGCGGATGTCTTCATGGTGAACAACGAATTTCCCTACAGCAGCCGGGGCACACCGCTCGCCGGAAAGCAATATACCTTCCGGGCGGATCCTTCGACTGCAGAGTGGCTCACGGAAATGGGGGCGGATATCGTCTCCCTCGCGAACAATCACTGTTTTGACTATGGAGAAGAGGCACTGCTCGACACGCTCGATACGCTCGATTCCATCGGAATGATTCATGTCGGGGCCGGACACAATCTTGACGAGGCGTCGGAGCCCGCCGTCTTCGAGTGCGGAGGGATGAAAATTGCCATTCTCAATGCGACCATGATCGAGCAGGGTGACAACCCCGAGACGCGGGGTGCAACGGATACTCAGTCCGGCGTGTTTCGCTGCTGGGACTGGACGAACCTCGTGAATAAAATCAAAGAGGTCGACGCCGAAGTTGACGAGACGATTGTCTATATCCACTGGGGCACGGAGAAGCGCACGGACGCCGATTGGTCGCAGACCCAGTGCGCTGCGGCGCTTGAAGAGGCCGGCGCGGACTTCATCATCGGTGACCACCCGCATGTACTCGAGCCCTTTGCATCGGATGGGCACACCTTCGTCTGCTACAGTCTCGGAAACTTCCTCTTCACATCCTTTACGACCGACACCGGACTCCTGGAAGTGACCTTTACTCCTTCGTCAAAATCCGTGTCGGGCATCCGGTTTATTCCGATGCTTCAGTCGGACAGCTCCGTAAGGACTCTCAGCGGTTCGGAGAAGGAACGGGTTTTGAACTTCATGCGGACGGGGTCTGCTGGCGTGACGGTGGATGAGGACGGAAACATCACCCTCAATGGACAGTAGCCTGTCAACGTCAAAGGACAGAAGTGCATATTCTAAAATATGCAAATACGGGGTACAGCATGCAGGAATGCAAAGACCGTACTGGCGCGGGGGAGGCAGTATGCTCGCCTGCCCCGGGTTTTTACGAAAATTCGTTGACTTTGTAAATACGCTGTGGCATAATGCCCATGTTGGCCGAAGACAGCTGGTGTCGAAAGACGTAAGTTCGAGAGAACGCCCGCCGAGGAAAGAACACGATTGATTCGAAATCCTCCCTCTGTCAATACGGCAGAGGGTTTCTTTTTGATCAGACCTTCTTTCCCGCAGAGGCAGCGCACTGCGCTGATCTCACGGCAATAATTCATAAGGAGGTAAAACAATGGCAAAAGTGGAAGAAAAGCAGCCGGTCGTGAAAGAGATTTCCGCGAAGATCGACGGCGCCGCATCTGCTGTCATCGTTGACGCAAGAGGTCTTACCGTCACCGAGGATACAGCACTCCGCAAGGCTCTTCGTGAAGCTGGTGTCGAGTACAAGGTTTACAAGAACACCATGATGAAGATTGCCTTCAACGGCACCGATTTCGCTCAGCTCGATCCCTATCTGAACGGCCCGAGCGCCCTTGCAGTTTCCAAGGACGATGCAACCGCCGCAGCACGTGTGATTGCAAAGTTCCAGAAGACATCTGACAAGCTTCAGATGAAGGGCGGCGTCGTAGAGGGAACTCTTTACGATGAAGCAGGCATGGCGGAGATCGCTAAGATTCCGTCGAGAGAGGAACTCCTCTCCAAGCTGCTCGGAAGCATTCAGTCTCCGATGGCAAACTTCGCCCGCGTTATCAAGCAGATCGCGGACAAGAAGGCCGAGGGCGGCGATGCACCGGCAGAAGCCGCTGCCGAAGCACCTGCAGCAGAAGCTGCTCCTGCAGAAGAAGCAAAGACAGAAGCGTAATCTCTTCTGTACCCATGATGCCGGCTCTGTTCCGGCGGTTTGAAATCTTAAATGGAGGAAATTAAAATGGCAAAGTTATCCACTCAGGAAATTATTGATGCTATCAAGGAACTCTCCGTTATGGAGCTCAATGACCTTGTAAAGGCATGTGAAGATGAATTTGGTGTTTCCGCAGCAGCAGGCGTTGTAGTCGCAGCAGCAGGCGGAGATGCAGCACAGGCTGAAGAGAAGACCGAGTTCAACGTCGAGCTCACCGAGATCGGCCCGAACAAGATCAAGGTCATCAAGGTTGTTCGTGAGATCACCGGCCTTGGCCTGAAGGAAGCAAAGGACCTTGTTGAGTCCGCTCCGAAGAATGTCAAGGAAGGCGTCGCTAAGGAAGAGGCTGAGGAGATTCAGAAGAAGCTCGAAGCTGAAGGCGCTAAGATCACCCTTAAGTAATCTTCTTGCGGAAAATCACCCATATCTGTCTTCTCATAAAAGATCGTCTGATTCGATCTTCTTACAGAAGACCAGACAAATAAGCAATAATGGAACGCAGGTCTCTGATCAATACAGGGACCTGCGTTTTTTTGATCCGGTTTTTCGGAAATTTCTGAGTATAAAATATCCTTGACACTGATTTGTCTATCGTTGTATGCTAAGAAATGCATATCCTCGGATGTAGTATGCGCTTTTTTTGGTGCGCTCATTTGCCGGAAAGATGCGCAGTTTCATCTATGCCGAGGTCTCATCACTAATCAACTCTATATCATAATCGGGGTGAAGTCTTAAGGCTTCTGTCAAGCAGAGGCCGAAAGACAGAACAGATGGTCCCGGTCGGCCGTCTGTTCCGATCGCACCGCCGGAAGTTTTTGCGGATTCCGGCTCGCGCGGCCGCGAAGCGGCCTGAAAGGAAAGAATGGACAAAAACAGGATGCGTCCCATCAAAAGCGGAAACAGCATGAGGATGAGCTTTTCCCGTCAGAAGGAAGTCCAGGAAATGCCCAATCTGATTGAAGTCCAGAAATCCTCCTATCGCTGGTTCCTCGAGGAAGGTCTGCAGGAGGCGTTTGATGACATCA
The DNA here is from genome assembly GCA_900317475.1 of uncultured Lachnospiraceae bacterium. Lineage (GTDB taxonomy): Bacteria > Bacillota > Clostridia > Lachnospirales > Lachnospiraceae > CAG-791. The sequence goes on along the minus strand of ONGY01000003.1, from coordinate 14,164 downwards.
GTCCCATCGAGGACTACAACGGTCATCTGAGCCTTTCTTTTGTGGGCTACAGACTCTGCGAGGATGAAATCAAGTACGACATCGAAAAGTGCAAGGAAAGAGACGCGACATACGCGGCTCCTCTGAAGGTTCGTGTCCGTCTGTACGACAAGGAGAATGACCAGACTGTTACCGAACAGGAAATTTTTATGGGCGATATGCCGGTCATGACGGACAACGGAACGTTTGTCATCAATGGCGCAGAGCGTGTCGTTGTCTCGCAGCTGGTCCGCTCTCCCGGTATCTATTACGGAATCGACAAGGATAAGTTCGGCAAGGAGATGTATTCCTGCACGGTGATCCCGAACCGCGGCGCATGGCTCGAATATGAGACCGATGTGAACGATGTGTTCTGGGTCCGTGTTGACCGCACGAGAAAAGTGCCGGTAACCGTTCTGCTTCGTGCCCTTGGACTTGGCACCGACGACGAGATTTTTGAGGTCTTCGGCGACGAGCCGAAGCTTCGTGCTGCACTTTCGAAGGATCCGTCCGACAGCTACGAGACCGGTCTTCTCGAACTCTACAAGAAGATTCGTCCTGGCGAACCGCTCTCGGTGGAGTCTGCAGACAGCCTGATCAATGCGATGCTGTTTGATCCGCGCCGCTATGATCTTGCCAAGGTCGGCCGTTATAAATTTAATAAGAAGCTTGCCCTCCGCAACCGTATTGTCGGCCATGTCCTCGCAGAGGATGTCGTCGATGAGGCAAACGGCGAAATACTCGGCAGCGCAGGCGAAACCGTTACGCGTGAGATGGCGGATGCCATTCAGAACGCGGCTATTCCGAGTGTTGTAATTCAGACAGAAGAGCGCAATGTCAAGGTGCTGAGCAACCTTATGGTTGACATCACACACTTTGTTGACTGCAATCCGGAAGAACTCGGAATCCATGAGCAGGTTTATTATCCGGCTCTCCGTGAGATCCTCCTCAAGTATCAGGACAACGAGGATCCGGAGGCACTGGCTGATGCGCTCAAGAAGAGTGTTCACGAGCTTATTCCGAAGCACATCACCAAGGAAGACATTCTTGCTTCCATCAACTACAATATGCATCTCGAGTACGGCATCGGCAATGCGGATGATATCGATCACCTCGGCAACCGCCGTATCCGCTGTGTCGGTGAACTGCTTCAGAACCAGTACCGCATCGGTCTGTCGAGACTGGAGCGTGTTGTCCGTGAACGCATGACGACCCATGATCCGAAGGATCCGATTTCGCCGCAGACGCTGATCAATATCAAGCCGGTACAGGCTGCCGTGAAGGAATTCTTCGGTTCTTCCCAGCTGTCCCAGTTCATGGATCAGAACAACCCGCTCTCTGAGATCACACACAAGAGACGTCTTTCCGCACTGGGCCCCGGCGGTCTGTCCAGAGACCGTGCAGGACTTGAAGTCCGCGATATTCACTACACGCACTACGGACGTATGTGCCCTATCGAGACTCCTGAAGGCCCGAACATCGGTCTGATCAACTCTCTTGCATGCTATGCGCGTCTCAATGAGTACGGCTTCATTGAGGCTCCGTACCGCAGAATTGATAAGTCCGATCCGACAAATCCGCGTGTCACAGATGAAGTCGTCTACATGACTGCGGATGAAGAAGATAATTATCATGTAGCGCAGGCTTCCGCGAAGATTGATGCGGACGGTCATTTCGTGAACCGCATGGTTTCCGGCCGTTACAAGACACTGACTTCACAGTTCCCGAGAACGGCATTCGATTTCATGGATGTCTCTCCGAGAATGGTCTTCTCGGTCGCTACCGCACTTGTTCCGTTCCTTCAGTCGGATGACCCGACACGTGCTCTGATGGGTTCCAACATGCAGCGTCAGGCGGTTCCGCTTCTCACTACGGAAGCTCCGATCGTCGGTACTGGTCTTGAGCCGAAGGCAGCGAAGGACTCGGGCGACAGCGTAGTTGCAAAGAAGTCCGGAACAGTCGAATTCGTTGATGCGACCACGATCCGTGTGAACAACGACGACGGGACAAAGAGTGAATATCATCTCATCAAGTTTGAGAGAAGCAACCAGAGCAACTGCTACAACCAGAAGCCGTCCGTGAACAACGGCGATCATGTGGAAGAGGGCCAGATCATTGCGGACGGTCCTTCCACGAAGAACGGTGAGCTCGGCCTTGGCAAGAACCCGCTGATCGGCTTCATGACATGGGAAGGCTACAACTACGAGGACGCTGTCCTTATCAGCGAGCGTCTTGTAAAGGAAGATGTCTATACTTCTCTGCATATTGAGGAGTATGAGGCTGAGTCGAGAGACACCAAGCTCGGACCTGAAGAGATTACAAGAGATGTTCCGGGTGTCGGCGATGATGCGCTCAAGGATCTCGACGACAACGGTATTATCCGCATCGGTGCGGAAGTCCGTGCCGGCGATATTCTGGTCGGCAAGGTTACGCCGAAGGGCGAGACCGAGCTTACCCCGGAGGAGAGACTTGTCCGTGCGATTTTCGGCGAGAAGGCACGTGAGGTGCGTGATACTTCTCTTAAGGTGCCGCACGGCGAATACGGCATCGTAGTTGATGCCAAGGTCTTCACAAGAGAAAACGGCGATGAGCTTCCGCCCGGAGTCAACATGGCGGTTCGCATCTACATCGCACAGAAGAGAAAGATCACTGTCGGCGACAAGATGGCTGGCCGTCACGGAAACAAGGGCGTCGTCTCCCGCGTTCTTCCGGTCGAGGATATGCCGTTCCTTCCGAACGGACGTCCGCTCGACATTGTGCTGAACCCGATGGGCGTGCCTTCCCGTATGAACATCGGACAGGTCCTTGAGATTCATCTGTCCCTTGCTGCTGCGGCTCTTGGATTTAATGTCTCGACGCCGGTATTCGACGGCGCATCCGAGGAGGATATCCAGGATCTTCTGAGCATGGCGAATGACTATGTCAACAACTCCTATGGAGAAGATGGCTGGAAAGCCTTCGAGGATAAATGGGGCGAGCAGGCAGGACCGGAGATTATGAAATATCTCTGGGATCATCGTGAGCACAGAAAAGTCTGGAAGGGCGTTCCGATTGATCCGGACGGAAAGGTACCGGTCCGCGACGGACGCACCGGTGAGCTTTTCGACGGACGTGTTACGATCGGCCACATGCATTATCTGAAGTTGCATCACTTGGTTGACGATAAGATTCACGCACGTTCTACCGGTCCTTATTCACTTGTCACGCAGCAGCCTCTGGGCGGCAAAGCACAGTTTGGCGGCCAGCGTTTCGGCGAGATGGAGGTCTGGGCTCTCGAGGCATACGGTGCAGCATATACGCTGCAGGAAATTCTGACTGTGAAGTCGGATGACCGCATCGGACGTGTTCAGACGTTTGAAGCAATCGTAAAGGGAGAAAACCTTCCGGAGCCGGGTGTTCCCGAATCCTTCAAGGTCCTTCTCAAGGAACTGCAGGCTCTCTGCCTCAATGTCCGCGTTCTCAAGGACGACGGATCGGAAGTCGAAATCAAAGAGGATATCGATTATAACGGTGATTCCGAGTTCCGCTATGAGATGCAGAACAATTTCCGTGACTACAACAGTTACAGCGACAGCGAAGCTGCACAGAACGGCATGGGCACGAAGGAGTTCGATGAAAACGGCGAACTTCAGGACAGTGCTCCGGAGGAGGACGATTCGTCCGATGACGCTGCTGCTGTGCTCGATGATGCCGACGGCTCTGAAGAGCAGTGACTTCTGCGGAGAACAGTCATATAGATGCTCTCCGATGATTACAGCGATAACAATTCCGCCGGAACGGCGCCGGGAGTTTTGACGCTGTTCCGACAAGCAGGCCGCGAAAGCGGCGGAAATTGAGGGAATAAATGCGCAACAGCAAACAGAAGAATTATCAGCCGGTTTCATTTGACGCTATTAAAATAAGTCTTGCCAATCCGGATCTGATCCGCGGAAGTGCGCGGGAGCACAAGGGCTGGTCCTACGGCGAGGTTACAAAGCCCGAGACCATCAACTACCGCACGTTAAAGCCGGAAAAGGACGGCCTTTTCTGCGAGAAGATTTTTGGGCCCAGCAAGGATTTTGAGTGCCACTGCGGCAAGTATAAGAAAGCAGCTTATAAGGGCACGATCTGCGACCGCTGCGGTGTGGAAGTCACGAAATCGATCGTGCGCCGTGAGAGAATGGGACACATCGAGCTTGCAGCGCCGGTTTCTCATATCTGGTATTTCAAGGGAATTCCGAGCCGCATGGGACTGATCCTTGATATTTCTCCGCGTGTGCTTGAGAAGGTCCTGTACTTTGCCAACTATATCGTGCTCGACAAGGGCGAAACAGACCTTGAGTACAAGCAGGTTCTTTCCGAGAAGGAATATCAGGAAGCCAAGGAAAAGTGGGGCACCAAGTTCCGCGCCGGAATGGGAGCTGAAGCCGTCAAGGAACTTCTGATAGCTATTGATGTCGAGAAGGAATATGAAGAGCTCAAGGCTGAGCTGAATGAGGCAACCGGACAGAAGAAGGCCCGTCTCATCAAGCGCTTTGAGGTTATTCAGGCGTTCCGCGAGTCAGGGAACGAGCCGAGCTGGATGATTCTGGACTGCATCCCGGTCATCCCGCCGGATCTGCGCCCGATGGTACAGCTGGACGGCGGCCGTTTTGCAACATCGGATCTTAACGATCTTTACAGAAGAATCATCAACCGGAACAATCGTCTGAAGAGACTGCTCGAGCTCGGAGCGCCGGACATCATCGTCCGCAACGAGAAGAGAATGCTTCAGGAAGCGGTCGATGCGCTGATCGACAACGGCAGAAGAGGACGCCCGGTTACCGGACCCGGCAACCGTGCCCTCAAGTCTCTGTCTGACATGCTCAAGGGTAAGAACGGACGTTTCCGTCAAAACCTGCTGGGCAAGCGTGTTGACTATTCTGGACGTACCGTTATTGTCAATGGACCTGAACTGAAGATTTATCAGTGCGGCGTTCCGAAGGAAATGGCACTCGAACTCTTCAAGCCCTTCGTCATGAAGGAACTGGAGCAGAGAGGCATCTCCCAGAACGTCAAGAATGCCAAGAAGCTTGTCGAGAGACAGGATCCGCAGGTATGGGATGTCCTTGAGGACGTCATCAAAGAGCACCCGGTTATGCTGAACCGTGCTCCCACACTGCACCGTCTCGGCATTCAGGCATTTGAGCCTGTCCTCATTGAGGGCAAGGCAATCAAACTTCATCCGCTTGTGTGCGCCGGCTTCAACGCCGACTTCGACGGCGATCAGATGGCTATTCACCTTCCTCTTTCCGAAGAGGCACAGGCAGAGTGCAGATTCCTGCTTCTGTCCTCCAATAACCTTCTGAAGCCTTCGGACGGACAGGTTGTCTCCGTGCCTTCACAGGATATGATCCTTGGTATCTATTATCTTACCCAGGAGAGAGAGGGTGTAAAGGGAACCGGCAATTATTATCACAGTCTCAACGAGGCTATCCTCGCTTATGAGAACGGTGAATGCACACTGCAGAGCCGCATTCATGTCCGTGTGCAGAAGAAGATGCCGGACGGCACCGTTCTGCAGGATACAATCGAGTCTACACTCGGCCGTTTCCTGTTCAACGAAATCATTCCGCAGGATCTTGGATTTGTCGACCGCAGCGTGAAGGGCAATGAACTCAAGCTCGAGATTGACTTCATGGTCAAGAAGAAGGATCTGAAGAAGATTCTTCAGGCCATCATCAATGTTCATGGAACGTTCAAGACGGCTGAGATCATGGACCTCATCAAGTCCATCGGCTATCACTATTCCACAAGAGCGGCCATGACCGTTTCCATCGCGGATATCATCGTTCCGGAAAACAAGAACGAGATCCTCGATGAAGGCCAGAAGACGGTTGACGAGATTCAGAAGAACTACAGAAGAGGTCTTGTCACTGAGGAAGAGCGTTATAAAGCGGTTGTCGATACCTGGACGGAAGTTGATAAGAAGCTGACCGATGCGACCATCGGAACGCTGGATAAATACAATAACATCTTCATGATGGCCGACTCCGGTGCCCGCGGTTCCAATCAGCAGATCAAACAGCTGGCAGGTATGCGCGGCCTGATGGCAGATACACAGGGCCGCACCATCGAGCTGCCGATCAAATCGAACTTCCGTGAAGGTCTGGATGTCCTCGAGTACTTCATGGCAGCCCACGGTGCCCGCAAGGGTCTGTCCGATACCGCACTTCGTACCGCAGACTCCGGATATCTTACCAGACGAATGGTCGATGTCTCGCAGGAACTCATCATCCGCGAGCAGGACTGCTCGGAAGGCAAGGATGTTATTCCGGGAATGCCGGTTTACGCGTTCGTTGATGGAAATGAAGTCCTTGAGAGTCTGGAAGACCGCATTACCGGAAGATATTCCTGTGATGAAATCAGGGACAAGGACGGCAATGTCCTTGTAAAGAAAAACCACATGATTACACCGGCGAGAGCAAAGAAAGTTGTCTCTTCCGGCGTTGACGAGAACGGCGAACCGCTGACGCAGGTAAAAATCCGGACAATTCTCACCTGCCGTTCGCACCTCGGCATCTGCGCTAAGTGCTACGGTGCCAACATGGCAACCGGTGAACCGGTTCAGGTCGGTGAAGCTGTCGGTATCATTGCCGCACAGGCAATCGGTGAGCCCGGCACACAGCTGACAATGAGAACCTTCCACACCGGCGGTGTCGCAGGTTCCAACATCACACAGGGTCTTCCCCGTGTCGAGGAGCTTTTTGAGGCCAGAAAGCCGAAGGGACTTGCGATCATTGCAGAATTCGGCGGCAAGGTCAAAGTCAATGACAGCAAGAAGAGCCGTGAAGTCGTTGTAACCAACGCGGATGGCGAAACCAAGACATATCCGATTCCGTACGGCTCGAGAATCAAGGTCAGAGATGATCAGGAAATTGTGGCCGGCGATGAACTGACAGAAGGCTCTGTCAACCCGCATGATCTTCTCAAGATCAAGGGCATCCAGGCTGTTGAGGATTATCTGCTCCGCGAGGTTCAGAGAGTTTATCGTCTGCAGGGTGTTGATATCTGCGATAAGCATATCGAAGTCATCGTCCGCCAGATGCTCAAGAAGGTCCGTATCGAGGAACAGGGCGACTCGGAATTCATGCCGGGCAGCCTTATCGATATCATCGACTTCGAGGACAACAACGAAAAGCTCGTGGCAGAAGGAAAGAGACCTGCAGAAGGCACGAGAATTATCCTGGGCATCACCAAGGCAGCACTTGCGACAGATTCCTTCCTGTCGGCAGCTTCCTTCCAGGAGACCACGAAGGTTCTTACTGACGCGGCTATTCATGGAAAGGTCGATCCTCTCATTGGACTTAAGGAGAATGTCATCATCGGTAAGCTTATTCCTGCCGGAACCGGCATGAAGAGATACCGCAAGACGAAACTCTCGACAGACAATGAGCCGATTGCGGAAGAGGAAGCAGTGGATACTGACGCGGAGATTCTTTCGGACGGTTCCATTCCGAACGATGATCCGAACGCGAAGCAGGATCTGACTCTTGATGAAGAGGCTGTAACCGAAGAGGAGACGGCAAAGGACGAAAAGCAGGAGGATGCTCCGGCGAGAGTCTGAGGCCAAAGCTTTGCGCGGCCGATTTCCGGCAGCGGAATAACAACGGGCAGAAGAGAAGCAACGTAAGAATGGGTTTTGACGCCGGGGCTTCTCCGATATCGTAAAAACCTTGTAAAAATGCCCGCGAAGCAGGGAAAATATGGGAAGAGCTCATTGACAGAAATGAGTCTCTTCCATATAATTATACGGTGTGACTTTGCGGAGTCACACCGTTTTCCTTGCCATAAACTAAGTTGGCAAGAGACTTATAAGGAGGTAAATAGAATGCCCACATTTAACCAGTTAGTCAGAAAGGGTCGCCAGACAAGCGCGAAGAAGTCTGCGGCACCGGCTCTTCAGAGAGGCTACAATTCTCTTCAGAAGAAGGCCATTGCTGTCAATGCTCCTCAGAAGCGCGGCGTCTGCACTGCGGTCAAAACTGCAACCCCCAAGAAGCCTAACTCTGCACTTCGTAAGATCGCCAGAGTACGTCTTTCGAACGGAATCGAAGTTACATCCTACATTCCGGGCGAGGGCCACAATCTTCAGGAACACTCTGTCGTTCTGATCAGAGGCGGAAGAGTCAAGGATCTGCCCGGCACGAGATACCACATTATCCGTGGAACTCTTGATACCGCTGGCGTTGCGAACCGCAAGAAGGCTCGTTCCAAGTACGGCGCCAAGAGACCGAAGGCATCCAAATAATTCATAATTCACATTTGAAGCGTTAGTGTGTGGTATCTATTTTCTGATATAAACAGTAAGTAGTTATCGGCACGGACACCATTTTCATTCGTGAGTACCTGTGAATTATCCAGACGATTTATTCGCATGATAAGGAGGGAAGTAACGTGTCACGTAAAGGACATGTACAGAAGAGAGAGGTTCTGGCGGACCCGTTATACAACAACAAGGTCGTTACAAAGCTGATCAACACCGTCATGCTTGACGGCAAGAAGTCTGTAGCGCAGAAGATTGTATACGGTGCTTTTGCAGAAGCTGAGCAGAAGTCCGGAAAACCTGCTCTTGAGGTATTTGAGGCAGCCATGAACAACATCATGCCTGTCCTTGAAGTCAAGGCAAGACGTATCGGCGGTGCCACCTACCAGGTACCGGTCGAAGTCAGACCGGAACGCCGTCAGGCGCTTGCACTCCGCTGGCTTGTCGATTTCTCACGCAAGAGAGGCGAGAAGAATATGGTCGACAGACTTGCCGGAGAGATTCTCGATGCATCCAACAACACAGGATCTTCCGTAAAGCGTAAGGAAGATATGCACAAGATGGCAGAAGCAAACAGAGCATTCTCTCATTACAGATTCTGATCTGTTTTGATGGAGCCCCGTTCCTACCTATTATAAATACGAGGGAATGGGGACTGCTGTGCATCTGTCATCCGCAAGTGACGGATGCGGTGTTTACGAACTGTTACATTAGTGCAGCAAGATCAGGAGGAAATACCTGTGGGAGAGACAAGAGAGTATCCCCTGGAGAGAACCAGGAACATCGGTATCATGGCTCATATTGATGCAGGAAAAACTACGCTGACAGAGCGTATCCTGTATTTTACCGGTGTTAACTATAAAATCGGTGAGACGTACGAAGGCACTGCAACCATGGACTACATGGCACAGGAGCAGGAGCGCGGCATCACCATCACATCAGCGGCTACAACCTGCCACTGGAAGCACATGATTAACGGCAAGCGCGATGAGAGCCAGCCGGAGTATCGTATCAACATTATCGATACCCCCGGCCACGTCGACTTTACGGTCGAGGTTGAGCGTTCACTCCGCGTTCTTGACGGCGCAGTCGGTGTCTTCAGTGCGAAGGAAGGCGTCGAGCCGCAGTCTGAGAACGTATGGCATCAGGCAGACGGATTCAATGTTCCCCGAATTGCATTCATCAACAAGATGGATATTGTCGGTGCGAACTATCTGAACGCTGTTGACCAGATCCGCAATCAGCTTAAGAAAAACGCCATCATGGTCGAATATCCGATTGGCGCCGAGGACCAGTTCAAGGGCGTCATTGATCTCTTTGAGATGAAGGGATATCTTTTTGAAGGCGATCATGGCGAAAACGTAAAGCAGATCGAGATTCCAGATGATCTGAAGGAGACGGCGGAAAACTATCACACCGAGATGGTTGAGAAGATCTGCGATCTCGACGATGAACTTATGGAGCAGTATCTTGAAGGAAATGAGCCTTCGATTGACGATATGAAGAAGGTCCTCCGCAAGGCTACCTGCCAGTGCAAGGCATTCCCGGTCGTCTGCGGTTCTGCTCACAAGAACATCGGTATTCAGAAGCTCCTGGATGCTGTCCTTGATTTTATGCCGGCGCCGACCGATATCGAAGATGCACACGGCACAGACATGGACGGTAATCCGATCGACATCGAATCCACCGATGACGGTCCGTTCGCAGCACTTGCATTCAAGATTGTTACAGACCCGTTCGTCGGAAAGCTTGCATTCTTCCGTGTGTATCGCGGTACTGCAAAGGCAGGCTCCTATGTGCTGAACAGCACGAAGGATTCCAAGGAGCGTCTGGGACGTATCCTTCTGATGCACGCAAACAAGAGAACCGATCTCGACAAAGTTTTTGCGGGAGATATTGCTGCCGCTGTCGGTCTTAAGAACACCAGCACCGGTGACACGCTCTGCGATGAGCAGCACCCCTGCATTCTCGAGTCGATGGAGTTCCCGGACCCGGTCATCGAGCTTGCGATTGAGCCGAAGACCAAGGCCGGCCAGGCTAAGCTGGTAGATGCTCTGCAGAAGCTTGCAGAAGAAGATCCTACCTTCCGTGCGCATACCAATCAGGAAACTGGTCAGACCATCATCGCCGGCATGGGCGAGCTTCACCTTGAGATCATTGTTGACCGTCTTCTTCGTGAATTCCACGTAGAAGCGAACGTCGGTGCTCCTCAGGTCGCGTACAAGGAAACCTTCACCAAACCGGTGGATCAGGAGTACAAGTACGTCAAGCAGTCGGGCGGCCGCGGCCAGTACGGTCACTGCAAAGTGAAATTCGAGCCGATGGATGCCAACGGCGACGAGCTCTATAAGTTTGACTCGGCAATCGTCGGCGGCGCTATTCCGAAGGAATATGTACCCGCAGTCGGTGAAGGTATTGAGGAAGCAATGAAGTCCGGTTCCCTGGGAGGATATCCGGTTGTCGGTATTCATGCGACCGTCTATGACGGATCCTATCATGAAGTCGATAGTTCCGAGATGGCATTCCACATCGCAGGTTCCATGTGCTTCAAGGAGGCAATGGCGAAGGCTGATCCGGTTCTTCTCGAGCCGATCATGAAGGTCGAAGTCACGACTCCGCAGGATTACATGGGCGATGTCATCGGTGATGTCTCCTCAAGAAGAGGACGTGTTGTAAGCCAGGAGGACCGCAGCGGTTCTGTCCTGATTACTGCTTACGTTCCGCTTGCCGAGATGTTCGGCTATGCTACGGACCTTCGTTCCAAAACACAGGGCCGTGCAAGCTACTCCATGTTCTTCGACCGTTATGAACCGGTACCGAAGAATGTAGCCGAGAAGGTTCTTTCCGCCGGCAAGGAGACCAAGTAATTAAACTTGAAATAAGCATCGTCGTTTACTATAATCTATGTACGGTGCTTTCCCGGAATATCGTTTGAATAACCGGGAATGAAAATATATTACTTCACATTTGAAGGAGGTTTCAAACAATGGGAAAGGCTCATTTTGATAGAACCAAAACGCATGTCAACATTGGTACCATCGGCCATGTTGACCACGGCAAAACTACTCTGACTGCAGCTATCACCGCTGTTCTTGCTGCAAGACTCGGACTTGATCCGGCAGTTCCTTTCGATCAGATCGATAAGGCACCGGAAGAGAAGGCTCGTGGTATAACGATCTCCTCTGCACACATCGAGTATGAGACTGCGAAGAGACACTATGCACACGTTGACTGCCCTGGCCACGCTGACTATGTCAAGAACATGATCACCGGCGCTGCACAGATGGATGGTGCTATCCTTGTTGTTGCTGCTACCGATGGTGTCATGGCTCAGACCCGTGAGCACGTTCTGCTCGCTCGTCAGGTCGGTGTTCCTTACATCATCGTATTCATGAACAAGTGCGATATGGTTGACGATCCTGAACTTCTTGACCTTGTCGAGATGGAAATCAGAGATCTGCTCAACGAGTATGGCTTCCCGGGAGACGATACCCCGATCATTCGTGGTTCGGCTCTCAAGGCACTGGAGAATCCGTCTGAGAAGAACCAGTGGACCGATGCTATCATGGAGCTGATGGATACGGTTGATTCTTACATTCCGGATCCGCAGCGTGATAACGACAAGCCATTCCTTATGCCTGTCGAGGATGTTTTCACCATCACCGGCCGCGGCACCGTTGCTACCGGACGTGTTGAGCGTGGTATGCTGAAGATGAATGATCCGGTTGAGATCGTCGGCATTCGCGAAGAGCCGGAAAGAACCGTGAAGATATCGAGCGCGGCCAGGTTGTCTGCAAGCCGGGTTCCGTTACCTGCCACAAGAAGTTCACGGCTCAGGTTTACGTCCTGACCAAGGATGAAGGCGGCCGTCATACCCCGTTCTTCAACGATTATCGTCCGCAGTTCTATTTCAGAACCACCGATGTTACCGGAGTTATCAAGCTTCCGGAAGGAACTGAAATGTGCATGCCTGGCGACCATGTCGAGATGACCATCGAGCTGATCCATCCTGTCGGAATGGAGCAGGGCCTTACCTTCGCTATTCGTGAGGGCGGCAGAACCGTTGGTTCCGGACGTGTTGCTTCGATCCTTGACTAATTGCCATAGATCGGCGGCGATCAGCCTATGAATTACAGCCTCCAGAGAGAAATCTCTGGGGGCTTTTGTTATATTCATTTTTTTGAGGTCAACGGCAGAAACGAAAAGATGCGATAAGGTGCGAAATACGGTAAGATAAGATATCTGCTCAGCATCTACATAATTCGGGGTGTAATGCATTCTATTGTGGGCGGTCGAGGCTGCTGCATCTTGACTGATCGGAAAATCGGCGGCAGTCAAAACACAGGCCAGCCTGCGCAATTTCTGCCTGCCGATTTCAGGGCTGCTGAACAGTTAACAAGATACGATTCAAATCATGGAACTGACATAAGGGAAGAACAGCGATGACGGACGAAGAATTCAAAAAGTATTGTTCCGATGAAGATACTCTCAAGTGGAAACAGGAAAGCGTAGAGCATCTCGTGAGAGATGAATGGATTGATTTCAGACGTGTAAAGTATCGCTTCCCGGATGGCAGCGAATATGAACCGTTTTATAATTACAGCAGAAGAAGCTATGTTGTGATTGTAGCGTCTGATACGGAAGGCAACTATCTCTGTGTAAGACAGTACAGGCACGGGATCGGTGAAGTAACGACGGAATTCCCGGCGGGCGGAATCAATCTGGACGGCACAGAGGGCTATGTTACAAAGTCCGAGAAAGACAGCAGAAGGGCAGAGACACCGCTTGAGGCGGCAAAACGCGAGCTTCAGGAAGAGACAGGATGCGTGTCGGACGAATGGCGGCATCTCATTACAATCCCGTCGAACGCAACTATTTCAGATAATTATGCCTATATTTATGAGGCGAGAAACTGCAGAACAGCATCCTCGCAAAAACTGGATGAGACAGAGTTCCTGAATGTACGGAAACTGTCTGCGGAGGATATTGAGGATCTTATTCGAAGAAATGCATTTCAGCAGGCAGTCCACGTGATGGCTTGGCTGCTCTCAAGGAGGTAAGACCATGCCGCTTTTTGCAAAGAAAGTGAAAATATATGAAGCCAAGGGAAAGAAAGCTGAGTGGAAGAGCGTGCGCGCAGCTTTAAAGGAAGCGGGAATAGCAGGGGTAAGCACTGGGATCTGGCAGGATGAGCCGCCTGTCGGCGGATGCGGGGCACATCTCGACGGACGTGATTTTGGGCCGAATGGAAGAATCGACAGGGATATCTATGTGATCCGTGTTCCGGAAGATGAGGAAGAAAAAGCCTCCACTGTTGTGAAGAATCTTCTTCCTGATTACAAACCGTATAAGCAGGATGAAAACAGGTTCAAACTGACCTGAAAATGGACCGATTCGGCCCAAATTGCACTCATAAAAAGATTCCGAATCGGCAGCACGGAAATGCCTTTCCCAGGGAATTTTGACGGCCGAAAATGCATTTGCAGGCAATGTTCTGAAATTTAAAGAAATTTATATTCCTGTTTTGTTTATTATTTTACTTAAAAAATGCTTGACGAAATGGGGCGCCGCTGATAATATATTCAATGTTCGCGCGAGAAAGCAACACCTCAGACGAGCAGCTGCATCGACCCGGAGAGGTATCGAAGCGGTCATAACGAGGCGGTCTTGAAAACCGTTTGGCGGCAACGCCACATGGGTTCGAATCCCATCCTCTCCGCTTTGAAGAATATAAAACTAAATCATGTAACCGTTTAAAATCGGGCACATTGGAGAAATACCCAAGTGGTCGAAGGGGCTCCCCTGGAAAGGGAGTAGGTCGTTAATAGCGGCGCGAGGGTTCAAATCCCTCTTTCTCCGTTT
>ONGY01000032.1 GCA_900317475.1 uncultured Lachnospiraceae bacterium | reverse complement strand
CACGCCGATCCCGTTCTGCGAGCAGTTCTTCACCTGTTCTTCCGTGAGCGGGAACTTCTTTCCGTCCACAGAGCCGTCAAAATTCGGATGATAATACTCGACTCCCATCTCGCGGCAGTACGCTCCCGGATTCCCGATGATGGGATCGATCAGAAAACCGCACCGGATGTCCGGATCAATTTCCTTGCAGAGACGAATCGATGCGTTATTGAACGAGGACAGAATGATGCGGTCCTCGAGTCCGTATTCACAAATCATCGAAATCACGCGCTCTTCCATCCCGGCATAATAATACAGGCTGTTCTTCAGCTCGATATTCGTCGTGATTCCGGTCGCCTCGTGAGCCATCCACCGCAAAAACTCATCCAGCGTGGGAATTCTCTCCGGCGCAAACTTGTCGCCGAACTTTGCCGTATAGCTGTCATTCAGCTTCGAGAGCTCATCGTACGTATAATCGCCGACAAATCCATGTCCGTCCGTCGTGCGGTCGAGCATTTCATCGTGCATGATGACCGGCACAAGGTCCTTTGTAAGTTGGACATCTGTCTCGATGCCGTCAGCACCTGCCTCGACCGCCTTGTCAAAAGCAAGCATTGTGTTTTCCGGATATTCCCCGCTGAAACCGCGGTGCGCAAAAATGTACATGTTCCAATTCCTTTCTGCCTCTTAAAAAACGACCTCTTAAATCATTAACAGAACCAATATTCAAAGGCTACCATTGCTTTGTCAGTTCTGCGTAAGAACCATGTAAACAGGAAATATGCACTGATCCAGGAAAATCTCCATCTGTTCTGAGGACACCCCCGGTACAGTCCGTAAAGCCGCGCTGACAGCGTAACGGTTTTGCACTCGCCCCGCCAACAATTTCATTATACCTGAGATGTCATTGAATTGTGAAAATTTAGAACCCCCAGACTTCATTTTGCGCAAAAATCAATGGTTTGAAAAGAATGGTTGTACCGGGTGGAATTTCTCAATGAGTCCATGCAGACTCCCCGTGTACAAGGCATGTTGCGGCATCCTCTCTTTTACAGATGCACACTCCACATTACAGACGCACACTTCAGAATTCAGCAGTCACTCCGGAATTTTGCGGCTGAATTTTACGCGTCTGAATTATACGTTTGTTCCAAAAGATGACAAATATCAAATTGTCGTAATATTTTTGCATTTTTGGTGAGTAAATGATGATATTTCGCTTATAATATAAGCATCTTGATAAAAGGGTAAAACCCTTGGGGAGGGAAACAATGGCAGAAAATAATACAGATAATCAAAGTAACCAGCAGTGGCAAAACCAAAGTGGCCCACAGGGACAGTATGGTGGACCGCAAGGACAATACAGCGGCCCACAGGGACAGTATGGAGCGCCGGTTTATTCCCAGGCACCAGTAGATATGAATGAGAACAATCTCCCGTACAGGTTCCGGCCAATCTCCATGTGGGGCTATTTCGGCTATCAATTCTTGTTTGCAATCCCGGTTGTCGGCCTCATCCTTGCTATCGTGTGGAGTTTCTCTTCCGACAACATCAATCGAAGGAACTATGCAAGGAGTCAGTTCTGCTGGCTGATCATCGACCTCATTATTTTTGCAATCATAGTCGCAGTTGCAGGTGGTCTTGGCGCTCTAATGACAAGATACTATTAAATACCGACTATTCTTCTGTTTCAGGCGGCCTGTTTTCCTGATCATTTTTGATTCGGAGAACAAGCCGCCTTTCATCTGCTTCCTGTCTTTCGCCTGAAAAAGAGACCTCAGCCCCCGCGCGCGGAAATATCCACCGGCTTTCCGGGCGCAGCACCCGCGAACAAGCTTCTTAAACCCGGCGACTCTCGTAATCGCCCTCGTTGAAGCGCCTACGCCCCCGCGCGCGGAACCCGGCTTTCCGGGCGCAGCACCCGCGAACAAGCGTCTTAAACCCGGCGCTTCCCGTAATCGCCCTCGTTGAAGCGCCTACGCCCCCGCGCGCGGAAATATTTCCCGACTTTCCGGGCGTGGCACCCACGAACAAGCCTCTTAAACCCGGCGCTTCCCGTAATCGCCCTCGTTGAAGCGCCTACGCCCCCGCGCGCGGAAATATTTCCCGGCTTTCCGGGCGCAGCGCCCGCGAACAAGCTTCTGATTTCCAGAGCCCTATCCGATTCGGTCCGGATCTGCTAAAATCAGGACAATTCTGAAAGTATGTGTGGCATCAGCCATATGGTCTTCGCGTGTTGCGTCTGTGCCTTCGCGCGCTAAGCAGCTATACACCTGAACACTATACCCGAAGAGGCTGGAGTGCAGGTGAACACTAAGCCAGTCTCCTGCGTGCCTGCGCAACTATATATCCGGGCACTGTTTCCGTTGACCCATAGGAATAACACAAGCATGAATCCTTTTTTATTTATCCTGTTTATCGTCCTTGCCGCCGCGTCACTTGCATACGGCATACTCATCTGTCTCACAGCATCCGGGACCGCTTTTTTTATGGTCTGGTTCGTGCTTTCCGCCCTCTTCGCACTCTGCGCGGTATCGTCAAAACTTTCTTTATGGCCTCGTATACCTCTTGGTCTAAGGGTTGTGATCATCGCGGCAGTGTCCTCTGCAGCCATGATCATCGCCGCCACATTTACATGCATTCTCTCCGAATTTCACGCAGAAGGCGCACCAAATCTGGATTACATCATTGTTCTTGGCGCTCAGGTACGCAGTTCCGGCCCCAGCAATGTCCTTGTCCATCGCCTCGACACCGCCGTTGCTTATCTGAGAGAAAACCCTGAAACTGTCTGCATCGTTTCCGGCGGACAGGGTTCTAACGAGCCTTCCTCAGAAGCGGCGGTCATGAAAAAATACCTGGAAAACAGCGGCATAAAAGAAAACCGCATTCTCACAGAAGATAAGTCGGAGAATACCTTTCAGAACATTGTGTTCAGCGCCCGCCTCTGCGATCCCCAAGCAGACCGGATCGGCATTGTCACGAACAATTTTCATGTCTTCCGCGCAGTTCATCTAGCAAAAAAATCCGGGTACAGCGATGTCTCCGGCATCGCCGCCCCGATCAATCCGCTTTACCTTCTGAATAATATGCTCCGCGAGACCATGGGGATCTGCAAGGACTTTCTCTGCGGAAATCTTTCCTAACACCTTTGTGTCCGAATTGAGACACCGGCCCCGCGGCAGGCTTTCCTTCATCCAAAGATAAGTCTCTCCGGCTTTGCATCCTGCGTGCGCGCCAGGGTGTTCCCGGTTTCCTGTGTCAGGACTCATTTACTTTCTTGCCGGTCATATGATCAATGGTGATGGCGAGGATGCAGACGACATTTTCGTTTCTTTTCACTTCTTCTTCAATATACTCAGGATCGTCGGGAAAGTATTTCAATCCCACATTCCTGCATTCATTCACAGCTTTGGCACGGTCCTGTACCACATCGACATGCCCGAAGACCACAACACTCTGGACATCCAGTCCTCTCTTGACTTTTGCTTTCTCACCTGCCGTATATACACAGAAGCAGACCCGGCTGTCTGCCTTCAGTGAATCGATTTTTTTCCCTTCTCCCGCGCCGTGCAGATAGATTTTCCCATCGCTTTCATCATAGTAGAAATTGACAGGAATCCCGTAAGGGTACCCATCATCGCCGTGCATCGAAAGAACGCCGCGCCGTTCCTCCTTCAAAACCCGAATGCACTCATCATCCGTCATCTGCTGCCTGAAACGTCTCATCGGTCGGAACATTTTTTACTCCTCTGCTGTCATCCGGAACCGTCCGGGCCCCGGTTTTTACGAACATTATACATTGCTGCCAGATCGGCATGGTGACTAAGATGGAAATATATTTTAGAATGACAGGTGTTGACTGAAGCACGACAGGCTGCACGATATATCACACATCGAGGTATAGACATGCCCAATACTTACGCTCATTACAGGTTCGGACAGGAAATTCTGAGAAGTCTTCCGGAAGAGAAACAGCACGCGCTGCGGAAGAATCTCCCGCTCTATCTCATTGGTCAGCACGGGCCGGACATTCTCTTCTACTATCACCCGCTCCGTTCAAACGAAATCAACGCCATCGGATATTCTATCCATGAATGGACGGGGAGGCGTTTCTTCACACAGGGAGCGGAAATCGTCCGCAGCAGCGAAAACCCGGAAGCATCCTATGCATATCTCGCAGGGTTCCTCTGCCATTTTGCCCTCGACAGCACCTGCCACCCCTATATTGAGAAAAAAATTCACAGAAGCCGCGTTTATCACACAGAAATCGAAAGCGCTTTTGACCGGAAGCTTCTCATTCGCGACGGTTTTGACCCCGTCACACACAGCCTCGTCGACCACATTTACCCGACGAAAGAACGCTCCCGCATCATCGCACCGTTTTTTGCCCCGGCTCGCCCGGAAAATATTTATATAGCGCTTAAATCAATGAATCGCTTCGGCCGCCTCATCACGACCGACTCCGATCCGAGGAGGTTCTTGATCTTCCTTACCCTTGCTCTCTCGGGAAACTATCCGGAAATGCACGGCATGATCATTACGAAAAAGCCCGACCCGCGCATGAAGGACAGCAACAGGGAACTCATGCGCCTGTACACAAAGGCAAAGGAAGAGTTTCCCTCCATGCTGGAAGAGCTCGATCAGGTTCTCGCCGGAACCGGCAGTTTTGACCACCGTTTCGACCATACCTTCTCATGGTTTTAACTATTCCACAGGCCTGCTGATCTCCGCAAATGGCTTTTCCGCATCGCAGCCCGTCGATATACAGAGAATCACTCCAAAAAAGCGGCAGGCATACGCCATGTCGCCATGGGTATGCCTGCCTGCTTTTACTTACTTCTCGTTTCCCGTTCCTGTTTCTCTATTTCCCGTTTCTTTCCCTCTTTCGCGCGAGAAAAGCCACAAGTGCCGCTCCTGCCGCAGCCATGAACACAAACCAGAGGACCATGTTTTGATCATCGCCCGTGTGTATACTTCCATCAATGGTCGGAAGCGTCTGATCAACAGGCTCATCTCCATAGCTGCCGCTGATGGTCGGAAGCATCTGATCAACAGGCTCATCTCCATCGCTGCCGCTGATGGTCGGAAGCTGTTCCGTGGCCGGTTTACTTCCCGAACCATTGATTGTGGTCATCCGACGAACAACGATTGGCGTCGGATTGCCGCTGTTGCCCGAAGGGACAACCAGCCTGTTCTCCGGTTGTACAGGCACCGGTACAGGTATCGGAAGCGGCGCTGCATCGAACGTAAATGCAATCGTGGTATTGTCGTCTGCCGCCTGCGCTGCGTCCTTGCCTTCTCCAAGACTGTTCGAGAGCAGACCGCCTGCCGTGGACTGGACCGTTTCCCAGGAGAAATTGAACGGCAGTTCCTTTGAGTCATTCGAAGCACAGGAAAGGAAACTTCCCGTAAGTGACTTCACCCTGACGGTCTGCTGGCCGGCCGCCGTAACGGTCAGACCGGAGATTTTGATTTTCATTACTCCAACCTGTCTCACCGCAGCGGCGAGCCGGTCAAATGTTTTAATGGATTCGTCCGCGAGCCCGAAATGAACCGTCAGCTCACGTCCATCAACTTCAACTTTTCTGATAGTAAACGCATTATTGCCAAATGTCGACGAAACCGCTTCTGCTTTCACATCCGACAGTGAAATTCCTTCCGGTATCTCTGCCTTCAGGGTAAATGTAAAGCTGACGCCCGGTTCCCTGTCTGCATTTATAAGACTGATTTTTGAACCATCCGGGTCATTGTGTTCGTTGCTGATTGTATTGAGCTGATTTACGATACTCGTTACATCCAGCGAACCTATCAGAGTCAGCGTATCCCCAACCCTGGTCTGGTAAATTTGACTATTCTCCGTATCTTCTGACCCATCGCCCAGAAGGATGCTGATATCCCCCGGAAGCTGATACAGAGAAGGCGTTCTCACTGTATAGGCAATGGCATCATTATCGCTCTCGCTCTGGGCACTGTCCTTGCCGTTTCCAAGTGCAGATGCTGTCCCTTCGCCTGCCTGCTTTGCATTCCAGGTAAAGGACGGCTCATACAGAACAACCTGCCCTTTCTCGTCTACCACCTCTGCTGAGAACTCGCCGCTCAATGTGCCGATCGACGTGATGAGCGCAACGCTCGGAAGACTGTCTGAAACAGTAACAGGAACCCTGACTTCCAGAATGTCATTCACACTGTCAACGGTCTCTTTGAGCTTTGTGAAGCTTGCATAATCGCCTTTCAGCGTCATGTCAACCGTAACAGTGCTGCCATCAACCGTCACATCGCTGATTTCAAACAGATTATTGTCTGTGAGCGTCACACTGTTTTTGTCCGCACTGCTGGAAAGTCCGTCACCGAGCGTGATCACAGCCCGGAAGGAGCTCTTCACATTGCGGATATTATGATCTCTCTCACTTCCCTCCATCGTATTGATCTGCTCTTTGATGGAAGAAACATCCAGTCTGCCGACATAAGTCAATCTGCTTCCAGGCTGAACGTCCCGAATGGCGCGGCTGTCTGCCGCTCCTTCTGTTGTCATATCACCCGGCAGAATTAAGTTCAGCGGTTTGCTAAGGCGGTAGGAAATCGAAATCGGAATCGGATTCTTACTGTCTGCGTTGATGTCCTTTCCGGATTCTGTCTGGGAAGGCTCGAACGTAAAAGCAAAGTAATATGACTGACCCTGACTGGTGGCGTCCGGATTGCGGTCCAACGTCGCGATCGCCTGAAAATTACCGCTCACATCACCGGCAATTTTAAGGACATCTCTGTCGGACTTGTTCTCACCATTGACCATGAGACCGGCGATGGTGAAGGTGATCGTATCGTTTCCATCAGACAGCGCCGTCTTAATACCGGTGCTGTTCACCGCCTCGTAAAGCTTCTGGTAATTGTCAATGCCGCTCTTCAGTCCAAATGTCACGGTGATTTTGCGGCCGCTGATATTGGTCTTCGTCACGTCAAAGCAGCTGCCGAGTCCATCGGGGCTCACCTGAACGGCCGTCTCATCCGGAACCGCAAAGCCTTCCGGAATGTCAAATGTCGCCGTGAACGTGCACATCGGTGCCGTGATGGCGATCTTGCCGTACTCATCCTTGACGACTCCGAAGTAGCCTGCAATGGCATCAAGCTTCTCCTTGACTTCCTTCACGTCAACAGCTGCTGTCAGGGTCACCGTGTCACCCGGCTTGACCGACTGAATCCGCGTGGAGTCATCGCCATTCTCTTTACCGCCATGCCAGATGTCAGCCAGGAGTGTAATGGTTCCGTTGAACCTGAACGGTCCGTGTGCCTTCTCCGCCGGCGCACTCATCAGAACATAGGTGGAAAACTGTGCCGTCTCAATGACCGTTTTCACCGAATCATCCGACGGTTCGGAAGTCTCCGCCGTCTCCAGTTTTTGCGGTGCACTCTCTTCATCCACATGGTAGACATCAATCGGCGAGCTGCCCTCAATCGCCGGGTTCTCGAAGCTCACCCGGATATCCTTCAAAGGCTCGATACCGTCGCTCCGGACACCGTCCTTCTCTGTATAGAAATTGAACTCATAAGCCGCGACATTCTCTTCTGTCAGCGCTTCCTCACCGGACGCTTCCTTCATTTCGTCGAGGACATCCCCGGCCGGGACAGTCGTAACGGAAAGCTTTGTTCCTTCCGGAAACGCCCCCTCGGGCGCGCTTACCGCAACCGAAGACCCATCCTCGAAGCTGATCTTCCCGAAGTCAATTGCCGGATACTTTGTTTTTTCTTCCTTCACCGCAAAAACTGCTGTGTAGGTCAGATCTGCCTCTTCGGTGAGCGCAGTATCCCCTTCGAAATATTGGGACAAGTCGATCGATGGAGTGAACTTCGCCTCACTGGAAATCTCTGCATCGTCCTTTTCCCAGCCGGCGAATTCATATCCTTCCGAGGGAACAGCCTCGGAGCCCTGAAGCGAAATCTCATCTTCCGCAGAGCTTACAGCCGCTTCCTCTTCCGATACCGTGACACTTCCGCCTTCACCGGCCTCATAGTGAATATGAAGCGCAACATCCGATTTTTCCGCATCACTTGCCTCCGTCTCAGCAGATTCGGCATCCGCAGATTCCTCACTGCTGTCAATAGTACTGTAGACGTCAGCAGATTCTTCATTGTATTCACTCGTGCTTTCGGATGATGCCGAACTGCTGTCAGTGCTGCCGCTTTCTTCCGCATCTCCGGAATTCACAACTGCCCTGGAATCAGTTTCCGCTGCGCCCGAATTATTCTCTGCAGCAGCATTTTTCTGATCATCGGCGTTCACTGTATCTTCCGCAGCACCACTTGCTGAAGACTCCGTCTCCTGCGAGGCTGCCGCTGCTTCTGCACCCGTTTTCCCAACGGATGCTCCTGCATCGTCCTGACTGTTCACGGCTGCTGACTCAACAGAAGCCGTATCCTCTTCCGATGCCATAACCTGTGCACCAGGCATGCTCGGTGCGCCGCTTGAAATAATGACTGCGGCGGCAGAAACAGCTGCCAGAATCCTCTTCATCTTTCTGTTCATCATGATTGGTAATTTTCCATTTCCTTTGTGCAGTTCCCGCACAAAACCGGCCACCGGACCATCTGCAGTGCGGCCAGCGGCCTTAATACCAGCGGCTGCCTTAACGCGAACAGCCGGCTTTAAGTATTTTCGTAAAATGGCATAACGCAACGTCTTCAGCCTGCACCTTTACAATAAACTCTGCTATGGAACAATGCCCGTGCACAGATAAAATCTTCATCCGGACAATTTCCACGCAGAGGAATCCTCAGACTGGAGCACTATTCACACCATTCAATTGTTCGGATTCATTCGAATCCAAACTCGAAACTCATTACATAAACTTCCATTACAATCCAGCTAATGCTGTTAAAATTAATGTATTGAGTTCTTCGACCTATGATTATATAAATTTTGCGATAGAATGCAAGAATTTTACAAAGCATCCCATGGCCGCCGCAGGACGTGTTTTTCAGGATTTCTTCTCCGGAAGCATCGCATCGACCATGTCACGAATTGTCGGGTCGTAGAAATCATCCTTGTCCTGTTCCTTCTTCGGGAGTTCATCGTAAGGCACAAGGTCCGGATGGAGCCGCAGCCTCTTGTCTTTCTTCCCGCCATATGTCCAATGGTTATAGAAGTAATAGCGGCACCAGCGCATGTGCTAGATCCTCTGTTCCTCTTCGATGCTGTGTCCGTCCAGGAGCTTCCATTTCTCGATCCAGTAATGATCTGCCCGGGCGACATTGGATCCGCGGAAGAAACCATTGAGCTTGTCCCACTCGTTCTCCATCTTCTCTGTGACGGCGGATGGATCTGTGACATGCTGTCCCTCAGCACTGAGAGCATAATCATAATTGAACATCTTTGCCTGAAGGAGAAGCTGTTCTCTCTTAATATAATCTTCCGTGAGAATTTCCTTCATGTTTCCAAATGTCGCAACATTCTCTCCCAGGAAGATTTCCTCATAAACCATATCGCCGCCGCATGCGCAGTGGATCACCGCATTTGGATTCTCGTACAGTAATTCCTGCAGAATCCGGATGGTCTCTCCATCCTCGCCCGTGATGATAATCCGGTCCGCGCCGGCAATCTCGCTGATATCCTCCTCCCAGGATTCAGTGTGAACCGTGATGGAGTCCTTGTTCATCGTCTGAAGCGATGAAAGAAATCTTCTCTCTGCGATGTTTCCGCAGCCCCATAGATGGTATTCCAGCCTCTGGTCTGTCTCGTAGATGTTATTGAGATAGCCGTATTTGAAGATGGCTCTGCCCACGTCTCCGAATCCGAGGACTGCAATCCGGAATGGATGAAACACACCGTTTTCATCAGGACGAATTTCCTCATAAAGACTGTGATCTTTCCAGTATTTGCGGGCCATGATCTCGTAGAGATTGAAAAAGTGAACCCGTGCACTCTCCGTGCTCTTCAGGAGGAACGGATCCGCATGATTCAGCATAAGATAAACATCTCTGCCCGCAAGCTTTTCCTGATTCTCCCGATACATCCCGATATTTTTCGTATCCTCGGAATACAGGAAGGCGACAGAAGCTCTGGCATTTTTGAAATTCCAGGACTTCTCCGGTTCAGCGACATATCCTTTCTCCAGTGCATCGGAATAGATTTCGCCCCACTCATTATCCGTAAAAACTGCTGTGGACGCGGATGATTTCGAAAGGATGAAGTCATTGAGATTCTCAATTGCCGACTGAATAATAGTGAAGATGACACTTGTAGTGACGACGACCGATGAAATCTCGGCAAATAATACGAATCCGTCCTGATAATCAACAACCGGATTCACAAAATAGAGTGCGGTCGCGGCATAAAGAGAATAACCGGCTCCGAGTCCGCCTCCCCAGTGATAGGCACAGAAAGAAACTGCAAGCGGAATCCAGCCGAGTCTTGTAATCCATGATGCTATTTTCCTTATCAGGTTCTTTTCTTTTTGCCCCACGATTATTAAGCTCCTGTCCCGTGCTGTTCCGACGGCATCCCCTGTCTGCTGCCCCGGCTTCGCCATCCGTATTTTCTGCTTTCTGCTATCCGTGACCGAAAAATCCGTGCTGTCCGGATGTGTCAGTTCTGCCAGATTTCCTTAATTACGTACAGGTCATCATTCGATTGATACCAGATCCGATAATTGTATATTCCGCTTTCCTGATATGCGGCGGACACTGCCCCGTTGGCACTCCCATCCTCAATAGCGGCAAGCGCATCCATATAATGTTCCTTCGAATCAAATTTCATTTCGATGCCATTCTGCCCTGCAAGATAGGCATTTCCGATGATTTCCGACATCTTGTCCGCTGAGAGTGCCCCATAGAGAATGTTGTTCCTTCGAAAATAATCCATCCCTGTCCCGGTGACGGAAGGATAACTGTAACCGTCTGTGACAGTATGTCCGCTCCGCTGCATTTCATCCGATGTGAGCCCGAGATACGCATGTGTGTACACAAAATCATCATCCGTATCTCCCCAGGTCACATCCACGTATCCCCAGCTGCCGCCAACATTCACGAGATTACACTCATGGAAATCTCCGTCACCGACTCCCACTAAGACGACACAGGGGATCCCTGCTTTGTCACAAAGGTATTTAAATGCAAGGGAATATCCGGCGCAGACCGTCTCGTGTGACAGGAAAGTGCTTCGTATGTTCTGTTAATTCTCTGCTCCGGTTTTATACTCGGTCGTTTCTGCAAGGTATTCATAAATTCGCGCAACTTTGTCATACTCATCCCCGATGGAATCAATCTCCGCAGTCTGCCGGCTATTTCCCGGAACCTCCGATTCATCCTTCTCATGCTTTCCATCTGTTCAAATAATCAGTCATCATTTCATATAATTTCATTCGCACAGGCATTGTCGGATGAATCATTTCAAGCAGTTCTTTCACACCTGCATTTCATCCGCGAATCTACGGCAGGGTATCCCTTGAATATCAAAAGGCCCCAAACAGCTCAAAAAAGGGCTGTACAGGCGTCTGAACTGCGAAATTTGTCCTTATACGTCAAAACTCACAAAAAGATTTTGAAATTTTCGGCACTCTTAAATTCAAAATTTCTTGCGGCATTTGAAACAGTTTTTTATAATCGTTTTGAAAACGATTACAACAGTACAGTCTGCTAATGACCCGTAAAAGTGATTCAATGCGGCGAGTCAGCATACAATAAAGGTAAACGATATGGGAGATAAAACATATACGATCAAGGATGTGGCGAATCTCGCCGGTGTCTCACCCGCAGCCGTGAGCAGATACATGAATGACGGTTCCCTCTCGGAAGAAAAGCGCGCGAAAATCCGCGAAGCCATCCGCAAAACCGGTTACAGGCCCAATCTTATGGCGCAGAGCATGCGCACCGGCAGAGGCGGTCAGATCGGCGTGATCGTCCCGAAAATTCACTCCGATTCCGTTTCACAGATTATGGCGGGTATTTCCGATGCCCTCACCGAGAGAAACTACCTCACGATGCTCGGCAGCTCTGAGGGGAGCCGCGACATGGAGCTTCGTTATCTCGAGAACATGCAGAACAACCAGGTCGCAGGCATCATTCTGATGGGCGTCGTCATGACTCCCGCTCTGTCCGATGCCATCCGCAGCTCTTCCGTTCCGGTCGTCATCACAGGGCAGAATTTTGCCGGACTTCCCTGCGTCTATCACAATGATGCAGGCGCAATGGAAGAACTCACACGCAGGATGATCCGCAAGGGAAGAGACCATGTCGTCTATATCGGAGTCTCGGACAGGGATGTCGCGGCCGGGCTCAACCGCCACAGCGGCGTCCTCCGCGCCTGGAAGGAAGCCGGCCTCCCGGAAGAAAACCTGCACTTCGAAGAAGTGAGTTTTGACGCTGCTGAAGGGAAAGAGTGCATGGAAAGGCTTTTGAAGCACAGGGATTTCAACGGTGTGCTCTGCGCCACGGACGCAATCGCACTCGGCGCGATGAAGGCAATTCACGAAGCCGGGCTGCGGATTCCGGAAGACATCAGCATTGCCGGGCTTGGCGACAGCTGGGCCGGGACGTATGTACAGCCTGCTCTCACGACGGCCCACCTCTATTACCGGCAGTGCGGGCGCGAGGCCGCTTCGATGCTGCTCCGCATGATCGGGGACAGCAGCCGCAGTATGGTCGTAACACAGACTATGCTCGAATACACCATCGTGGAGCGGGAGTCGCTGTAAAATCGTGAACGAGAATCGCTGCAAAAAATAAGTCCGGTTTCTGCCGGATTCCCTGCCATACCGGGGAGCAGAACAGCAGAGAACGAAATACCGCAGTAATCTATATCATAGAAAGAAATTGGTCAGGGGGCCTGCTCACTATGAGTAAAAAACTGATTTTTGTCGATATTGACGGCACGCTCACGCCCGCCGGGACAAACGTTCCGCCGGATTCCGCTCTGACGGCAGTCCGGAAGGCGCAGTCCGCAGGCCACAAGGTCTTCCTCTGCACCGGAAGAAACTATGCCATGCTCGAGCCCGTGCTTCAGTACGGTTTTGACGGAATGGTCGCGAGCGCAGGCGGCTACGTAGTCGTCGGGGACGACGTCATCTACGACTGCCCGATGACAAAAGAGCAGACCGAGACGGCTCTCACCTCGCTGCATGAGGGCGGCGTCTTCTGCACAATCGAGGCAAAAGACCGCACTTACGGCGACGAAAATCTCGACGACTTTCTGAAGGGCCAAACCGGCGGCAATTCGGAAATCGAGCGCTGGCGCAAAGCCCTTGCGTCAAAACTCAGCATTCATCCGATGCGCGAATATGACGGAAGGCCGATTTACAAGGTCGTCGTCATGTGCAGCTCCTGGGATCAGCTCGAGCCTGCCCGGAAGCTCCTGGAGAAGGATTTTGATTTCTGCATGCAGGAAATAAAAGAGCACAGCTGCGTCAACGGCGAGCTCATCAACCGTGCCTTCGACAAGGGCCGCGGTGTCCGCCGTGTCTGCAGCTATCTGGGCGTTCCGATCGAAGACACCATCGGCTTCGGCGACTCTATGAACGACCTCGCCATGATCAAGACCGTACACACAAGCGTCTGCATGGAAAACGGCGCAGAGGCCTTAAAGAAAATCAGCACCATGGTCTGCCCTTCCGTCACCGACGACGGCCTGTACAGGGCTTTTGAAAAACTCGGGCTGCTGTGAATGGGGGTTCTGCAGGCTATTGTCTGCAGCCGTTTTACATTAATGAAAGCTCATCTGCCGCATGGACTTTTGCCCATGCGGCATTTTTATGCCCCGTGCGTTTTGCTCTCCCGGGTAAGAGTTTCCAGGGCCCGCCGGATTCAAGAATCTGCTTCTTTCAGACACTTTCTCCGTCACGCGGGATTTCTGAAATTCCTTTGGACACGGCAGAGGCAATCCCCATTTTCAAACCCGGATATACAGCGAAATGGCCATCCTGCATATTGCCGGATACCGGCCGGGGGAATACTTGATTAAGGTTCAGAAGCCGTCACTGGTAATTCTTCACAAAAACCGACGGCAATTATCTACAGAAAGTACAATTTACAATAATTTTATGAAATACTAAAATGAAAACAGATTGAAAACGATTACAATTAAGTAATCACCCCTGTGATTACTGAATTGTAATCACAGGGGCATTCACTATAAACAAAAACTCAACTCAGCATCAAGGAAGGGCATCAACTGCGACAGCCATCCATCCTATCAGGTATCCAAAAAGGGGGTAACCAATCATGGCACTCGATTACCGCAAGTGCGCTGAAGAGCTTGTCCCGCTGCTCGGCGGCAAGGAAAATCTCATCAGTGCGGCACACTGCGCGACAAGATTGAGACTTGTCGTCGCAGACAACAGCAAGATCGATCAGAAGGCAATTGAAAATGTTGAGGGCGTCAAGGGCACGTTCCAGTCGAACGGCCAGTTCCAGATCATCATCGGAACCGGCACCACGTTCCAGTCGAACGGCCAGTTCCAGATCATCATCGGAACCGGCACCGTCAACAAGGTTTACGATGAATTTCTTGCCGTCACCGGTCTTACAGCAGCATCCAAGGACGATGTAAAGGCTGCCGCTGCAGCCAAGGCTCCGGTCTGGAGACGCATGCTCAAGACGGTCGGTGACGTCTTCGTCCCGATTCTTCCTGCCATCGTCGCATCCGGTCTGATGATGGGCATTGTCGAGGCACTCGGCCATGCTATCCCGGGCTTCTCGGATTCCGACTGGTATGGATTCCTTGACCTCGTCTCCAACACTGCTTTCACATTCCTGCCCGTCATCGTCGCAATCAGTGCGGCGCGCGTTTTCGGCGGCAACCTTTTCCTCGGTGCCGTCATCGGTCTGATGATGGTTCATCCGTCGCTCACCAACGGCTGGAATGCAGCAGACGGCTATGATGTCTGGTACCTTTTCGGGCACGGTCTGAAAATCGGAAGCTACACTTTCGGCCAGGTCAACCAGTTAGGCTATCAGGGTCATGTCATTCCGGTCATCATCGCCGTTTACTTCATGAGTAAACTGGAGAAGTGGCTTCACAAGCACGTGCCGGAAATCATCGACCTCTTCGTCACTCCTCTTACAACAGTATTTGTCACCGCACTCCTTACCTTCATGATCATCGGGCCTATCTTCTCCACTGCTGAGACATACGTTCTCACCGGCGCGAAGTGGCTCATCACTGCAGGATACGGTATCGGCGCCGCTGCAATGGGTGCCATCTACCCGATCACCGTCGTCATGGGTCTGCACCACATGTACAACGTCATCGAGGCCGGCATGCTCGCAGAGGGCGGCCTGAACATCTGGATGCCGCTTGCGTCCGCCGCGAACTTCGCACAGTTCGGCGCCTGCCTTGCTGTCGGCGTCAAAACCAAGAACGCAAAGAGAAGATCCGTTGCTATTCCTTCTGCTCTCTCTGCTTCCCTCGGCATCACGGAGCCGGCAATCTTCGGTGTCAACCTCCGCCTTTACAAGCCGTTTGTCTTCGGTATGATCGGCGGCGCTGTCGGCGCTCTGTTCGGTTCCCTTTCCGGACTCGGTGCAACCGCATACGGCGTAACCGGTATTCCGGGACTGCTTACTATCGACAACATCCCGGTTTACCTCGTACTGCTTGCAATTTCCGGCGGTATCGCATTCGCTCTTACGTTCTTCTTCTGGCATGAAGATCCGGAAGACAACGATAAGTATCTTGAAGAAAAAGCGGCAAACGAAGAAAAAGCTCTGAAGGAAGAAGCAGAACATGCACCGGTCATCATCAGCAGCTCGGCCGGAAAGATCTACGCTCCTGTAAGCGGTAAGATTGTTCCTTACACGGAAATTCCGGATGCAACCTTTGCAGCGGGAACCCTCGGCGAGGGCGTCGGCATCGAACCGGATACTGAAATCATCCTTGCACCGTACGACGGCACAATCTCTTCTGTCGCTGAGACAAAACATGCAATTGGCATCACCGGTGAGAATGATCAGGAGGTCCTCATCCACGTCGGCATCGACACCGTTCAGATGAACGGCGACGGCTTCACACCTCTCGTAAAGGAAGACGACCAGGTAAAGAAGGGGCAGCCGATCCTCCGCTTCAGTAAAGAGAAGATTGCAAAGGCCGGACACTCCGACATGGTCTGCGTCCTTCTCACCAACTCCGATGACTACGAAGATGTCAAAATCGGGGCTGACGCTGAATAACGGCGGAATATGGCCCGTATCCCGTGGCTCCCGGGGCAAATGGGGCTTATAATAAAAACAGACAAAAAGGCCGTCACAGGTTTTGACGGTGAAGAAAGAAACCAGAAAACGCGGCGGTTCCGTTCATTCCGCAAAGCATAACCGGCAGAATCTGCCTGCAGTATCTGCCTGCAGAATCTGCCTGCAGTATCTGCCTGCAGAATCTGCCTGCAGAATCTGCCTGCAGGATCTGGGGTCTGAACCGCTGCGGCAAACAACGAAAAAGGAGAAAGATCATGAAAGAATTTACTTACACCATTACCGATCCGGTTGGCATTCACGCCCGTCCGGCAGGACTTCTTACCAAGGAAGTCAAGAAATATGCTTCCACCTTCACACTGACCAAGGGTGACAAGAGTGCAGATATGAGCAAGCTCATGAAGCTTATGAGCCTCGGCGTTGTACAGGGTGACACCGTCACCATCAAGGTCGAAGGGCCTGATGAGGAGACCGCTGCTGCTGCCGTCGAGCAGTTCATGAAGGACAACTTCTGATATTTTTATAGATCAGGCGGATGCACATCAGGGCAGAACCCTGACCGCGGCCGATGAAGCCAGGGAGGAAAAATGCAGGTAGGAACAGGTATATCAATCCTGAATGGGATTGCGATCGGCAAAATCAAAATTTTCAAGGCGCCGACGTATGAAATCAGTGACAGTCTCGTGGAGGATCCGATTCCCGAGCTCGATCGTTACGAGAAGGCCAGAGTGAAGGCGCAGGAACAGCAGAATGCGCTGTATAAAAAGGCAGTCAAAGCCGCCGGCGAAGACAGTGCCGGCATCTTCGAATTCCACGCAGAGATGCTCGACGATGATGACCTCAATGATTCCGTGAAGTCCATCATCGCCGACCAGAAGCACACCGCTGAATATGCCGTGAAACAGGGCTTCGCGAACATGGCACAGATGTTCAAAGAGATGGACAACCCGTACTTCCAGGCCCGCAGCACCGATGTCATTGATGTAGGAAACTGCGTTCTTGATATCCTTCTCGGGAATGATACGGAATCCATGCAGGGAACTGAGCCGTGTATTCTCGTCGCCGAAGACCTTGCGCCGTCCGACACCGTCAAGCTCGACAAGTCCAAGCTTCTCGGCATGATCACACGCGAGGGCTCTTCGAACAGCCACACGGCTATCCTCGCCCGCTCCATGAACACGCCAACTCTCATCCAGTGCAAACAGATCGACGACAGCTGGGACGGCAAGTTCGCCATTCTCGACGGCTACAATTCCTGTGTTTACGTAGAGCCGACGCAGGACCTCATCGACACACTCACCGCAAAACACAACGAGGACCTCAAGAAAGAGGCTCTTCTTAAGGAACTCAAGGGCAAGACCAACACCACCATCGACGGCCGGACAATCAAGGTTTTTGCGAACATCGGCGGTCCGCAGGATATCGGTGCCGTGCAGGAGAACGACGCCGAGGGCATCGGTCTCTTCCGCTCTGAGTTTGTCTATCTCGGCAGCACCAAAGAACCGACGGAAGATGAACAGTTCGAGGCATACAAGCGCGTCGTCGAGACGCTTGCGCCAAAACTGGTTGTCATCCGCACCTGCGATATCGGCGCCGACAAGACGATCGACTGGATGAACCTCGATCATGAGACCAATCCGGCGCTCGGCTACCGCGCGATCCGCATCTGCCTCACAAGAAAGGACTTCTTTAAGCGCCAGCTCCGCGCGCTGCTCCGCGCTTCGGCATACGGCAACATGGGCATCATGTTTCCGATGATCATCTCTGTCCGCGAAGTGCGCGAGGCAAAGGAAATTCTTGCCGAGTGCAGGCGTGAGCTTGAGAATGAAAATGTTAAAATGGGCAATCCGCAGATCGGCATCATGGTCGAGACACCGGCTGCCGTGCTGTGCGCTGATGAACTCGCCGAAGAAGTCGATTTCTTCTCGCTCGGCACGAACGACCTCACCCAGTACACCACCGCAATCGACCGTGTCAACGCAAAGCTTGAGCCTTTTGCGGATTCCCACCATCCGGCAGTACTGCGCGAGATCAAGATGACGATCGACGCCGGACACCGCCACAATTGCTGGGTCGGCATCTGCGGCGAACTCGGCGCGGACCTTGCCCTCACCGAAACCTTCCTGCGCATGGGCATCGACGAACTTTCCGTCAACGCGAAGAGCGTCCTGCCGCTCCGCAAGGAGATTCGTTCCATCGACCTTTCCAAGCCAATGAGCGAGAAAGCACAGAAGTTCATGAATTACCTGAAGTGAATTGTCTGTCACGAAGCACCTGACATGGATTGCCTGCACGAAGCACCTGACTTGGATTGCTAGCAAGAAGCGCCTGACATGAAGGCACTCTTGCAAAGCATGACTCCGGCGGGCACCCATCATCGAGTGCAATGCACGAGATGATGGATGGAGCACGAGATGACAGGCAGAGTCACCGAATCGGGCAGAGCAGATTTAATCTGCTCTGCCCGATTCAAATCATAGCCCTGTATCCTGCAGGCTCCTCTGACAAAAATTTCTCCGTTTCTTGACAATTTTGGTCAACTTTTGGCGGATTTCTTGTCAACTCCGCGGCAAAGGACTGTCGTTTGACAAGAGTCGCTCCGTTTCCTGACAATATTGGTCAACTTTCGGCCAATTTCTTGTCAACTCCGCGGCAAAGGGTTGTCGTTTGACCAAAATCGCTCCATTTCTTGACAATTTTGGTCAACTTCCATTGGATTTTTTGTCAAACCATATTCCTGCAGGCTCCCAGCTCATACAACATGCTTCATACGACATGCATGTGATGATTCAAGAAATCTTTCAAGATCGAAAGTTCCTCCGGATCAATGCACGTCTGTATGGTCTTGTCCTGCATTCTTTTTTCAAGTTCATCAAAATCGATCCAGGAGACGCTCTCAATCTCTTCTTTTTGAAGCCTCAGTTTTTCTGCATCAATCTGGTCGGATGGGCTGTAGACGAAAATGTGACTCAGCTCATGGTCCCGGAACCGCTTTCCGTAGAAAACACTTTCGTGATAAGAAAGATGATCACCAATATAGATAAAATCTTTCACCGAAGCACGGATTCCCATCTCTTCCCGGAATTCACGAAGGAGTGTCTCCTCCACGCTGTCGCCTGCCTTCATATGCCCGGCTGAAGAAATATCCATACAGCCCGGATACGAGTCCTTGTTTGCCGCGCGTTTCTGAAGAAGCAGCTGCCAGTGACAACCTGCGTTATTACGCGAAAACTCATCCGATTCCCTCGATTGGTCCGCTGTCAGGGTCGCCGGGCTGCTGTTTTCGCGCTCCGCATTCTTATCTACCTGCCCTATCTTCATTGCAATCCAGATATGCACAGTCCCATGCAGACTGCCCATCTCATGTGCGATACTTCGCTCACGGGTATATCCTGCAAGTGTTCCGTCCGGGTTCAGGATATCAAAGAGCTCCATCTGCCGGCCGTCCAGGACTGCCCCGCGAAGAACATCCTTTTCGTCATAGACAAGTTTTAACGAAAAGAAGGGGTGCCCTTCATCGAGAAGCTTCAGAAAAATCCGGTCGCCCTCCCACAGATTCATGTTCCGGATCCGGTCAAAATCGATCCACTCCAGCACGCCCTCGTCACACTCATGCGCAGTTCCGGTCCATTCCGTCACGGTATAGAGAAACATGTACTCCGTGTGATCCTGTTTGGCTGAGTCAAATGTAACGATGCCATTCAGCGTCATTGCCTCCGCCGTCAGGCCAGTCTCTTCAAAAATCTCCCGCTTAGCGCAGTCCTCCGGACTCTCGCCGTCCTCAAAATGCCCGCCGACGCCGATCCATTTGTCCTTATTGACGTCATTATTCTTCACCACGCGGTGAAGCATCAGTGCCTTCCCATCTTTCACAAGGTAGCAGAGCGTTGTAAGTTCCGGCATACCGGTCATTTTAAAGCCTCCTGAACTGCTTCCTTAGCCGTATTTTGAGCTGACGCCTGAGTCGTATTTTGTGCTGCAGCCTGTGCAGCGGCCACAGCATCGATGGCCGTCTGTGTGCAGCGCGGGTCGCAGACGACAGTATCCGCCATCAAGCCGTATTTCGCTGCAATGCTGTCCGAGCGCTGCTGAATTTTGGCAATCACCCGCTCCGCCTCCGGCCCGACCAGAACGATCGGCTGGTAGTTATTGTAATTTGTCACAGAGGAAAGCCTGCACGGGATGACATCTTCCTGCTCCGCCTTGACGGTATGGGTTCCATCCGCATTCGTTCCCATGAGCACATACATCCGGTAGATCATGGTATCCTTGTCGGAGGGGTTTGAGTTCCCGCCAAAACAAAAGTTGCCCATGCTGTAGACGATCTTCCTGCCCTTGTACGTCTCAATGCCCTGCAGGACGTGCGGATGCGCACCGACGACGAGGTCCGCTCCATAATCGATTGCATTGTGGGCGAGCGTTACCTGGTACAAATCCGGAACCGCATCCCGTTCAATTCCCCAGTGGAATTCAACCGCGATGTATTCTGCGCCCTGCGCCTTCAGCTTTGCGATGTCCGCCTGAACAGTTTTGTCGCACCCAAGCAGACTCGCGAGTTCATAGATTCCGATAAAGCCGACCTTCACGCCGCGCACTTCCGTGAGGTACGTGATATCGTCGCAGAACCAGCCGATGCCCGCCGCATTCAGTGCGTTCGCAGTATCGACAAAACTCTGACTGCCATAGTCCCGGTTGTGGTTGTTCGCGAAATTGCAGAGTTCGACGGAGCTCCCCGTCAAGATTGCTGTGTAGGAAGGGTCTCCCTTGAATGCATAGGTCTTGTTCGCGCGTTTCCGCGACGTGGTAAGTGTGCCCTCAAGATTGACGCAGGTAAGATCATCTTCGGCAAAAAACGGTTTCACACCGGCGAGGAAATAATCCGGGCCATACTTGTTGTAATACGCAGGCAGGCTCGTCGATGCCGCAAAATGCTCATCCGTTCCGAGCGTGCAGTCGCCGGCAAAAGACAGGGAAATCAAAACATCCTGCCCCGGAACTGCTGCCGCACCTGCTGTTCCGGCCGCTGCTTCTTCCGCACCTACGGCGGTCCCTGCCGTTGCTGCTCCCGCTCCTGCCCCGGCATAAGCAGCTCCTGTTCCTGCCCCGGCCGTCTGCACAGAAGGAGCCGCGCTCACAGGCAATGATACTGCTGCCGAAAGACTCACGGCAGTCACCACCGCCGCCAGCAGCATCGCAATTTTCTTTTTCATAACTATACCCCGCTGAGGCAAAATCCGCGGATGCGGTTTTGCCGAATGCGGCAGCCGGTGCTTCAGCACCGATGCTGCTGTTTGAAAGTCCTGCATCAGCAGGACTTTCAAACTTATACCCCGTGCCGCGTTTTTTGCGGCACCCGCGGGAGAAACGCCCGAATGGGCTTTCTCCCGGATCGGGACATTGGTGCCAGCGGCACCAATGTCAGTTTGAAAGTGACACATCGGTGTCACTTTCAAACTTACACTTCCGTTTCTGCAGGTGCCCCCGTTCTTATTAAAGGTCTTCAGTACCCGAAGTGCACATGTTCCTGCACACTCGCCCTTCCCGCCAGCACATTACGATAATCGGCCAGGTTTTTGCGGAGAAGGTTCGGTGTGTCGAGCTCGTACGGACAGCGGGACGCGCAGAGCCTGCAATTCACGCAGTTATCAATCTTGTTCATTTCCTCCTGCCAGTGCGGGGAGAGCCACGCATCGGACGGTGCGCGGCGGATCATCAGAGACATACGGGCACACTGATTGATCTGGATACCGACCGTGCACGGCATACAATAGCCGCAGCCACGGCAGAAATCACCGGACAGCTCTTTCTGCTCCTTGTCAATGAATGCGGTGATCTCGCTGTCCATCCGCGGCGTATTATTCATGTAGGAGAGCCACTCAGTGAGCTCGCTCATGCGCTGAATACCCCAGATCGACATCACATTGTCAAATTGGGACATAAATGCCATAGCGGCCTTCGAATTGTTGATCAGACCGCCGGCAAGCCCCTTCATCGCGATAAAACCGACGCCGTTTTCGCGGCAGGTTTTTACGAGCTCCAGCTCCTTCTCTCCTGCCAGATAGCTGAACGGGAACTGAACGGTCTCATAGAGACCGGACTTTGCGACTTCCATAGCAACGCCGATCTTGTGCGCCGTGCCGCCGATGTGATGAATGAGCCCCAGCTTCTTCGCCTCGAGCATCGCCTCATACATCCCTGTGCCGTCCCCCGGCTTGTAGCACTGTCCCATCTGATGAAACTGATAGACGTCGATATAAGGCGTCTTCATCTTCTCGAGCGACGTGTGCAGATCCTGCCAGAAGGCATCCGGAGTTTTGGCGGCTGTCTTCGTCGCGATGAAAATGTCTTTGCGGGCCGGCCTTACGTATCCGTCGTCCA
>ONGY01000034.1 GCA_900317475.1 uncultured Lachnospiraceae bacterium | reverse complement strand
ATCCTTTTGGGAGTATTGTCGTTGTATTGTCACTGAACAGAAAAAGAGGCTGTAACCCCGCTGAATATAAGGGTTTACAGCCTCTGTCTTATCATTCCAATTCAATTGTTCCCGGCGGCTTGCTCGTAAGGTCGTAGAGAACGCGGTTGACGCCTTTGACTTCGTTGATGATGCGGTTCATGCAGATTTCAAGTACGTTCCAGGGAATATTCGCAGCCTCTGCGGTCATAAAGTCCGAAGTGAGAACGCCGCGGAGAACGACTGCATAATCATATGTGCGGCCGTCACCCATTACACCGACACTGCGCATATTCGACAGTGCAGCAAAGAACTGGCCTTTTCCCATGTCGATGCCTGCCTTATCGAGCTCCTCACGAAAGATGGCATCGGCTTCCTGTACGATCTTTACTTTTTCCGGAGTGACTTCACCAACGATCCGGACGCCGAGTCCCGGCCCCGGGAATGGCTGCCGATAAACAAGTTTTTCCGGAAGGCCAAGCTGCAGGCCGACCTTGCGGACTTCGTCCTTGAACAGGCTGCGAAGTGGCTCCACGATTTCCTTGAAATCCACATTCTTCGGAAGGCCGCCGACGTTGTGATGGGACTTGATGACTGCACCGCCGCTTCCGACAGCGCCGCTCTCCACCACATCGGGATAAATGGTTCCCTGCGCAAGGAAATCAACAGCTCCGATTTTCTTTGCCTCTTCTTCAAAGACATTGATAAATTCGGCACCGATGATCTTGCGCTTCTGCTCCGGATCGGTTACTCCCTTCAGCTTGCTGTAGAATCGCTCCTGCGCATTCGCGCGGACAAAATTCAATTCGAAATTGCCCTTCGGCCCGAAAACTGCCTCGACTTCATCGCCCTCGTTTTTGCGGAGAAGGCCGTGATCAACGAAGACGCATGTGAGCTGCCTGCCGACTGCTTTCGAGAGGAGTGCGGCTGCAACGGAGGAATCAACACCTCCGGAAAGTCCGAGCAGAACTTTGCCGTCTCCGATTCTCTCACGCAGCTCCTTCACGGTTTCATCGACGAAGGATTCCATCTTCCAGTCGCCGCTGCATCCGCAGACATCGATGACGAAATGGCGGAGCATCTTCGTGCCTTCCGGTGTATGGACAACTTCGGGATGGAACTGAACTGCATAGAGTTTTCGCGCTGGATCTTCCATCGCGGCGACCGGACAGTTTGCGGTGTGCGCCGTAATTTCGAATCCCTCCGGTGCCTCTGCAATATAGTCGGTATGACTCATCCAGCAGGTTGTCTTCGGAGCGACATCGGAAAACAGGACGGAGGATGTTTTGTCGATGGTGACATCGGTGTGACCGTACTCGGAAACCGGGGCAGTTGCCACTTTTCCGCCGAGCTTATAGGCCATCAGTTGGGAACCGTAGCAGATTCCGAGTACCGGGATGCCAAGTTCAAAAATTGCTTTGTCATAAGTCGGTGAATCGCTCTTATAGACACTGTTCGGTCCGCCGGTAAGAATGATTCCCTTCGGGCTGAGGGCCTTCAGTTTCTCAAGGCTCATCGTGTAGGGATGGATTTCGCAGTACACGCTGCACTCGCGTGCGATGAGCTGCTTATACTGTCCGCCAAAATCCAGAACAACAACCAGTTCTCTGCTCATGTTTTCCCCCGTAAGAATTCTGAACTGTATGTGTCAGTTGATAAACGCCGTCAATTGAAACTATTTCCGCAGTCCGCGATGCTGTACTGAATATGTCCACTGATAAACACCGTCCATTGAAACTATTGCGACGGTCCGCGGTGCCTTGCAGTCTGCCGAAATCAGTTGATGATCCGTCGTATTGCCAGGATCTGCCGATATGCGGCATATACTTAATGCCGGTTGCGGGTGTGCTCGCATGGACAATCTGTCCACCTCCGATGTAGATGGCGACGTGTCCGCCGTAGCAGATGAGATCACCGGGCTGTGCATTCGCGAGGGAATCCACTGCAGTTCCGGCGTACATCTGGTCGTAGGATGTTCGCGGGATGCTGTAACCGAATGCTTTGTAGACGCTCTGCGTGAATCCGGAGCAGTCTGCTCCGTTCGTGAGGCTCGTGCCGCCGTACACGTAAGGATTACCGACAAACTGCTCTGCATAGGACACGACATTGGAGCCGGTTGCAGACCCTGCGGCTGCATAGGTCTTCGTGGATGATGAGCTGGATGAAGAGGAAGAAGACGTCTTACTGCTTTCCTCTCCGCCTGTACTGTCTGTGCTGGTGCCGGTATCCGAAGTGGACGCACTGGCGAGTTCCGCCGCCTTGCGCGCCGCTTCCTCCGCTTCAGCCTGTCTTCTTGCTGCTTCTGCTGCAGCCTCAGCCGACTCTGCTGCGGAGATCTGCGAGTTCTGCTCTGCGACCTGCCGTTTCAGGAGAGCCGCCTCGGAACGCGCCTCCGAAATCAGTTCGTCATAATTATCGTATTTTTCCTGCAGCTCGGCCTGCTGCTGTTCGAGAAGTGTCTGGTTTTCTTCCAGCTCTGCCTTGGTCGTTTCGAGTTCTGACTGTTCATCAACCAGCGCCTTCTTCGCATCCTTTACTTCCTGTGTAGTCTCCTCATATTCCTTGAGGAGCTTGCGGTCGTAATCATACAGCTTCTGGACGTAGTCAGCCTTGTTCAGTGCATCGCTGATGGAGCTTGCATTCAGCAGCAATTGTACATAGGAGGAGTCGCCCTTCTCGTACATGAACTGAATACGCTTCTTCATAGTGCTGTACTGTTTCTGCTGCCGCTCCAGAGCATCGTTGTACTCCAGAGTTTTTGCGTTGATCTGATCCTGCAGATCCGCAATATCATCCTCCATCAGGCTGATGGAAGTCATATTCTGCGCGATCTCCTCCGTCTTCTGATCAAGTTCTTCTGAGACACTCTCCTGCTCACTTTCAAGGGAAGACGCTTTGCTGTTTGCACTGTTGAGCTGACTCTGCGTCTTGTCTCTCTGCTTCTTCAGCTCCTGACTCGTCGCCGCGCTGATGTCGACCGCCGGCCCTGTGAAGGAAATAACCAATATTGCTGCCAGAGCGGCACACATCCGTGTATATGCTTTTTTACGGGTGTTATGATTCAAACTAGTACTCTCCGGATAAATCGTGAATTCTGCCAGCGGCCGCAGTATCTGCCGCCGTCAAAACAAATCCGTACCGGGACCGCGTCATCACACCGGTCCCTTTTTCTGTATGCATGAATGATTGACCTGTAACCGTCCGAACATCCGCTGAGGGCTGATCTGTGAGGACTGATCAGAGCTCGCAGTTGCCGACCGTTCTCGGGAACGGAAGGACATCACGGATGTTGCCCATACCGGTCAGATACATGATGGCTCTCTCGAAGCCGAGACCGAATCCGGAATGACGCACAGAGCCGTATTTGCGCAGGTCGAGATAATACTGATACTCGCTCATATTCATATGAAGCTCTTCCATACGCTTCGTGAGTTTGTCAAGATCATCCTCTCTCTGGCTGCCGCCGATGATCTCACCGATTCCCGGCACCAGGCAGTCCGCCGCAGCGACGGTCTTTCCGTCCGGGTTGAGCTTCATGTAGAATGCCTTGATTTCCTTCGGATAATCCGTGACAAAGACGGGTTTCTTGAATACCTTTTCGGTCAAATAGCGCTCATGCTCTGTCTGAAGGTCACATCCCCAGTATACCTTATAATCAAACTCATCGTTATGCTGCTCCAGAATCTTTACTGCGTCGGTGTAGGTAACACGGCCGAAATCCGAGTTTGCGACATGCGTAAGGCGGTCAATCAGGCCCTTGTCGATAAATGTGTTGAAGAAGTTCATCTCATCCGGGCAGTTCTCCAGGACATAATTGATGACATACTTCAGCATTGCTTCTGCACAGTCCATATCATCGGAAAGATCCGCGAAAGCAAGCTCCGGCTCGATCATCCAGAACTCTGCCGCATGACGGGTCGTGTTGGACTTCTCGGCGCGGAATGTAGGCCCAAATGTGTATACATTGCGGAATGCCATCGCATAGGTTTCGACATTCAGCTGTCCGGAAACAGTGAGATTGACAGGTTTTCCGAAGAAATCCTGACTGTAGTCAACCTTTCCGTCTTCGGTCTTCGGGACATTCTCGAGCGGAAGTGTGGTCACCTGGAACATTTCGCCGGCACCCTCTGCATCGCTGGAAGTGATGAGCGGAGTGTGAACGTAAACAAAACCGTTCTCCTGGAAGAAGCGGTGAATAGCATAAGCTGCGACGGAGCGGACGCGCATGACTGCCTGGAAGGTGTTCGTGCGCACACGAAGATGCGGCATCGTGCGGAGGAATTCCATGCTGTGGCGCTTTGCCTGCATCGGATAATCTGCGGTGGAAGTGCCCTCAAGCAGGATTTCCACTGCCTGCATCTCAAACGGCTGCTTTGCGTTCGGAGTTTCGACGATGGTGCCCGTCGCGATAACGGACGCACCGATGTTGAGCTTCGCCACATCGTCAAAACTCAGTGCTTTGTCGCCGGATTCTTCTGCTGCCGTTTCCTTCGCTGCTACATCACCGGTCTCCAGATCACCGGAATAGACGATCTGAAGAGTATTGAAGCAGGATCCGTCGCTGATCGTCAGGAATCCTACGTTCTTCGAATCGCGATTGCTGCGGATCCAGCCGCCTACCGCGACTTTCTTGCCCGCATAGCTCTTAACATCCTTATATATGCTGCGAAGTTCCGTAAGTTCTACGTCCATTATCTGTTTTCCTCCAGATTTCTTCTCGTTTCACTCTGCGGGTCCGATGCAGTCCCAAAATGCAATGCCGGAAATCTCAGACTCTGGGGATGTTCCGGCGGAATCTGCAGTAATCCACTGTCAGTTGGAAGCCGATGAGCTTTCCGCTGAAGACTCGGCAGAACTCTCTGCGGCGCTTGCCGAAGAAGCCTCTGTTGAAGCCTCCGTCGAAGCTTCCGTTGAAGCCTCTGTTGAAGCTTCCGACGATGCATCCGAAGAACTTGAATCGGATGCTTCATCGGTCACGGTTGCGTGATCAAGCAGCCAGTCCATTACATTCTGGCTCATCAGATATTCACGGTATGCATTGGAAGCATCTTCATCCTTGAGGTAATCGTCAAGGCTGCTGTATCCTTCCTGCGCAGCTTCGTTGGAAAGCTGCTGTTTAAGCTCTCTCGTGGAGAGGTTGAGGCCTTCCTTATCAGCAATAGCCTGCAGAATAATATACCGCTTTGCGATCTTCTCGGCATCATCCATGATCCACTGATAGATCTTCTCGGTTTCCTCGCTCGAGCCTTCCGAAGAAGATTCGGAAGAAGAGGAAGACGCTTCCGAAGAATCTGTCGAGCTGTCAGAGGAGGCAATCGATGCCGCTTCCGAAGAGGATTCAGAAGAGTCGGAAGCAAGGGCGGATCCAATGGTCACGCCGCCTGCAGCATCCGAAGCATCCAGTGCAGAAGACGCCTCTGAAGCCGAATCGGAAGATTCCGTGGCTGTTGTGCTCGAAATTTCTTCGCTTGTAACAGTAGTTGCAGCGGTACTTGCATCTTCTGTGACTGCTCCGTCAGACGATTCTGAAGCTTCTGCGGAAGCCGAAACCGCATCGGAAGTGCTCTCGGAAGAAGCCGCCGCTGCATCAGAAGAGCTCTCCGCGGACGACTCCGTACTGCTGTCCGCCGAGGATTCGGACGAATCGGAATCAAGGCCCATCATCTGCGTGTAGGTATCGAGATCCATCCCGTAGTTCTGGGAAATCTGCGTCGAATACGCCTGCACCATATTGTCATAATACCTGCGGACCATCTCTTCCGGCGGATCCTGCTTGAATGTGCAGTTGTCAATCAGATAATCGGCGATGGCTTCTTCTTCTCTCGTGCGATAGTCATCGTCGTAATAGGTCTGCAGCTGATTGCGGACATAATCCTTGTACTCATCGACCGTTGAGACGTTTGAAATATCCTGCTCTGCGACCCATTCGTCGGTGAGCTCCGGTGTCACGAGCTGTTCGATTTTATTGATCGTCACCGTGAAAACTACGTCCTGTCCGGCAAGGTCTGTGTTGGAATAATCATCCGGGAAAGTAAGGTTGAGCTCCACTGTCTCACCGACTTTATGGCCGATGAGTCCATCCTCAAACCCGTCGATGAAGCTCCCCGAACCGATAACGAGATCATATCCGGTTGCAGAACCGCCGTCGAACTTCTCGCCGTCTTTCGTTCCGGTATAATCGATATTGACGGTATCGCCGTTTTCTACGGTGTCATGATCCGTGACTTCCTGATACGACGCGTCTGAGCTCAGCGTGTAATTCACATAATTATCGACCATATCGTCGGTCACTTTCGTCTCGGCGGCAACCGTGATCGGGATGTTCGAATAGTCGCAGAGCTCGACGTAATCCGATGCCGTTATATTCTTGAGATAGGCCGGATTGGAGTCGCCGCAGCCCGTGAGCATGAGTGCAGCGGCCGCTGCAGCAAGCAGTGCAGTGATTCTCTTTTTCATTTCAAAGATACTTCCTTTCTGTTTCAGGGCCCGCGTCTGTCGTGCGGAAAGGCCATTTCCGCCGTCAGGCCGAAGCCTGCGATTCAATCAGTGTAGCACAAGAACACGGTTCATAAAAGTATTTTACCCTGCGTCTGTGGCGGATGTGTGAACGTTTCATTGTCTCTCATTTGAAACAATGTTAGAATGAAAAAGTCGCCGGAAGAGCCGGTTCTTAATCGGATTTGGAAGGCAGTCTTTCTTTTTTCGGAGGTTTGGACGTGAACAGAGGCTGGATTATATTTTTCATTATTCTTGCGATTCTCGTCGGCGTTACCATTGTTCTTTACATTCTCGGAAAACGCGCACAGAAAAAGCAGGCAGAGCAGGAAGAGCAGATACAGGCACACAAGCAGAGCGTAAATCTGCTGATTATTGATAAGAAGAGAATGCCCCTCAAGGATGCGGGGCTTCCGAAACAGGTCCTTGACCAGGCGCCAAAACTCGCGCGCCGCACGAAGGTTCCGGTTGTCAAGGTAAAGGCCGGCCCGCAGATCATGACGCTTATCGCAGACGAAAAGATTTATGACGACATTCCGGTCAAGAAGGAAGTAAAAGCAGAAGTCTCCGGGGTATACATGGTCGGTGTGAAAGGCCTTCACGGAGCAAAGGTTGACCCGGCAGACAGAAAGAAAAAATCAAGATACCGCCGCTTTGTCGAGAAACTGCAGGAAAAGGCAGGTGCAAAGCCGGTATCGAAAAAATGATCCGACAGCAAAAGCGCAGGTACCACAGGCACCTGCGCTTTATTATCTTCACTATGCTGGGCTGTTAAATAGCAGGCGCTTATAAAGCGCCTGCTATTTAACAGTCGTCTGTACGAATCATGACGGAACAGTCCATA
The DNA here is from genome assembly GCA_900317475.1 of uncultured Lachnospiraceae bacterium. Taxonomy (GTDB): domain Bacteria; phylum Bacillota; class Clostridia; order Lachnospirales; family Lachnospiraceae; genus CAG-791. The sequence continues at coordinate 17,243 of ONGY01000034.1, read as the reverse complement.
TCATATCCGCCTTCCATAGTCAGGCGGTAATCCGCACGGGCATTGATATGTCCATTCACTTCAAGGCACACTACCCGGCTTGTTGCCACGTGAATCGGAAGCGTTCCGTACGGTGTCCGGTAGGAGGTGTCAATCTCCCGGTCTTTCAGAAAGGACAGATTTGTCCCGAACCTGCCTTTTCTCTCCACCGTGATGCCGTCCGGTCCGACCGTGACCGTACTCTTCGTAACTGCCCCGGTCTCTTCGTCCTTTTCCTCATATAAATACCGATGCGTCCCGTCTTCGAGAATTTCATGCTCCGCAGCACACCGGGAAGTATTTTTCTCCTCCGTCCCGTCCGGGTGTCTTTGTTTTCCCGAAATCGAGAGCATGACTTTTCCCATCAGCGCTTTACTTCCTTTCTCAGGTGCCGCAGGATTGCCTCCTCCTGCCGGTCGATATGCTCCTTCGCGAGCTCAGAAGCTTTGACTGTGTCTCCCTCGAGAATTGCCTGCTGCAGTGCCCTGTGCTCCCGGATCAGCTGACCATAATTTGTATCATCCTTGATGTATTCAAAGCGGTACCGGTACATCTGGTCTGCAAGCATATGCAGGATCTCAATCAGCCGCGCATTCTTCGTGGACTGCGTGATGACCTCATGGAAAGCAACATCCGCTTCCGCAACATCCGCATACGAACCGGTCTTTGTAGTTTTTTCGAAGAATTCGCATGCCTCCTGCAGTTTCTTCTTTTCCTCTTCCGTCATTCGCGAGCAGGCAAGTTCTGCACTCAGTGCATCGAGCGATCTCCGCACTTCCAGCACATCTTTAAGACCCTGTTCGGATATCTGCGCAACCTGCGCACCGCTCCGCGGAATAATGCGGACGAGACCTTCATTTTCCAGTTTGCGGATGGCCTCCCGGATGGGCGTCCGGCTTACGTCGAGCTGATTTGCAAGATGTATTTCCATCAGCCGCTCGCCGGGCTTGAGCTCGCCCGTGAGAATCTGCTTTCTGAGCTTTTTATAAACTGTCTCCCGCAGAGGCAGATATTGATCTTCGTTTTCTTCCAATTCCATCATAAAATCGTATCCTGATTCAGCCTGAACGGTTTCCTTATGTATTATTTCAGGCTGTTCCTATTATGTCTGTACTTTCCGTCTGGAGGATGTTATGCTTTCCTGCACCCATACGGATTCTTTACAAATCCCGTGAGGAAATGCTCGTATCCTGAAAATTTCGGGTCGCTTTCCACTGCGGCATACGCCTTCTTTGCAGCTTCCGCATCGTCGAATACCGCGAAAACAGTCGGCCCGCTGCCGGTCATCATCGCCCGCACCGGCTTGAACCTGCGCAGATATTCTTCGATTTCTCCGATTTCGCTGTGCGCCGCCGCTGTCACCGGTTCGAGCACATTGCCGGCGCTTCCCATCACAGCGCGCAGATCATGCGCATCCAGGGCCCGGATCATCGCCTCTGTATCCGGCCTCCCGGTGATCTCTGTCTGATCCAGCGTCTTATAGCACCACGGCGTAGAAACACCGACCGGCGGCTTCACGATTACCAGGCTGCAGTTCGGTGCATCCGGCATTTCCGTCAAAACTTCTCCGATTCCCCGGCATCGTTTTGTCCCGCCATAGATGCAGTAGGGAATGTCTGCTCCGAGTCCTGCGGCCAGTTCCGCCAGTTTTTCATCCGTCACACTGGGAGCGGCAAGGTCCCGCACTGCCCGGAACGCGGCGGCTGCATCCGTGCTTCCGCCGGCCATTCCTGCCGCGATCGGAATCCTCTTGATGAGATGAATATCAAATTCCTTCCGGATTCCGAATTCTTTCTGCATGCTGCGGACCGCGCGGCAGATGAGATTGTCCTCTCCCGCAGAAAGAGTCCCGCCGTTTTCCATCTCGATCGAGAGCGATACCGCTCCGGAATCATCTGTTTCATCATCTGATTCCGCGACCGTCAGCGTGTCATAAATTCCGACCGTCTGCATGATCATGTCGACGAGATGATAACCGTCCGCCCGCTTTCCGGTCACATCGAGACTTAAATTGATTTTTGCGTATGCCCTCTGCACCGATGTGCTCTTACTGGCCTCATCCCCGAACGGCTCCGATCAGTTCCTTCACGTCACTCACATGGTGCCGTTCCATGTAGGCGCGCAGTCCATCGATCACCTTCTCCGTCGTCTTCGGATCGTGAAAATTCATCATGCCGACAGCCACAGCACTGGCGCCTGCGAGCAGAAATTCCACTGCGTCCTCGCCTGACGCGATTCCGCCCATGCCAATGATCGGAATAGAGACGGCCTGCGCACACTGATAAACACAGCGCACCGCGACCGGTTTTATTGCGGGGCCCGAGAGCCCTCCCGTCCTGTTCGCCAGCACAAAGCGCTGCCGCTCAACGTCAATCTTCATGCCGAGAAGTGTATTGATCATCGACAGGGCGTCAGCTCCGCCGGCCTGCGCAGCCCGTGCGAGGTCAGCAATGTTCGTGACATTGGGCGTGAGCTTCATGATGATCGGCTGTCCTGCCTTTTCCTTGATTCTTGCAGTCAGCTTCTCCAGTTCACCCGGGTCCTGTCCGAACTGCAGAGCGCCCCGCTTCACATTCGGGCAGGAGACATTGATCTCCAGCATTGATACGCGCGGCTCGTCCGAAAGGCGCTCCACCACATCCAGATATTCCTCTTCCGTGTGACCGCAGACATTGACAATCACCTTTGTGTCCTGCGCGGCAAGAAATGGAAGATCCCGCTTCAAAAACACATCTAATCCGGGATTTTGAAGACCGATCGCGTTCAGCATCCCGCTGTCCGTCTCCGCAACACGCGGCGTCGGATTGCCTTCCCATGGGACACTGGAAACTCCCTTGGTCACCACTGCGCCGAGCTTTCCGAGATCGACAAATTCCGAATATTCCATTCCGGACCCGAACGTTCCGGAGGCCGTCATCACCGGATTCTTCAGTTCGACTCCGGCGATCTTTACCGATAAATCCATATATTTTCTCTCTTCAGATATTTATACCTCGCTGACAAAATCCGCGGATGCGGTTTTGCCGAATGCGGCAGCCGGTGCTTCAGCACCGATGCTGCAGTTTGAAAGTCCTGCATCAGCAGGACTTTCAAACTTACTCTTCTGCAGGAAATTCCATCCCGCCGCTGCAGCAAACCGAAAAACGCTGTTTTCAGATATCCACGTCTTCCGCGAGGAATACCGGCCCTTCCGTGCACACGCGCGCGTTGTTCACATTCGAATGCGCGTCCTTCTCCTTCGTCTTCACCACGCAGCCAAGACATACGCCCACGCCGCATGCCATGCGCTCTTCGAGTGAGATATAGGCGGGAACATTTCTCTCCGCCGCAAAAGTTTTGACGCCCCGCAGCATTGGCATCGGTCCGCAGGCTGCGATCACGTCAAAACCCGTGCCCGCCGCGCGCGCGGCATCGATGCATGTCCCATGTGTACCCACGCTTCCATCGTCGGTTGCGACAATCACCTCATCCGCGGCGGATGCAAACTCTTCCATAAGGAAAAGCTCACTGTTCCGGTAGCCGAGGGCGGCCGTCAAGCGGCCGCAGTAAAGCTTTTCTGACTGGTTCTTCCCGGACGTCTTTCTCTGTATTTCTCCAAGTTCCCGGTTCTTCGCACGGATCCGCGCAGCAAGCTCGAGAAGCGGCGGAATGCCGATGCCCCCGCCGAGGAGAAGCGTGCGCTTCCCCGCAAAGGCATCGAGATCATATCCGTTGCCAAGCATCCCGATCACGCGGACGGAATCGCCGAAGGAAAGACCAGCGAGCTCGTTTGTTCCCTTCCCAACGGTACGGTATACAACCGTATAAGAGCCGCCGTTTCCGCTTCCGAACGGGTTATACCGGCAGATGCTGATCGGCCGCGGCAGCAGCGCTGTCCGGTCATTCGGATAGATGCCGATGAACTGGCCCGGAATTACCCCGCCGAGATCGTCCGTGGGCGAGACCGGGACAAGTTCCGTCCTGTAAATTCCCTCCGCGAGGTATTTCGTCCCCGCAATCCGCATAATGGCTGTTTTCTTCATGGAAAACTATCTCCGATTATGAAAGACAGATAAAAGCAAAATCTGAATATTGTCCGCTGAATATGACTGCCGGCTTCCGCCGGAGTTGTTGCGGACAGCCTGGAACGCCTGTTAAAGGACACAGAATCTCAGATCAGTTTCTTGTCCTTCTGATACGTTTCCTGGATAATGTCACGGACCTTCTCCGGCAGAAGTTTTCGCTCCGAGGCCTTGATGGTCTTCGTCTCGATCGGCTCGCCAAAATCGATGATTACATGTGCCGGATGAACCTCCGGAATGTGGGGATCAAAGATATCTCCTGTATTGACAATCGTGAGAGGAATAATCGGGGCACCTGTGCGGGTCGCAATCTTGAAGCTCCCGGCATGAAACGGAAGAAGCGTCCCCTCTTCCTTGTTGCGTGTACCCTCCGGAAAAACCATGTAGTTTATGCCGCTTTTCACATAATCGATTGCCTGGGTGATGACGCGGAGACCGTCTTCAAGACTGCTGCGGTCGAGGAACAGGCAGTAAATCTGCTTCATCATGAGTCCGAAAAGCGGGATTTTGCCGAGGCTGTCCTTCGCCAGGACCCCGGTCGGGTCCGGCAGCACGGAATAACTCGTCATCACATCAAAAATGCTGCGGTGATTTGCGATGAAAACAACCGGCCTGTCTCTGGGAATTCGGTCAAGCCCGATCACCGTAAGCTTGTTTCCGCAGAAGAAATTCACCATGTGAAACCCGGCCTTGATCCAGTTGAAAATGAAACGGTCCGCCTTCTTCCGGCTGAATGCACGAATGATGCAGTAGATAAGCTCCACTGGCAGACTAACCACGAAATAGACGCCTGCCATAAACATTGTGAAAATCCCGCGAAACATTCCTTCAAGACCTCCCGATCCGATACTCCCCGGCTCCGTTTCCCGTGCTCAATCGCTCCGCTCTTGCGCTTTGATCCGGACTATTCTTGTATCATTTTGTATACAATCTATTAAATCACACGGACACCGGAAACGCAAAAAATATCGATCATAATACAGATCAGCCATATAGTATATATAGCATTCTATGCAGCAATCCATTCAGCGAATCGGCAAATCACTTCGATGCCCATCCGTCCGAAGATACAATCTTTCCATTCACAATGGTGCAGCGGATCGTTCCCGGAAGCGTCTCGCCAAGGAAAGGTGAATTCTGTGCTCTGGACGCAAACGGAAGATGCACCACCCAGGAAGCAGACAAATCGGCAATCGTAAGATCTGCCGGTGCGCCGACCGCAATTCGTCCTGCGTTCAGATGATAAAAGTCAGCCGGATTGGCGGTCAGGCAGGCAATATATTTCATCAGTGACAGATATCCCGGTTCAACAAGATATTTAAGTCCCAGTGAAAACGCCGTCTCCAGGCCGATCATGCCGCTCGGAGCTTTTATGAATTCGCCGGATTTCTCGGCCTGCGTATGCGGTGCGTGGTCGGTTGCAATGATGTCTATCGTTCCGTCCATGAGTCCGTGAATGATGGCCATGCGGTCAGACTCAAGACGAAGCGGCGGATTGCATTTGGCCAGCGTGCCTTTTCTGAGAACAGCCTCTTCTGTAAGAGAGAAATGCTGCGGTGTCGCTTCCGCATGGATTTTGGGATTGATTTCCCGGGCTTTCCGGACAATCCCGACCGATTCGGCAGCAGAAATATGCTGAATGCAGAGCGGCGCATTCAGCTCAGCAGCCATCGAAGTGTCCCTGGCAACGAGAGAATATTCTGCTCTGCGATCGGCCCCAATCAGCCCAAGCGCTTTTGCCGCCTTTCCGCCTGCGTTGACACCCGGATTTGTCACATACGCCGGGTCTTCCTCGTGAAGGGAGACCGGCGTGTCGAGTTTTGACGCCCACAGGAGTGCATGGCGGAGAAGCTCCTTATTCATGACCGGTTTTCCGTCATCCGTGAAGCAGACCGCTCCGTTTTTTCTCAGTACGTCAAAATCGGTGAGTTCCTCTCCCCGCATTCCCTTTGTCACATTGGCACAGGATAAGACGTGAATCGGCGTTTTCGCACCGCGGGCAAGCACATCGCAGAGGATTTCCGGACAATCGATCGGCGGCTTTGTGTTCCCCATCATAATGACCGTTGTGTATCCGCCGCGCGCAGCTGCCGCCGCGCCGGTATTGATATCCTCCTTTTCGGTAAAGCCGGGGTCACGGAAATGAGAATGCGTGTCGATGAACCCCGGCATGACCGCAAGGCCGGAGGCGTCTATGGTCCGGACCTGCGCGCCGTTCACATCATTTTCAGGCTCAGAAACAAAGCGGAGAATATCCTCGCGGGAAATGCCCGGACGGATTAGAACAATTTTCCCGTTTGCAGTAAGAATATCGCGCTTTCCCTCTGTCCCCGAAGCAGGATCATATACATTTCCGTTCTGAATCAGCAGCATAGATGTTCCTTTCTGGCATTTGGTCTGAGGTTCCTTGTTATTGCACGGTCGTTCTTTGTTAGTGCTCTGTGATTCTTTGTAATTGTTCCATGATTCCACAGTCTGACTCTGTATGTCTGATTCTATCAAAATAAAGGTTGTTTCTATATACCAAACCAATATCAAATCACACTCATACTACGCGGTCTGAAAACGATAATGCAGTGGGCCTGGGGCCCGCCGGAAGGCAAAAAAAGCCCACCCCGGCAGGTTACGGATGCCGGTGTCCGGGCCAAAGAATCAGGGCAGGACTGCCGGAATATCGGCTGTCCTGCCCTGATTCTGACTTAGATGCAGTTTCCGTCCATGTGGTTTCAGTCCATATGTCTTCTTTCGCGGTTGTAGTTGATGAGGCAGCCGTCAAGGATAATCTCGCGCTCCTCATCGGTGAGATCGCCGAGGGTCACTGTGAACGGTGTAAGTGCCCCGCCGGCCGGATTTCCCGGCTCATCGCTCTTCTTCACGACATATCCGGTGATCTTTTCGGCTTTGTTCTTCACGGCCTCACGGATGTCCGGGAAGAAGAGCCAGTCATAATCCTTGAACGGAAGGTCCCCTGCCGGAATGAGGAACGGGAGCATGCCCCAGTTAATGAGGTTGCTGCGGTAGCGCTTCGTTGCATATTCATTAGCAAAATTTGCCCAGCCGCCGAGAACCTTCTGGCAGCTCGCCGCCTGTTCGCGTGCAGAGCCGTCGCCCGGTTTCACCGCAAAAATCGCGCTCCCGATGCCCATATTCTCATGTTCCACGCCGGAAAACTGCGATTTGATGACCGGCATAACCTGCCGGAGCTCCGGCAGAGCCTCTCCTGCGCAGTTTCCGGAGACAAGTGCCTCCTCGGCGCTGCGCACTTCCTTTGCAAGTCCGACGTATTCCGGAACCTTTCGGGAAAGTGCAAATCCGGCCAATTTCTCCGGGTTCGAGCGATAGGAGCTCGTCTCTCCGGACGGAATCAGCTCATCGGTCGTGGTGACCGGATCGTGGATTTCCGCGACCACTTTCATGATCAGATTCTCCGGCAGCGGCTGCATCTTCGGCCAGTCCCTGATGTTCGGACCGAGGACGAGTTCCGTGTCCGGGTCCGCCTTGCCGTGCGAGTCAAATACGCGGTTCTCGTAAATCGTTTTGTCGAAATGATATTCGTAAACACCGTATCCGCGGTCGATGTCGGTGGCAGCCGTGAGGAATCCCTGATTTGCTGCCGTCGCCGCAATCGAGCGCGCGTCCATCAGTGCGACCGACGCAACCTGGCCGTCCTGCGGCTTGCTGCCCTCGCGGTTCGGGAAGTTGCGCGTCGAGTGACGGATGGAAAATGCGTTGTTGGCCGGTGTGTCTCCTGCGCCAAAACACGGTCCGCAGAAGCATGTCTTCATCACTGCTCCCGCCTCAATGAGTTTTGCCGCACAGCCGTTCCGGAGCAGCTCCATATAAATCGGCATAGATGCCGGATAAACGCTCAGTGAAAACTCACCATTCCCGGTGTGCTCTCCTTCGAGGATATCGGCCGCCGCACACAGGTTCTCAAATCCGCCGCCTGCGCAGCCCGCGATAACCCCCTGATCGACAAGGAATTTTCCGCCGACAATCTTGTCCTTCAGCGAATACTCCACTTCTCTGCCGAAAGAAACCTTTGCCCGCTCTTCCGTCTCATGCAGAATGTCGGCGAGGTTGTGATTCACTTCGTCGATGGTGTAGGCATTGCTCGGATGGAATGGCATCGCGATCATCGGACGGACGGCGCCAAGGTCTACCGTGACGACTCCGTCGTAGTAAGCCGTTCTGCCGGGATGAAGCTCCTTATAAGCTTCACTGCGGCCGTGAATGTCGTACCACTTCTTTGTATTCTCATCGGTCTCCCAGATCGAAGAAAGGCAGGTCGTCTCTGTCGTCATGACGTCGATGCCGATACGGAAGTCCGTGCTGAGATTCCGGATGCCGGGACCCACGAACTCCATTACCTTGTTCTTCACAAAGCCGCTCCTGAAGACGGCGCCGATGATCGAAAGCGCCACATCCTGCGGACCGACGCCCCGGACCGGCTCCCCGGTGAGGTAAATTGCAACAACCTTCGGATATTTGATGTCATAGGTCTGGGAGAGAAGCTGCTTTACAAGCTCTGGTCCTCCCTCTCCGACTGCCATCGTGCCAAGTGCGCCGTAACGCGTGTGGGAATCGGAGCCCAGGATCATGCCGCCGCACTCCGCGAGCATTTCCCGTGCAAACTGATGGATGACCGCAAGGTGCGGGGGAACATACATTCCGCCGTACTTCTTTGCGGCGGAAAGGCCAAAGACATGATCATCCTCGTTGATCGTTCCGCCGACTGCACACAGCGAGTTATGGCAGTTCGTCAGTGCATACGGAATCGGGAACTTTTTAAGTCCGGATGCTCTTGCCGTCTGGATGATTCCGACATAGGTAATGTCATGCGACGTGAGCTTGTCGAACTTGATCTTCAGGTTCTCATCGTCTCCCGATGTATTGTGCGAGGAAAGAATACCATAAGCCATGGTGTTCTTTTTCGCATCTTCCTTCGGGCAGGCGCGCCCGATTGCTCCGAGCGCCGCAGCTGCCTCTGCATTATCTTCAATCCACCGGCCGTCTGCATAGTATGCACCGTTTTCGTGCAGTGTGATACCGTTCATGCGTTCATCCTCCTGTCTGGAGTTTCCCAATCCTGCGGGGTCTGTTTCTGCGCAGTCGTTTATCTTTCGTCTTTCCCGGCCGCGATCTGTTTCTTCACGGTTCCGGTTTTCACCGCAGCCTGTTTCTTGACGGTCTCTGCCCTGACTGCGGTCTGTTTCTTCGCAGTGCCGTCCTTCTCTGCTCCGAATTTCTTCTCGGCTGCGGGCTTGGGGACGGACTTCTTTACTTCTTCCTGCTTCGGGAAGACCTGCTCAAGATGCCAGATATCTCTTACATATTCACGGATCGTACGGTCTGAAGAGAACTTGCCGGCCGATGCCGTGTTGAGAAGAGCCATCTTCGCCCAGCGCTTCTTATCACTGTAGGCCTCATCAATCCGGCGCTGTGCATCCGCGTAGGACTCGAAATCCTTCAGAATGAAATAGCGGTCTGCGCAGCTTCCGTCGTGCGGATTGAGGAGCGAGTCGTACAGCGGGCGGAAAAGCTCTGTGTCGCCCTTTGAGAACGTGCCGTCAATCAGCTGGGTGACAACCTGATGTACGTTTGCATCGTTGTAGAAGATATCGTACGGATTGTATCCGCCGTTCTTCTCGTAGTTCATGACCTCCTGTGAGGAAAGTCCGAAGATGAACATGTTGTCTTTGCCGACCTCGTCGAGCATCTCGACGTTCGCACCGTCCAGAGTGCCGATTGTCACGGCGCCGTTCAGCATCAGCTTCATGTTGCCGGTGCCGGATGCTTCCTTGGATGCCGTCGAAATCTGCTCAGATACATCCGCTGCGGCAAAAATGATCTCGCCGTTCGATACCTTGTAGTCCTCGATGAAGACGACCTTGATTCTTCCGGCGATATCCGGATCACTGTTCACAATATCCGCTACCGAATTGATCAGCTTAATGGTGAGCTTGGCATTGCGATAGCCTGCTGCTGCCTTTGCGCCGAAGATGAACGTTCTCTTGTTCATCTTCATGCCCGGATTCTTCTTGAGCTGATTGTACAGATACATAACATGCAGGATGTTGAGGAACTGCCGCTTGTACTCATGCAGTCTCTTTACCTGAACATCAAAGATCGAATCCGGGTCGACCTCGACGCCGTTGTGGATCTTGATATACTCTGCAAGGCGGACCTTGTTTTCACGCTTGATCTCCATGAAGTTATCAAGCGCGCCTGCATCGTCCGCAAGAGGCTTTAGCTTTGCGAGTTCATCGAGATTTGTGATCCAGCCGTCGCCGATTTTGTCGGTGATCCAGTCAGAGAGCTTCGGATTTGCGTGGAGCAGAAAGCGTCTCTGGGTGATTCCGTTTGTCTTGTTGTTGAATTTCTCCGGGAACATCTCGTAGAAATCGTGAAGCTCACGGTTTTCGAGAATCTCGGTATGAAGCCGCGCGACACCGTTCACCGAGAAGCCGGCGATGATGGCCATATTCGCCATGCGGACTTGTCCGTCGTAGATGATTGCCATCTTGCGGATTTTCTCATCCACGTTGACAGCGGTATTGTCGTATTTTTTGTGAACCTCGATGAGGAAGCGGCGGTTGATTTCCTCGACAATCTGATAGATTCTCGGAAGGAGCCTGCTGAAAAGGTCGACCGGCCATTTTTCCAGTGCTTCCGCCATGATCGTGTGGTTTGTATAAGCGCAGCAGTGCGTCACGACGTCCCACGCCTCGTCCCAGGTCAGCGCATACTCATCGAGAAGGATGCGCATGAGCTCCGGCACTGCCAGCGTCGGATGTGTATCATTCATCTGGAAAACATATTTTTCCGGAAGCTGGAGCAGGTTCTTATTGCGGCCGAGGAACTTCTTGACCGCCTGCTGAATCGACGCCGAAACAAAGAAATACTGCTGGCGGAGCCGCAGCTCCTTGCCCTGGTAATGATCATCGCAGGGATAAAGGACTTCTGTGATCAGCTTTGCGAAATTTTCATCTGCGACGGCCTGGGAATAATCGCCCTTGTCAAACGAGTCGAGGCGGAACTCTTCCATCGGCTCCGCATCCCAGATGCGCAGCGTATCGACGAAGCCATTGCCGTAGCCGATGACCGGAAGATCATACGGAACCGCTTTGACGCTCTGATACCCCTCCTGCCGGTACATCGTCCGGCCGGACGGCAGCTGATAGCTGGTCACATAGCCGCCGAAATGAATTTCCTGTGTGTATTCCGGGCGCTTGATCTCCAGCGGGTTGCCGTTCTTGAGCCAGTTGTCCGGCTCCTCAACCTGGTAGCCGTTGACGATCTTCTGCCGGAACATGCCGTAGTGATAACGGATGCCGCACCCGTACGCCGGATAATTCAGCGTCGCCAGCGAATCAAGGAAGCAGGCAGCGAGTCTTCCGAGACCTCCGTTGCCAAGCGCCGGATCCGGCTCCTCATCCTCGATTGCATTGATGTCAAAGCCAAGCTCGCCCAGCGCCTCTGCCACCTCTTTGTATGCGCAAAGGTTGATTGCATCATTTCCGAATGCACGCCCCATCAGAAATTCCATGGAAAGATAAACCAGTTCCTTCGGATTTTCCTCTTCGAATGCCTCCTGCGTGCGGATCCAGCAGTCGATGATCTGATCGCGGAGCGCCATTGCAGAAGCCTGGAACACCTGCTGCTTTGTCGCATCCGCCATCTCACGGCGATACATCGTGCGGACGTTGTATGCGACGCTGCGCTTGAACAGGTTCTTGTCAAAATGGAACGTGGGTCTTTTCGTAGATGCCATGAATATTTGCCTCCTGAATGAAATACCCCTATTTCAGTACTGTGCCGGACAGATCCGTATTCGTAAAAACTTCCGCAGTCTCCGTCCCTTTCCGCATACCATCCCCAAAATCCCCTGAATATTAAAGCTTCTCAACGCCGATGGTGACTTTCTCGCCGTTGATATCCCACTCCTTCTCGTGGGAGAGATGCTCACCGCGTCCGACGCTGTCGGCAAGAACCTTGCCGCAGATCGCCGCTGCGTTTTTCTCCGCGATGTCAGACAGCTTGTCGTTTCCGGTGAGGCTCACATGGATGTGGTCCATGACCTCGAAGCCGGAATCCTTGCGCATGGTCTGAATCTTGGAGATGAGCTCGAATACATAGCCCTCTTCGATCAGTTCCGGCGTAAGGTTGGTGTCGAGAACAACCGTGACAGGTCCCTCTTCCTGTGCGACAAATCCGGGCTGCTGCGTCATATCGATGAGGAGGTCGTCCTTCGTGAGCTCGATTGCGGTCCCGTTATCGTCAAATTTCAGCGAGCCGTCCGCATTCAGCTCATCCATCGCCTTGTTGCCGTCGAGTCCGGAGAGTACCTTCTTAATAAATCCAAGATGCTTTCCGTACTTCGGTCCCACGGTCTTGAGCTGCGGCTTGAAGGTATAGGTCGTGTAGCTTCTCACATCGTCCGTGAACGTAACCTTCTTTACATTGAGCTCATCACGGATGATTGCCTGATAGAAATCCGCGAGCTTCTCAGGAGCTTTGACGTACATCTCAGCGAGCGGCTGGCGGTTCTTGAGATTCGAAGCATTCCGGCATGCGCGTCCGAGGACGACGACCTTCAGAACCTCATCCATATCCTTTTCGAGCTCCGGATCGATCTTCGATTCGTCCGCTTCCGGATATCTGCACAGATGAATGCTCTCCGGCGCATCCTTTTCAACGCTGCGGACGATGTTCTGGTAAATCTCTTCCGTCATGAACGGGATCATCGGAGCTGCGCACAGGCACACGTTCTTCAGTGCCGTGTAGAGCGTCTCGTAGGCATTGATCTTGTCCTGCTCCATGCCCTTCGCCCAGAATCTCTCGCGGCAGCGGCGGACATACCAGTTGGACATATCATCGACAAAATCCTCAAGGACGGCTGCCGCCTCCGGGATCTTATATGCCGCAAGGTTCGCATCTGTGTTCCTGATCATCGAATTCATCTTCGAGATCAGCCACTTATCCATGACGGAGAGCTTGTCGTAATCGAGACTGTACTTCGTGGGATCGAACTGGTCAATCTCCGCATACAGCGTATAGAACGCATATGTGTTCCAAAGCGTTCCGAGGAACTTGCTCTGTCCCTCCTTGACGGCTTTGCCGGAGAACTTCTTCGGAAGCCACGGTGCGCTGTTCGTATAGAAATACCAGCGAATCGCATCCGCGCCGTAGGTATTCAGCGCGTCCATCGGGTCGACTGCATTGCCCTTGGATTTGCTCATCTTGTTGCCGTCCTCATCGAGGACAAGCCCCATGACGACAACATTCTTGAATGCAGGTTTGTTGAAGAGAAGCGTCGCCTCCGCATGCAGTGAATAGAACCAGCCGCGGGTCTGGTCGACCGCCTCGGAAATAAAGCTTGCCGGGAACTGCTTCTCAAAGAGGTCCTTGTTTTCAAAAGGATAGTGCAGTTCTGCGTACGGGCATGCGCCGGAATCGAACCAGCAGTCGATGACTTCCGGCACGCGGTGCATTTCGCCGCCGCAGTCCGGGCACTTGATCGTGTACTTGTCGACATACGGACGGTGCAGCTCTGTCTTCAGCGCAGACTCGTCGCCCGAAAGCTCCGCAAGCTCCTTTCTCGAGCCGACACAGATCTGCTTCCCGCAGTCCGGGCATTCCCAGACCGGCAGCGGAGTTCCCCAGAAACGGTCTCTCGAAAGAGCCCAGTCCTGGATGTTCTCGAGCCAGTTCCCGAAACGCTTCTCGCCCATTGTCGGCGGAACCCAGTTGATCTGCTTGTTATTGCGCACGAGATCGTCGCGGACTGCCGTCATCCTGATGTACCAGGACTCACGCGCATAGTAGATGAGCGGGGTGTCGCATCTCCAGCAGTGCGGATAATCATGCTCAACCTTGGGAGCTGCAAAGAGAAGTTTTCTCTCGGAGAGGTCCTTGAGAACCTCCGGATCACAGCTGACCGCACCCTCGTTCTTGATCTCACGCTCCGTGGGCTTGCAGCGCATTCCGGCGAACTTACCGGTCTCCGGCTTCATGCGTCCCTTGTCGTCCACCATCTGTACAAACGGAGCGTCGTACTTGCGGCCGACTCTGGCGTCGTCTTCACCGAATGCCGGTGCAATATGAACGATGCCGGTGCCGTCCGTCATAGTCACATAGTCATCGCAGTAGACAAAAAATGCCTTCTTGTGCTGCGCGAAGGCGGCATCCTTTGCGCACTGATAGAGCGGCTCATATTCCTTGTACTCGAGGTCTTTGCCCTTGAAGGTTTCAAGGACGACATAAGCCTTTCCTTCCGGAACCTCTCCGTTCGTCACGTTGTTCTCCGCAACCGGAGCAAGTACCTTGTCCGCAAGCGCTGCGGCAAGATAATAGGTATACCCGTCAGCAGCCTTGACCTTGACATACGCCTCCTCCGGGTTCACGCAGAGTGCGATATTCGAAGGAAGTGTCCACGGCGTGGTGGTCCATGCGAGGAAATATGCATCCTCGCCCTTTACTTTGAAGCGGACGACAGCAGTGCGGTCCTTGATCGTCTTATAGCCCTGCGCGACCTCGTGGCTGGAAAGCGGAGTGCCGCAGCGCGGGCAGTACGGAACAACCTTGAAGCCTTTGTAGAGAAGGCCCTTGTCCCAGATGGTCTTCAGAGCCCACCACTCGGACTCAATATAATCATCATAGTAAGTGACATAGGGATGCTCCATGTCAGCCCAGAAGCCGACCTTTCTGGAGAACTGCTCCCACATGCCCTTGTATTTCCATACAGATTCCTTGCACTTCTCAATGAACGGCTCAAGGCCATAGGCCATGATCTGTTCCTTCTGGTTCTTCTCAGAGATGCCGATTTCCTTCTGGACTTCGAGCTCGACCGGAAGACCGTGGGTATCCCAGCCGGCCTTTCTCGGGACCTGTTCGCCCTTCATCGTATGGTATCTCGGAATCATATCCTTGATGACACGGGTCTCAACATGGCCGATGTGCGGCTTTCCGTTCGCCGTCGGCGGCCCATCGTAAAACATATAAATCGGGTGTCCTTCGTTTTCCTTGACACTCTTCTCAAAAATCCTGTTTTCCTGCCAGAACTCGGCGGTTTTTTCTTCCCGCTCAACAAAATTGAGATCAGGATTGACCTTCTTATACATGGTCTTATCCCCTTCCTATATGTAATATGCTGCAATGAAATGGAGTCTGAAAATCAGTGCACTCATTCTATAACCGCGCCAAAACTCATGTCAAGAAACCGGAAGGCCGGCAGACACGGGTTTTGACGGGAAAAGCCCTGCCGCCTGTTTTAGTCAGGCGATCCACTTCTTCTGGAACGAAGCAATGATCTCTGCGATCTCGTCCTTTTTAATGACTGCATCTCTCCATTCCTGAGGGATGGAGCCGCGGCCGTAATAGATGCCGGCAAGACCGCCTGCGACGCTGGCGATGGTATCCGTGTCGCCGCCGAGGTTCACTGCTTTGAGAACGCAGTCCTTATACGAATCGGTGTTGATAAAGCACCATACCGCAGCCTCCAGCGTATCGACAATGTAGCCGGTGGACTTTATCTCACTCTCCGGAAGCTCCGCGAAAGAGGCGATATCCGTGAGACGGCTGTACGCGCCGAATTCTGCGCGGACCGCATCGTAGTCCTTTACAAATGCGCGATGGTTCTCCATTGCCTCCTCATCCGACTTTTTGTCCTCCTCGCTCTCGTTCTCTTCATCCTTCAGGGCAAGCGGTCCGCGATAGAAAAGATCGACATCGTTGATCGCCTCCTGAAGTGCCGCGGCCTTGTCCTTTACGCCGATGGAACGGAAGAGGGAGCGGATCATCAGAGAGTAAATTTCACAGCCGAGCATGCAGCGCGGATGCGCATGCGTGAGTGCAGACGCCTCATGAAGCATCTCGCGGTCGCTCGCGTCAAAAGTGTGACCTCTGCGGAAAATAAGCAGCGCGAACGGAAGAATCCGCATGAGCGATCCGTTTCCGCAGCTGTCTTCGTCCGTGAGGCCGCACTTCAGCACCGGGACGCTTGCCGAATAACGCATGATGGCAGAGGCAGTGGTGTTCCCGATGCCGAAGCTCTCTCCGGACGGAGTGTACTTTCCGTACATCTTCCATTGGAAGAAATTCTCCATGATATCGGCAAAGTCAAGCTTCTCCTGTTTCACGAGACTGTCGGCCTCGCACAGAATCATGCTGCTGTCATCCGACCAGGATCCCTTCGGCTGATTGTGCGTTCCGAACCCGCGAAGATCGGTCACCGGATCCGATGCGAGCTCTTCACGCTCTTTAAATTCGACCGGAACACCGAGCACATCACCGACGATCGCGCCGGTAATGCCTGCATCCGCGATATGCATCAGGCGGTCCGCAACGCTCTCCACCGCCTTCTGCCTTGCGGCTGCAACAGCCGCTCTTGCCTCACGTTCCTTCTTGATCTTTTCGTCAGCCGCATTGATCGTCTCAAGTGCCTTCCGCGTGAGAATCAGCGGCTGCCCCCACGGATTGATCATAAGTCCGTCGATCGAGGGATTTCCGAGTACCATCGCGAAAACATCCGCAATCGGGATGAGTACAGTCGGGGACTTCTGCTCCGGATCATTCGGATTGGGGCGCTTTCCTTCGCTTTCCGACGTGAAAACACCGGCATACGTTTTTCCATTGGACCCCTTCAGAGGGTTCAGCATAATCGCGCGCTGAATGACCGGCTTTCCATCCTTTACGATGCTGCGCTGTACAGGAAGTGCTGCCGTGAGGAACCTCGTTCCCTCATCCTTCTGGATGCGCACCGCATCCATTTCTGCACATCTCTGCCGGATGCATAATAATCCTCGATTGCTTTTTCAATCGTGTTATTTCCGGACAAAAGCTCGTCCGGTGTAAGTTTTAATTTCATAGATTCTGCATCTCCTGATCAATACTTATACATCGCTGAGGCAAAATCCGCGGATGCGGTTTTGCCGAATGCGGCAGCCGGTGCTTGAGCACCGATGCTGCAGTTTGAAAGTCCTGCATCAGCAGGACTTTCAAACTTATACCTCGCTGAGGCAAAATCCGCGGATGCGGTTCTGCCGAATGCGGCAGCCGGTGCTTCAGCACCGATGCTCTTGCTTAGCCTGCATAAAAAACCAGTATTTAGTCTACTACAAAAAGCCGATATCAGCACTACAAACATCCAAGGAAGCGGCTTTC
>ONGY01000017.1:14884-35909 GCA_900317475.1 uncultured Lachnospiraceae bacterium | reverse complement strand
CCGCCAAAAACGGAGCCGATCTCATCGAGCTCGGCATCCCGTTTTCTGATCCCACAGCAGAGGGTCCCATCATTCAGGGAGCAAATCTGAAGGCCCTGAACGGCGGTGTCACCACCGACAAAATTCTTGCCTTTACAAAGGCTCTGCGGAATGATCCGGTCGATCCCGTGACCATCCCTATGGTTTACATGACCTACGCCAATGTTCTTTTCGCATATGGCTATGAAGGGCCGGAACAGGGCGAGCCTGGCTGCGATGATCCAAACCGCGATATGAAATACGTCGGTTCCGAGAAGTTCATTGCACGCGCTGCGGATGCCGGTATCGACGGCTTCATCATTCCGGATGTTCCCTATGAGGAAAAGGATGAATTCGATCCGCTCTGCAAAAAATACGGCCTCGACCTTGTCTCGATGATCGCTCCGACTTCTGACGACCGCATCGCAAAGGTTGCAAAGGAGGCCAGCGGTTTTATCTACGTTGTCTCCTCTCTCGGTGTCACCGGCGAGCGCTCGAAGATCACCACGGACATCGGTGCGATCACGGCTAAAATCCGTGCCGTGACGGATGTTCCCTGCGCAGTCGGTTTCGGCATCAATACGCCCGAACAGGCAGCGGCAATGGCAAAGGTCTCCGACGGTGCCATCGTCGGCTCCGCCATCATCAAGATCATCGACAAGTACGGAAAGGATGCAGCGAGCCCGGTCGGTGAATACGTAAAATCCATGAAAGATGCCATCCGGGATCTGTAAATCAAAATCATCCACACGTCAAAACGGGTCCGGAAACCTCCACATACAGGTTTCCGGACCCGTTTTTTTCCGGCGGAAATACTTCCGCCGGAATTGCCCTTTCTTTTTCTAAAAGGACGGCAGCAAACTGTCGTCCTTTTCTGTATCCTGTAAACGGTCCTTTGGTTATTAATCCAAAGTCTGCCAACTCTTGTTTATCTCGCTGTCTGCATTCCGGAAAGAATAGAAATATTCAGCATTTTCTGATATCGCTCCAGACGGTCAATCGGGAGTCCTTCACCGGTCGCCGCATACTTATCCGCGAGAATGATCAGGAATCCCTCCCGATTTGTGGGCGGCATGAGACACATCGGCCACATATGCCAGCGGATATCCTCGATTGTCTCCTCATCGATGTCCGGGTAAATCTCCCTTGCAATCGGAATGGAATCGATCGGATGACGATGGCAGCAAACCGCATTGTTTTTATATTTTTCATCCCTGCCGATAATGCCGAGGTCATGGCACAGAGCCGCACGGACAATTCTCTTCCGGTCTGTGTGAATGCCTCTCTCTTCAAGCCAGTAGCTCATGCGAAGCGCCGCAACGCACACGCTCATGCTGTGGCTTCCGACCGTCCAGTAATTATGATGTTTCTGTCTCAGCGCTTTCTGCCAGATTTCCGAATCCAGCACCGGCTGTCCATACGTGTGAATATCATTTTCAATACGAACCCTCTGCTCCGCGATCCTTTGGGCAAGCTCACCGGCCCAGAGGGATGAATAATCTGCTTCTGATAACTTCAATGTATTCCTTTCTTCTGCATTTTCCGGAACATAGCCGCTCTATCACAGCCAAAACGGATATCCGCCCCTCGCGGATCTTCGCTCCGGAATATTGTTCTCGCGTCAGAACTACTCATCTACATCGGCCCCATTATAACTCGATGGCTGTGATCTGAATTTGAAAAAATTGTAAAATTTGTATCCGATGTGTGAAAAAGCCGATACTATGCGGGCGTTTTTTCTTTCATCGCCAAACCATTTGTCAGGAGATGGTTTTCCTGAAATTCCTGTACATAAGGGCCGCAATGATCACACCAAGTACTTCCGCAACCGGTGTCGCGATGACAACGCCCATGGCACCGAAGAAATGGCGGAAAAGGAACATTCCCGGTATGTCGAGGATCCCCTTTCGCAGGGATGACAGTAAAAGAGATTCCGTCCGTCTGCCTGCGGCCTGGAAAATGGCATTTACAAGATAGGAAACGGATGCCAGTGAGGCCGCAAATGAGATGACTCTCATGAAGGAAGAGCCGTAGTTCACGGATACCGGTTCGCTTATGAAGAACGAGATGAGCTGCGGGGCAAACACATAGAAGATGATGTTGCAGCAGATCCCGAAGGTCAGGACAGCACGGAGCGAATAGCGTGCGACCTGCTTCATACGTTCATAATTTCTGGCCCCAAAGGCATATCCCAGGAGCGGCAGTATGCCCTGCGTCATTCCCATGCAGGTATTGAAGGCGATCATATTGATTTTCTTGGCAACCCCCATTCCGGCGACTGCTTCACTTCCGTATCCTGCCACCAGACGGTTCGCGAACATGTTGGAAACCATGGCAAGCGTTGTACTCATGGCGGCAGGAAACCCTATATTCAGCACATCCTGCGGGATTCGATCGCCAAAAGAAACATCGCTCATTCTCAGGGTGAAAACAGGGTTGTCCCTGTGGCGGAAAAGATACCACAGGAAATATGCAAATGCTGCGGTATTGGAAAGCATGGTGGCGATTCCGGCACCCATAACTTCCATTCCCGGAGGAAGAATCACAAACATGAACAGAGGATCAAGGATAATATTCAGGATTCCTCCCATTGACATCCCGAATCCGGCTTCCCTGGCAGCTCCAATGGAACGAATAAGGTGCCCGCACAGAACATTCCCTATTGAAGGTACTGCCCCTATGATCATGGTCCAGAACATATACTGCATGGCATAGGAAAGAGAATTGGAATCCCCTCCGACTGCCATGATGATTGGTTTGCGAAACAGCAGAATGATGATAAGGAAAATAAATGCCGAAGCGATCCCCGCGTAGAAGCAAAAGGCAAAGGTATGCCGTGCCCTTTCCGTCTTCTTCATTCCAAGAGACCTTGAAATAACAGAACTTCCGCCTATACCGAAGAGGTTTGCAACCGCGGCGAGGAGAATGTAGACAGGCGAGCATACTGACAGTGCTGCCACCATTGCAGCGTTTCCTGTCCTGCCGACATACCATGTGTCGGCGTAATTATAGAAATCGTCGGTATGGCCAGTGTCCACACCGCTTTCGATACAGGAGCCTCTTCAAAAAGCCATGTTTTCTTATCTGCAGTCTTTGTTTTCCCGGTATTCATAAATACTTTAACGCTTCTTCTTTTTGCCGCAAACTGATTTATACGCAAATTCCAAGAAAAGAAAAGCCGACTTTCATCCCCGCAGCAAGCTGCGGGGTTTTCGCCGGTTCTTTATAACCCCCGCACGAAGACAAGACAATTGCCATTCTCCGCTTGTGTGCTGTGCTTTTATCAATACCCACGGGCAGAGGCTTATCCGCACAGAAGACGGACATGTTTTTACGACGCCAGTTCAGGCTTCTTTCCCGTATACAGCTGATAGTAACGTCCCTTGAGGGCGAGCAGTTCATCGTGGCTTCCGCTCTCAACGATCCGTCCCTGTTCAAGGACGATGATCCGGTCCGCGTTGCGGATTGTAGACAGACGGTGTGCAATGACGAAGGTCGTACGGCCTGCCATCAGCTTGTCCATGCCGGCCTGCACAATCTTCTCGGTACGGGTATCGATGGAACTCGTCGCCTCATCAAGGATCAGAACCGGCGGATCCGCGATGGCTGCGCGGGCGATGGAAAGAAGCTGCCGCTGCCCCTGCGAAAGGCTTGCGCCGCTCCCGGTAAGCTCTGTGTCATACCCATTCGGAAGACGCCGGATGAACCCATCCGCATTCGCGAGTTTTGCCGCTGCCACGACCTCATCCATCGTCGCGTCAAGCTTCCCGTACCGGATGTTGTCCGCGACCGTTCCGGTGAAGAGGTTGGTCTCCTGCAGGACGATGCCAAGGGAACGGCGCAGATCCTGCTTTTTGATCTTCTGAATATTGATGTTGTCGTAACGGATCTTGCCCTCCTGAATATCGTAAAAACGATTGATCAGGTTGGTGATCGTCGTCTTGCCGGCACCGGTGGATCCGACCAGCGCGATCTTCTGCCCCGGAAGAGCATGCAGGGAAATGTCATGCAGGACCATCTTCTCATCGGTATAGCCGAAGTTCACGTTTTCAAACACAACATCGCCCTCGAGCGGGACATATGTTGTTGTATCCGTTGCCTTATGATAATGTTTCCACGCCCACCGGCCGGTGTTCCTGTCGGTCTCGACAAGACCGCTGACGATCTTTCCGGAAAGACGGTCCGCATTCTCAGCTTCATCCCCAGCCTCTGCTCCTGCATCAACAGCGGCCGTTCCCTTCGCATCGGTGACACTCACCAGTCCGACGTATCCGTTATCGACCTCCGGCTTTTCATCGAGCAGCATGAAGATACGGTTTGCACCCGCAAGTGCCATGATGATGGCATTCATCTGCATAGATACCTGGTTGATCGGCATCGAGAAATTTTTATTGAAAGTAAGGAACGAGGCCAGCGAACCTACCGTGAACCCTGCTGCCGGGTTGACAGCGATAAGACCGCCGACAATTGCACAGAGGACATAGCTCACGTTTCCAAGCTGCGCGTTGATGGGGCCGACAATATTGGAATATGCGTTTGCCTTGTAAGAGGCAACGAACAGCTTCTCGTTGCGCTCATCAAACTGCTTAACGGATTCCTCTTCGTGGTTGAAGACCTTGACGACCTTCTCGCCGGTCATCGTCTCTTCGATAAAACCGTTTAATTCGCCAAGATCCTTCTGCTGTTCGACGAAGTTCTTGCCCGAAATTCTGGTTGCAAGCGTAGAACACAGAATCATCACGATAACCATGCCGCAGGACAGCAGCGTCAGCGGAATCGACAGGACGATCATCATTACAAAAATGGATACGACCGTGATAATGCTGTTTACCAGCTGCGGAATCGACTGGCTGATCATCTGACGCAGGGTGTCGATATCATTGGTGTAGATGGACATGATATCGCCGTGTGCGTGGGTGTCAAAGTATTTGATCGGGAGCTTCTCCATATGTTCGAAAAGCTCATCGCGCATCCGCTTCATGCATCCCTGTGTGACAAATGTCATCGTCACGGCCTGCGCCAGCTGTGCCACAATACCGATGCCGTAAAAAATGGCTACCCGTGCCATTGCTCCGAGAAGCGGGCTGTAATCGACCGTCCGGCCTGCTTCCGCCGCCTTCTGCAGCGGCGTGATGTAGTCATCGATCAGGGTTCTTGTGAACATAGTGCCCTGTACGTTCGCAAGGACAGATGCAACAATGCACACCAGCACGAGAATCATGTGCGGTGTATAGTTCTTCATGACGAATTTCATCAGCCTGCTGAAAATCTGGCCCGGGTTCTTCACTTTCTCACGCGGACCGTGAGGCCCATGCCCGCCGCGCGGACCCGGCTGACGTACCACTCTTGCTCTCTCTTCTGCCATATATAACCTCCGGGACAGCTCATCCCGACTTTCTGAACCCTCAAATACTGCGTACTGCTTCCGGCCTGTCAGTCCTTCTCGTCGAAGTCTGCGTTGTCATTGCCGGCACCCGTCTGGGATTCATAAACTTCACGGTAAATCTTGTTATTGACCACAAGATTCTCCGGTGTGTCAAAACCATTGATAGTGCCGTTGTCCATGACAATGACCCGGTCACAGTCCTGCACAGAGGAAATACGCTGCGCAATGATGAGTTTTGTCGTTCCCGGGATATCTTCGCGGAAAGACTTCCGGATTTTCGCATCCGTCGCGGTATCGACCGCGCTCGTAGAGTCATCGAGGATCAGGACCTTTGGATTCATCATCAGAGCCCGCGCGATGCACAGTCTCTGCTTCTGTCCTCCGGAAACATTCGAGCCGCCCTGCTCGATGTAGGTGTTGTAGCTCTGCGGCATGCGGTCGATGAACTCATCCGCACAGGCAAGACGGCAGGCTCTTCTGCACTCCTCTTCCGTCGCTTCCTTGTTTCCCCAGCGGAGATTGTCGTAAATGGTCCCGGAGAAGAGAACATTTTTCTGAAGAACTACGGCTACGTTTTTGCGCAGCGTCTTGAGGTCGTACTTTCTCACATCCACACCGCCGACGCTCACACTTCCGTCCGTCACATCGTAAAGACGGCTGATCAGCGAGACGAGGCTGGATTTTGCCGAACCGGTCGAGCCGATGATTCCGATGGTCTCGCCCGGCCGGATCGAAAGGCAGATGTCCTTCAGGACAGGTTCCTTCGAATCTTTGTGATAGGAGAAGTTCACATGGTCGAATACGATGCTGCCGTCCCTGACGTCCATGATCGGGTTCTCGGGATTGCTGATGGTCGTCTTCTCCGTGATGACCTCAGCGATACGTCTCGCGCTGGCCGTCGACATGGTGATCATGACGAACACCATGGAGAGCATCATCAGGCTCATCAGGATGTTCATGCAGTAAGTGAGAAGACTCATCAAGGCGCCGGTGGTCAGCTGGTCCGAAATGATCATATGTGCACCGACCCAGCTGATGAGAAGGATGACTCCGTATACCATGCCCGACATGATCGGAGACATTCCGGCGAGCCTGAGCTCTGCTTTCACGAACATGAGGTAAATATTCGCCGATGCCTTCTGGAACTTATTGATTTCATAGTCCTCACGCACATACGCTTTGACGACGCGGATGGCGGAGACGTTCTCCTGAACACTCTCGTTCAGAAGATCGTATTTCTCGAAGACCTTCTGGAAATAGTTCGTCGCCGAGCGTGTGATGAGCGCGATGATGACACCGAGGATGATAACCGCAATGAGATAAATGGAGGAAATGCGCGGGCTCAACACGTAGCTCATGATCATGGCTATGATCATGGACATCGGCGCGCGCACTCCCATACGCAGAATCATCTGATAAGCGTTCTGCATATTCGTGACATCGGTTGTAAGACGCGTGACAAGACTCGATGTTGAGAACTTGTCGATATTCTCAAAAGAAAATGTCTGAATGTTGTCGTTCATCGCCTTGCGCAGATTCTTCGCAAATCCAGCAGAGGCTTTTGCTCCGCAGAATCCTCCCATGCAGCCGCTGAAGAATCCGAGCAGTGCGACGATCAGCATCTTGATGCCCGTGGTGACAATATAATGCATATCCTGACCGTAGATGCCGTTGTCCACGATCAACCCCATGTAAACAGGGATGATCATTTCACAGACAACCTCGCCAACCATCCAGACCGGCGTCATGAAGGACACGAGTTTATATTGCCTGACCTGTGCTCCCAGTGTTTTCCACATAAATTTTCGCAGTCTCCTTCGTACCAATAATGCTTTCTATCAATGATTCCCGTTAAAATTCCCTGCCTGCCTGTCTTTTTCCATCTGCAACAGATTCCGGTACACGGTGGCAAGAAGCCTTGTGAGTTCGTGCCTCTCCTCTTCGGTGAGCCCCTCTACCATCTCTGCGTCAGACTGCCTGGTAACATGATAATGTTCATCAAGCAGTGCTTTTGCCCTCTCTGTGAGCAGAATATTCTTGTACCGGTGATTCTCCTCATCCACTTTCCGGATAACCAGCCCCTTCTCCTCCAGACGGTCCAGAAGGCCTATGACCGTCGGATGCGTCACATGTGTAGCTTCCGCTATGTCCTTCTGCGTGACCTTATGGTCCTGATTTTTCATAAGAAAGAGAAGAATCGAGAACTGAGAATACGTCAGCCCGTGCTCATTCCAATCCGCATCTTTCACAGCGCGGATTCTTTCGTTCAGCAGTTTTATCTGAAACGGGAACGGTGCATCCTCAAATTGGTTTTTCTTAAAATCCGGTGGTTCCGGAATCATATATCGGATCCTCCTTCCCTACTTTTTCCTGATTCGTTTCCATGCCGGAAAAGCGGATCTGCGTAAAAACTCTTACTTTCGGACCTGTCCTCTTCCGGTATCACATGTAGCGTGTTACATGTGCGATTACTATAATAAGTAGCCCGCTACATGTTGTCAATCCTTATTTCAAATGTTTATGCAGAAAAAAAACCGCCTGGAAGGCGGCTTAAAATTTCTTATTCGGCCGCCTTCAGGGCCGGCTTTTTTTGCCCTGTTTTCTTTGTTTCGAGCTGCTCCTCATCTACGAGGAAGGAACTGAACTGTACATGCGACGAGGCCATATCGGCGAGGTTCACGCAGCTGTTGCCGATACGGTCCACGCTGTCCAGCAGCGCATTGAACGGAGCTGTAAGCTTTGCACTGCACTTTCCTTTGCCGACGCGCTCCATGTGCTTTGCGCGCATCTTATCATCGAGACGATTGATCTCGGTCTTCTCCTGCTCCAGCTTCTCCATGTCAAAACCGGAGCCGTTCATGATGGCATTCATAGCCTCATCATACATGGAAAGAATTCTGCCGGCCGCATCGCGGAGATCGCGCATGGCCGCCTTCGAGTAAATATTCACGGAAGTCACGTTATTGGCCATCTCGCCGCACAGCATGGAAATCCGGTCAATTTCATTCAGAATGAACAGAATTCCGGTTGACTGATTTGCCTGCTCTTCTGACAGCGCACCAGTTGAGAAAATCCGCTCCATATATTCACTGATATAATCCGAGAGTTTTTTCTCCGTCTCCGCTTTGCGCTGCACATAGGTCAGTTCCTTATACTGCTCCGCCGGATCCTTCTTGGAGAGCGTATTGAACCCGCCGAGCATCTCCCTTACCATGTCGCTGCACCGGACGATTTCCCTTGCCGCAAGGCGAAGCGCTGCGATCGGCTGGCCCACAAATGCATTGTCGAGATAAACCGGCTGCTCCTCCGGAAGTTCCTCTCCCCTGCGGTCCGGAATCAGCTTCTTGACGATTTTCACCATGAGAGGAATGAGCGGCGTCCATGCAAGCGTCATGATAATGTTGAATCCCGTGTGCGCATTTGCGATCTGCCTCGAGATGATAGCAAGCTCGTTTCCCTTCGGCGAGATCCATTCGATAAGATTCGCATACGGCTTCACAAACCAGATGAAAATGAGAGAACCGGAAAGGTTGAAGATGCAGTGAGCCGCTGCAGTCCGCTTCGCATCTTTGGACTGATTCAGGGAAGCGAGAATCGCCGTAATGGTTGTTCCGATATTATCACCAAGCAGAACCG
Source organism: uncultured Lachnospiraceae bacterium (assembly GCA_900317475.1). Classification (GTDB taxonomy): domain Bacteria; phylum Bacillota; class Clostridia; order Lachnospirales; family Lachnospiraceae; genus CAG-791. Next base: position 26,869 of record ONGY01000017.1, on the reverse strand, counting down.
GAATAGCACCTGCAAGACCAATGACAGAATGTACTCCGTCCGGTCCCGCCTGCGAAGCGATATTCTGCAGAACCGCGATGGTGGCCGACGAACTCTGCACGACGAGTGTCATGCCGCAGCCGACCAGCATGCCGAGAATCGGAATATTCGCCACCTCCCGGATCGCATTCGCAAAAACTTCACTCGAAGCGAGAGGCTTCATAACGGAACCCATCGTGTCAATGCCGAGGAAAAGAAGTCCGAAGCCGAGGATCGTTCCGCCGACTGCCTTCACCTTGCGGCTTTTTCCGAGGAAATACACAAGGAATCCGGCAAAGATGATGATCCAGACATAATCACTGAGCTTGAATGCAATGAGCTGTGCTGTCATCGTCGTGCCGATATTGGCACCGAAAATAACAGAGATGGCCTGCGGCAGAGTCATAAGGCCTGCGCTCACAAATCCGATGGTCATGACTGTCGTCGCAGAGGAGCTCTGCAGAACCGCGGTGACAAGGGCGCCGGAAATGACTCCCATGACCGGATTGATGGTGAGGACACGGAGGATTTTCTTCATCCTCTCGCCGGCTGCCTTCTGAAGATAGTCGGACATCATTGTCATTCCATAAAGGAACACCGCAAGTCCGCCTAAAAGTCCGAATAAAATCTGAACAGGTTCGCTCATAATCCTCCGATAATCTCTTGATCCCCATGCCGTCATCTGTTTTATCGCTGCGCCATTGCAGGAATGAATGATTCCCTGTAACCATTCACTGCACAGAGCAGTGCATCTCCAGGTGAGGCAAATGTTTTTTACCTTTCATTTACATAAGAATCACATTCCGATTTATTCTTTCAGATTGCCAGCAATCAAACTATCAATATTGCGTAAAGCTCATGTAAATTTCACGTAAATTTAAACTCACTAAAACAGCAGACTGCAGATATCGAAGGATGACAGCGGTTTTCGGCAGTAAAAAAGCCGCCCGCGGCACTGCCTGGCTGCAGTGGGGGACGGCTCATGAAGAAATATTCTATCTGTTCAGTTGTAATGCCGGATGACAGCCTTGGAGCGCCCTCATCCTGAAAGGGTCCATCCGGAGCCTTCCGGAACCTTCCCGTCCGGAAACGCCGCGGAAAAATCAGGCAGCACGCTTCTTTTCTGGCACAGTCTTTCCCGCGCGTCTGCGGATCGAAGGGCAGGCCGCCGCGGATTCGCCGAACATCTGAATCCGGACCGGATAAAATGCCGCAAGAAGGATCTCACCGAAAAGAATGCAGCAGACCGCCTCCCCTGCCCCGACCGTCAGGGCCAGATAGCCGAAGCCTCCCGGAACGCCGTAGGCATAAATCAGAACAAGCGGCACAATCAGTGCGTTTGCTGCCACAGGAGGAAGACTGCAGAGAAAGCGATGCTTTCGGAGTACATAAGTACCGAGTGCACCAAGCAGTGTTGCCAGTGTTCCGAAGATGACATCCGGAAGCGCCGAACCGATTGCAATATTCGCAAGGAAACAGCCGATTGTAAGACCCGGAATGGCTGCCGGTGTGAAGAAAGGCAGAATGGTGAGTGCCTCGGAGAAGCGGACCTGGATGGCGCCGCTTGCAAGATCGAATCCGGCGGCAAGCCAGGTCAGGACGAAGTACAGAGCCGCAATAAAACCGGCCTGTACCATGTACAGGGTTTTAGAATTTCTCATATGGAGTTCTCCTTTAGTTTTATGCGAGTGGGAAGGATCCTGCCCCGGTAAGAGCGGGCAGTTTATAACACTCGTGTGCGGCTCATAAAGTAGCACGAATCGGGGATTCCGTCAATCATGACAGCCCTGTCAGAGCCTGCCTTCTCACGGCGGAGTATCCGGGCAGGCACAGATTCAGCCTCTGCCGGTTCCACGGCTGCATTCCCGTTCGAAAATCTGACGCCTCAGAAAGGAGCAGCCTCCTTCAGCAGAGGTCCCTATGATGAAACTCCTTCCTTCCGGATGCATAATCGCCGACAGTCTGGCCGTTTCCCGTGAGCTCGTACTTGTAGGTGACAAGCCCCTCGAGACCCACCGGACCGCGCGCATGGAGTTTTCCCGTGCTGATTCCCACCTCTGCGCCAAAACCGTACCGGTATCCGTCTGCAAACCGTGTCGAACAGTTGCGGTAAACGCCCGCGCTGTCCACCATCGAAAAAAAGTAACGGGCTGCCTCGTCATTTTCTGTCATGATGCAGTCCGTGTGATGCGACCCGAAACGGTTGATATGAGAAACCGCCTCCTGCACGCCGTCCACCAGCTTCAGCGAAAGGATAAGATCTCCGTACTCGGTCGAGAATTCATCCTCGCCCATGACCTCGAAGTCCGCGGGAACTCCCGCAGGCTTCTTTCCGGATTTTTCTGCTTTCTCCGCAGTCTCCTCAAGCTTCTCTCCGACTTCTTTCGTGCCGCGCATCTGGACACCAGCCGCTGTGAGGGCTGCGGCGAGCTTCGGAAGAAATGAATCCGCAATCCCGCGGTCAATGAGGACCGTCTCCACCGCGTTGCACGCCGCGGGGTACTGCGTTTTGGCGTCGAGAATAACGCCCACGGACATCTCCTGGTCTGCATCCCTGTCCACGTAGATGTGGCAGATGCCGCTCGAATGGCCCATGACCGGAATCTTCGTTCGCTCCATGATGGAACGGACGAATCGGTTCGACCCGCGCGGGATGATAAGATCGACATCGCGGTCACATTTCAGAAGTTCATCAATTTCACTGTGGGATTCTGCCTGGAAAAGGCACCCGTCCGGAAGGCCGGCTCTGTCCGCGGCATCTCGGATGATGCCGAAAAGCACGCGGTTCGTCTGCGCAGCCTCACGGCCGCCCTTGAGGATGGCACAGTTTCCGCTCTTGATGCACAGCGACGCAACCTGTACCATTGCATCCGGCCGCGCCTCAAAAATGACACCGATGACGCCGATCGGAACGCTCACTCTCGTCAGGACAAGGCCCTCATCGAGCTCCCGCCGGAGAAGGACACGTCCGACCGGATCCGGAAGCCCGTCGAGTTCCCTGAGGCCTTCAATACTGTCGTGCATTTTGTCTTCGCCGTAGTGCAGACGCCTGCGCACCGGCTCCGGAAGCCCGCTCTCTTCTGCGGATGCAAGGTCTTCCCTGTTCGCCGCAAAAACTTTTTCCTTATTCTCTTCAAGTCCCTCCGCGATGTACGAAAGCGCTGCGTTCCGGACAGAAATCGGAAGCGCCGCCATCGCAGGCGAGACAAGTTTCATTTTTGCAGCTTCTGTCTCTATACTCATTCTTAAACCTCGTTTAGGCAAAATCCGCGAATGCGGTTTTGCAGAATGCGTCAGCCGGTACGGATATCCGCGGCTACACAGTCTCCGGTTTTGCCGGGCTTTCCGCTGCGGCCGGACTTCCGGCAGTAAGTTTTCGGCTGATCTCACGCCCGGTCGGAGTCGCGGCAAGACCGCCCTTGCCGGTCTCCCTCAGCTCGCTCGCAGTAAGGTGGCCTACGCTCTTCATCGCATCGATTACCTCGTCCGGCGGAATCCGGCTTGTGATACCGGAAAGTGCCATCTCAGCCGCGGCAATTGCATTGAAAGCGCCGACCGGATTGCGCTTCACGCAGGGAACCTCGACAAGCCCGGCGACCGGATCACAGACAAGTCCCATGAGGCCGGAGAGCGCGATTGCGGCCGCATCCGCAATCATCCTGTCTGTACCTCCGCGGAGGAATACCGCAGCTCCCGCCGCCATTGCCGACGCCGATCCGATCTCGGCCTGACAGCCGCCCTCTGCACCGGACAGTGATGCGCGGACTGCAATCACCCCGCCGATGCCGGCAGCGACATAAAGAGAACGGACCATATATTCATCCGAATAGTGATACCGCTCCTGCATGGAAATAAGAACAGCCGGCACGACACCGCTGGAACCGGCCGTAGGAGCGGCCACGATACGCTTCATGCATGCGTTGGATTCCGCAATCCGGAGCGCACGTTCGAGGATCCGGCTGCCGAATTCACTGCAGAGGCTGTCCTCCCGGTGTCTGCCGATTTTTGCGGCATCCGTGCCTGTAAGTCCGCTTGCGGACTTCAGCTTTTCATCGTATTCGCGGTCAGACTCGAGCATCGCCTGCCAGATTTCGTTCATTTTGGCAAGTGACTTTTCCATTGAAATGTTCTCTTCGCGGCGGTCATCTTCCATGACCGTCTCCCAGAAGGAAGTGCCTCTTTCCTCATCTGCTTCCAGAATATCCTTCAATGATCCAAACATTCTTACTCCTCGTTTCCGTGCCTTCAGAATGGAACCGGAAAATCCGCGGCCGCCTTTTGTCCGCACACTTACGCTTCCGTATGCATTCAAAGTGTGCTTTTCTATTCAGCCTGTTCGCTGATTTTCACAGCCGGACTGTAATACGTGACCTTTTCAACTCCTTCGACTTTTCGCAGCCATTCGATGGAATCCGGCGGAACCTCCTGGTCACACTCGATGACCATGACCGCGTGCCCGCCGCGGCCTGAACGGTACAGCTGCATTGCCGCGATATTGACCGATTTATGCTCGAGCATCGTCGTGACTTCCGCGACATGTCCGGGCTGGTCAAGGTTGTGAACGATAAGCGTCGGATAATCTCCGCTGAAATTCGCGTCAAGTCCGTCGATTTTATCGATCCAGATGCGCCCGCCGCCGATCGAGGAGGCAACGACGGTCAGCCTGCGTCCGCTCACCGACTTCATGATGAGCTCAACCGAATTCGGATGTGCTTCTTCCCCGAGGTCAATTCCCTTTATTTCAAAGGAAAGCCCGCGCTCCCGTGCAAGACAGAAGCTATCCGGAATCCTTCGGTCATCCACATTCAGCCCGAGAAGACCTGCGACGATCGCCCGGTCCGTGCCGTGTCCATGCCCGGTCGCGAGGAAAGAGCCGTGCAGCAGAATCTGCGCATAGGAAATTCTCTCTCCCATGAGTTTTCGCGCTGTGAGACCGATACGCACAGCACCTGCTGTGTGCGAACTCGAGGGCCCGACCATGATCGGTCCAACTACGTCAAAGATATTCATCCGTCATCACCTTCATTTCAAATGGACAGGTTTAGCAAAGTTTACTCTCTTCCGCCGTTCTTTTCCATTCTTTCTTCGTTCTCACGGGCGGTCTCATGAATCACATCACCGTACCCTGTAAGTGCTGCAAACGGCGAAAACTGGGCCGCGCGCTGTTCCTTCGAAAGATGCGGGTGATGATCCGATTCATGATGCGGAAGATCGAGGATATCCCCGTACCTCTCAAAAACCCGGGGATCGGCTTCCCTGTCCGGACCGGGTTTTGATTCCGGTCCCGGCTTCGGCCCTGATTCCGGTTTCGTTTCTATATTCTTCCTTGCGTTATCCATGTGAACAGGTCCTCTCCCCGCTGATCCATCCGGCAGGGCTCTTACTTAGTGTCTATGCACGGTGTCCGCCGATCTGCCCGTTGCGGTCGATCGTCGTCGCTCCCTCCTCAAGGTTCATCCCCTTGATGAGGGCATTCTTTCCGTATTTTTTCTGGATCGCGAGCGTCGCTTCCTGCAGGCGCCGTTCCTTCTCGAGGCGTCTGTGCTCCGCGGCGGCCTTCTCTTCTTCTTTTCTCCTGCGCTCTGCGGCCACCCCGCCAAAATCCGCGAAGAAGTCCATCTGCCGGTACTGCTCTTTCTCCTCCTGCGATTTTTCCTCCGCATCCCGGTCCTTCACATGCTCCGCGCTGATATTCGCTCTCCGCACGAGCAGCATCGGATCCGTGATCCGGGTGAAAAGGTCCATCACCTTTTCCGTGATAATTTTCGTCGACGAGGTAAATCCGCCGAGCCGCACAGATCCGTTTGCATGTTTCGGGACTTTCCGGCCGTAGCGGTCTTCTGTGACCGGGCCGTGATACTTCCGCGCGATGGAAGGGTCCGACAGATTCGAGGTGTCGTAGCCGATGTACAGCACGATTTCATCGGTCACAAGCTTCTTGTCCACAAGATCGAGCACCAGAAGATCTGTCATCTCGCGGACGATGAGACGGGCTTTTTCATTCGTATACGGACAATGAAGGACCTGTCCCTGCCCGATGCTCCTGTTGTCCGGCCGGTATGACTTGATATCGGCAATCGTCGCACTCTCGAACCCCCACGCGTGATCGATGAGGAGTTCGGCATTCACACCGAAAAGACGATACAGAAGATCCTCGTTGTAATAGTCTCCGGGGCCGCCGAGGGAACAGCGCGCGATATCGCCCATCGTCGCAAGGCCGTTCTCATTCAGTTTTCGCGCATACCCGCGCCCTACCCTCCAGAAATCCGTGAGCGGCTCATGTGCCCAGAGTTTCCTTCGATAGCTCATCTCATCCAGCTCAGCGATGCGCACGCCGTCTGCATCCGCCGGGATATGCTTTGCCACCACATCCATCGCGACTTTGGCCAGATACAGATTGGTCCCGATGCCGGCCGTCGCCGTGATGCCCGTCTGCGCGAGGACATCGTGGATCATCTTCATGGCAAGGTCGTGGGCACTCATCCCGTAAGTATGAAGATAGCCGGTGACATCCATAAAAACCTCATCAATGGAGTAAACATGGATATCCTCCGGCGCTATGTATTTCAGATAGATCTGATAAATTTCCGCGCTCCGCTTCATGTACAGTGCCATGTGCGGAGCCGCGGCAATAAAGTCAAGCTGAAGGGACGGGTCACGGCCGAGCTCGCGGCTGTCCGAAGACTTCCCGGTAAAGGGTCTTCCATGGTTTGCGGCTCTGCGCCGTGCATTCACGCCGCGCACCATCTCAAGCACTTCGAAAAGACGGGCGCGTCCCGGAATTCCGTACGCCTTGAGAGAGGGCGAGACCGCAAGGCAGATTGTTTTCTCTGTACGGCTCACATCCGCGACGACAAGATTCGTCGTCAGCGGATCAAGGCCGCGCTCGCTGCACTCGACCGAAGCGTAGAACGACTTGAGGTCAATCGCGATATACTGTTTTGTCCTGCTCTCTCCCATACCGTCCCGGATCAGCCTTTCATTCCCGTCAGTGGTCTGACCTTGAATAACTGTTTTTCATATGGTTGCTCTGCTCATCAAGAACCGCAAGCAGTGTCTTCTGAGCAGACTTTTTTGCCATTTCGGCGACCTCACTGTTGGCCTGCGCGCGGAGTTTTGCAGATTTTTCAGCATCCCCCTGCGCATCCTTCAGCAGCCGGTCATATTCTCCGATAATGCGGTGCCCCTCCGACTGAACCTCCATCTGATAGTGCTCGATGTGATTGAGGCTCTTGCCGTAGCTTGCGTCTGCAAGCGCTGCAATCAGGCGGCTCGTCCAGTAGAAATTGTCGGTCGACACCTCTCCCGTCGTATTCGAGAGATAATCCGGTGTCGTCTCCACATTCGCATAGAACGGCAGCATTGCGTTGAACGCGTTCGACGCAAAAGCCAGCCATTCCACTGCTCTGTATTCCTCCGACATATTCCCGCGGATCTGCAGAATCGCACAGAAATCATTGCGATTTATACCGATGGAGCGGTAAGCGCCGGCCTGGCTTAAGTCTCCGTAGCTTCTGTACGGATCATACGGCGTTCCCTGATAGTGAGAGGACTGCAGATATTTCACATCTTCAGGCGTGATTTTGTGCTGCGGACGGATCATCCACGGCAGATCATCGCTCTCCGGCGTGTATTCTGCATCGGGACCGTCAAAACGATATGCACGCGGGTTGAGGTATCTGAGCATGAACCACGCGCGGGGTGTGTTGTAAACGTGATCCGCATCGTCATGGCTTCCGAACGCATCCCGGGGATTAAAAACGCCGGGCGTAACGGAGCCCTGCGAAATTGTGAGATCAAGATGATTCTCCCCCATGAACTCCCGAAGGTCCGCCGAGCAGAGGAATTCCTTCTTCGCACCGAAGGCATCATTCAAGTCAAAATAATCAATGCCGAGCTGGTTCGGCATAACGACACAGACATCATCCGGCACTCTGCGGGCAATCCAGTGATGTCCGCCGACCGACTCGAACCACCAGATTTCATTGCCGTCCGAAAAGCCGATGCCGTTCTCTTCGTATGTGCCGTACTTTTCCGTCAGCTCACCGAGACGGAGGACACCTTCTCTCGCCGAGTGAATATAAGGAAGTACAAGAACAACAAGGTCCTCTTCCCCGATTCCTCCGGCCTGTTCGGGCTTTCCTTCTTCCTCTTTCTGATATACCACAAGCGGATCAGCCCCGAGCACACGCTCGTTCGACGTGATCGTCTCTGTTGCCGTCATCGCGACATTCGACGCGTTGATGCCGCTGGCCGCCCAGATGCCAACTCCCGGGACCGCGTTCGGCACGGCTGTGTAGCGCTGCGGGTTGTCCGGAAGGTCAATCTCCACATGGGAGAGAACCGATTTATAATGACGCGGCTGCTTCTCCGGCTGGACGACAACGAATTTCTTCGCCGTGAAATGACCGGAACCGGAATCATCATTTCTTGAAATCATGGTAGAACCGTCATACGACGCTTTTCTTCCGACTAATACTGTAGTACAGGGCATGAAATAACCTCCTTGAGAATTGAGACTGAAAATCCGTCTCCCACCAAAAAACGGTACTGTGCGAAATGGATTCCCTGCAGAAAACGGATCCGGATAAAGCAGGATCGGTACCGGCGTCCGGCCACCGTCTGCTACATCAGTTTTTCGTCATAAATTGCTCTGGCGCCGCCCACATACTTCGGACGTCTCCTCGCACAGACGATCCGTGCATTCCCGATCATGTCGAGGCTGATGCGGAGCGGAACGACTACCGGATGAATGTGCATACCGATCAGCGTGCAGCCGATGTCAAGACCGGCATCTGCCTGTGCTTCGAGGCTCTCCACCAGACAAGGGTCCTTCATCTTCTGCCATGCAGTTGCTGCAAAAGCTCCCCCTGCATGCTCCGGTCTCGGGATTGCGTTGACCTGTTCAAGCCGGTATTTCACCATTGTCCCGCGCTCGACAACAAGCGCGCGGTTCAGGTGTTCGCAGCACTGCGCCGCGAGCAATACGCCTCTCTTCGAGAGCGCCTCCGCAATACCGCTGTACAGGGCCTTCGCCACATCCATGCTGTAATGCGTGCCGATTTTCTCGCCGAGCACCTCGCTCGTCGAGCATCCGACGACAAAAAGCTGCCCGGAGGTGAGTTTCCCTGCCTCGCAGATCTCGTCTGCTGCCTTAAATGCCTGCTCTCTGATAACCGCAGGATCAACTTCTGCCACAACAATCACCTTCTTTTAATAACAGCCCTGTAAGAGGGATCCTACAGGGCTGATCAATCTGGTTTGAGTTACTTTGCTTTCTTTCCCGCACGGGACTTCCTTGCACTTTGCGCGCCGGAAGCTCCCCTGGATCTGCGGCCTCTTAAAGGCGCAGGCCTCTCGTCCTCCGCTTTCTTTTCTGCCTCAGCGGATGCAGCGGACGCGGCGAGTTTTGACGCTGTGCGGATCTCATCCGGTCCCTGATAGTCCGCGTAGAACTTCTGCAGAATGTCAAACGCTTCCTTGTGATTCATGCGGTCGCTCGTGATCAGGCCCCCGCGGTTGTAGTAATTCTGCAGCATCGACGTGCGCCGCGGGCAGCGGAAGTCATACAGGCACCACGGAGACATGCCCTGCAGGAAACTCGAGTTCCGAATGATCTCAACCTGCTTCCTGTAAATATCTGCCTGGCACTCTTCCGTGAATTTTTCGTAAATCGTGCCATGATGGCCGTACACAGCACCTCCGCCGAACTCACAGATGATGACCGGCTTGTCCGGATGCACGGCTGTGAGCATTTTCTCAAGGCCGTCGTAGTCTGCCGTCTGCCATCCGTAATTCTCGTTGACGCTGATGACGTCAACCACCATCGAGAGCCGGTCGTGGATCGTGTAATCCTCAAACACAGAGCAGACGCCCGTAATGAGTCTTGACTTATCAAGCCCGCGCGCCTTGTCCACCAGTCCGCTCATGAACGAATAGCGTTCATTGGAGTCAGGGTTCTCGTCGCCGACCGACCAGATGATGACCGAAGCGCGGTTGTAGTCGCGTGTGATGAGCTCCTCAAGCTGATTTGCCGCGTTGTCATACGTATCATAATTGGAAAATGCCATGGTCCAGTAAACCGGGAGCTCTTCCCACAACATCATGCCCTTTTCGTCCGCCAGCTTAGCCATTTCCTCGTCGTGCGGATAATGAGACAGCCGGATATAGTTGCAGCCAAGCTCCTTCGCATCCTTCAGGATCTGCAGGCGGTCTTCTGTCGTAAGGGCCTTCCCGTGAGCATCGGTTTCTTCATGGACACAGATTCCCTTCAGGAAGGTGCGCTTCCCGTTGAGAAGAATGTCCGGCCCTTCGGTCTTGATCTCGCGAAAACCCACGCGGTCCGAAACGGTATCGCCGCAGCCTTTTACCGTGAGCTTTACATCATAGAGCTTCGGATTCTCCGGGCTCCACAGTTCCGGCTTTGCCTCAAGGACAGTCTCGCCACGGCCGTTCCTGATCACGATCTCGCTGCTTATTCCAAGTTCCGGTATTTCAAGAACTGCCGTATCATCCATCTCCGCATTGATTTCGACAGCGGCACTGATCAGCCCGAAGTCCGAATCCGGAACCAGACCCACGCGGAAATCCTTTACGCACACAGCGGGAACATCGACCAGCTCGATATCACGGTAAACTCCGCCATAGTTGAACCAGTCGGTATTGTTCATCGGGACATACTCCGGAGAACGGGTCGCATCCACCGTGATAATGATCCGGTTATTATCGCCCTCATGCAGCAGATCCGTGATATCCATATAGAACGGCGTTGAACCGCCCTCATGAAGGCCGGCAATCTCTCCGTTTATAAAGACAAGGCTGATATAATTTGCAGCCCCGATCCGCAGGTACGTGCGGTTCTGGCCATTTCTCCTGAAATAGAAGGTTCTCGTGAAAACCATGGAGGACTCGTAGTAGAAAAGTTCCTTTCTCTCTACGTTCCAGCAGCAGGGAAGCTTGATCGTCTTCCATTCAATAAAAGAATAGTCCAGCGGAAGCTGATTTCCCTGATCATCTTCTCTTATATTCCTGTACCAGGCATTCATCAGGCAGGTGTTGTACCAGTCCACAGCATAGTGCCAGATTCCATTCAAAGGAGAAGTCTGCCGTCCGCCCATGAATATGCGGTCTGCAGCCGTCTTACGGTTAGAAAGGAACGGCCTGTAATAAGCCGGCAGTGATTCTGAATAACTGTTTTGCGCCATACTCTCCATGTCTACCCTCCCAGAATGTCAGACATGAAAAAAACAAAATTGCTGTTCAGCCATACAATGCCAATTTTAACACTATTCATGATGTATTTGGAAGTCCTGCGGCAATAGTATGGAGCCAGAGCCAGGCGGCTGTCTCCGTTCCGGGCAGAATGCGTGACAGATCCGCGGCTCCTCTGATCCCGCACCGCAGAAAGGCCCGCACCTCCGCCGGGCTTTCTGTCGCTTGACATCCGCGGGCGCCTGAAAGAAAATTGAGACATGCTTACATTTCAATCATCAGGAGGTACCCTATGGCTTTCAGTTATGAGCTTACACCGGCGGATGAAAAAACACTCCGCAGCAATTATCTTGCCGACGACAAGGCACGTGTCGTCCGGAACGCACTTACCAAAAACGACGTAGACAACATCAGCCGTTCTTTTTCATCGCTGTGCGACAATCCGTTTGTTTTCTCCATTGATATCAAGACAATGCCCTGCACCAACCAGAAGAAGTCCGGCCGCTGCTGGATTTTCTCATCGATGAATGTGCTCCGCGAGAAGATTGCCGCCAAATACAATATCAAGAACTTCGAACTTTCCCAGAATTTCATCGCATTCTATGACAAGCTTGAGAAAGCAAACTGGTTCATGGAGTGCATCCTCGATGAAATCGCCTCTCCGCTGAACGCGGAAGTAAACCGCTTCCTTCTGCAGAATGCAGTTGGTGACGGCGGCCAATGGAACATGATTCAGAGCATCGTGCAGAAATACGG
>ONGY01000017.1:0-14846 GCA_900317475.1 uncultured Lachnospiraceae bacterium | reverse complement strand
ATGCCGGAAACCTATCAGTCTTCCAACACGGCACACATGAATAATGTTCTCAACCTGCGTCTGCGCCGGTTTGCTGCGGATGCACATCATCTGTATGAGGCGGGCAAAGCCGATGAACTTCCGAAGCTCCGCAAAGACTGCCTTACAGAATGCTACAGTCTGTTTGCTGACTGCTTCGGCCTGCCGCCGCAGGAGTTCACATTCGAGTACACCGACAAGGATGACAAACCGCACGCGGAATATCACGTGACGCCGCTTGACTTCTATCACAAATACCTCGGCGTGGACCTCGATGATTATGTTTCCGTCATCAACGGCCCGACTGCAGACAAGCCGTATCACAAGCTCTATACCGTAAAGTACCTCGGCAATGTCGTGGGAGGTCACCGCGTTGAGCTCGTCAACCTTCCGCTCGATGAATTCAAAGAGGCCGCTCTTAAGCAGCTCAAGGCCGGCGAAGTCGTATGGTTCGGCTGCGACTGCAGCAAGGACTTCGGCCGTGATGAATGCCTGTGGGATGACAAACTGTTTGATTATGAGAACACCTTCGACATGCATCTCTCTATGAGTAAGGCAGATATGCTTGACTCCGGCGAATCGGCTATGAACCACGCAATGGTTCTCACCGGCGTCAACCTCGGCGAAGACGGAAAGCCCGACCGCTGGAAGGTTGAGAACTCCTGGGGTGAGGACAAGCTTGTAAACAAAGGATATTATGTTGCCTCCGATTCCTGGTTTGACAAGTATGTTTACGTGCTTGCCGTCAACAAGAAATACCTCTCCGAAAAAGCACTGGCAGCTCTGAAAGAGGAGCCGACCGTACTGAAGCCGTGGGATCCGTTCGGAACCCTTGCAGACTGACTTTACCGCAGAAACACAGGCGTGCTGCGCACGGGTTAACCGGCGGCTGACAGATACCGCCCGGCATAAAAGAAAAAGAGCATGCTGCAAAACTGCCATTCCGGCAGCAGAGCAGCATGCTCTTTGATTATCAGCATTTATTAAATTGAAAATAAATCGGAATCTAAAAATGATTTCCGCAGACTTTTAACTCCTGTACCAATCCCCGCGCCCGCACCGGCCGATTCCTGCACCGGCCTCTACACCAGGAATCCCAGTGCGATCAGCGCCTGTGCCGCCGTATAGGTTTCCATGACACCGCGGTCCGGCTCATTCAGGAAAACCTGCCGTGACAGGATCGTGTCGGACAGGACAAACAGCAGCGAACCGAAGAAGGTAAGCGCATACCGCGGTCCGCACGCACATAGAAGCAGGAACGATACATAGCTCATGAAAAGAATCACAGCCATGTATACGTATCCTGCTGTTTTCATTTTGGACTCAAGCTCCGCGAGGATCGGCCGTGCAGCCGCCAAAATGTAAACAAGATAGAACGGAAAAACAAAATACGCCCCGCCCGGCACCGCCGCGCCCTCGCGGTGTATCTGGAAAAGAAATGCCGCGATGTAGAAAACATGTCCGCCGAGAAAAGCAAGCAGCCCGTACATGAAATACCGATTGTCCAGCAGCAGGACATCTCCCGCGCAGCCGAGCAGGATGCCGATCACAAGGAGCCCGTTCGGCGCTCTGTGAACACCGATCGACATCGTCAGATAAGCAGCTGCCAGAATCGGCATGAGCATCGGCTTTACAAGCCGATGCTTTCCTTCCTCTTCCGAACGGACAGCGTGAATATCAATTACTGCTGCGATAATATACAGAATCCAGAGCGAAATTCCGACTGCTTTCATATATGAACTGCCTCCTGTCAAAACAGTTTGACTGCAGTTCTATCCTACTATCTCTTCATGGTGTCCGCAAGCTCACGGATGAGCCGCTTCTGCTCCATGGTGAGGTTTTCCGGGACTTCGATCCGCACCTCTGCATACAGATCGCCGTACTCTCCCGGCTTTCCGAGCACGGAGGCGCCCTTTCCTCTCAGGCGGATCTTGCTTCCCGACTGCGTTCCCGGACGAACCTTGCAGATGACCGAGCCGTTCAGCGTTTCGATTTTCACCTCACCGCCCAGTGCTGCCGTCGGAAAAGGAACCATCACCGTCGTGTACACATCCGCGCCGCTGCGGGTGAAACCCGGCCGTTCCGCAATGTGCACCTTGAGATAAAGATCGCCGCTCTCGCCGCCGCTCACCGGTGAAGGAGAACCCTGGCCCTTGAGCCGGATACTCTTTCCTTCTTCAATACCAGCAGGAATGTGAATCTGAAGCTTCTGCTGCCGACCGTCCTGTCCGGTCAGTGTCACTACCCGGTCCGCGCCGAACGCTGCCTCGTCAAAACCAATTGTGATTTCGGCATGTGCATCTGCGCCCTTCTCATCTTCAGCCGCTGCAGTCCGGCCGCTGTAGCGCTGCCGCTGTCCGCTGCTGTGCCCGAACAGATCGTCAAACATATCTTCAAATCCGGATCCGCCGAACCCTTCAAATCCATTGCCGAAAGAGTCCGCGCCGTCGCCGGATGAACTGTAATAATAGGTGGTTCCTCCGTTCGGTGAACGGTACGTACGTGAATACCCGCCGGTGCCGTTTCCGAATCCGGAGAAACCGCTGAACGGATTGCCGCTGAAGCCCTCTGCTCCCGCAGCATTCGCGAACGGATTTCCGTCCGGATTGCCGTAATTGTCGTAATTCTTTCTTTTTTCCTTGTTGCTCAGAACCTCATAAGCTTCATTGATCTCTTCGAACTTCTTTTTTGCCGTCTCATCGTTCTTATTCCTGTCCGGATGATACTTTCTTGCAAGCTTACGGAATGCGGTCTTTATCTCCTGATCGGTGGCATCCTTTGAAACACCGAGAACGTCATAATAATTCTTCTGTTGTTCCATTGCTGTCACCTCCTGAAACACTTATGTAAAAATGCTCTAAATCAATCAGCATAGAATCATTCATATCTATTCAAAACAGCTGCCATTCGGGTGCCGCAGAAAGGCGCGGCACGGAGAAAAAAATGATACCTGGCCTGAATAGCGCTGGAACCGTAATTAAAAATTTATTTCATGAAAGGCGCCGTCCGGAGAACTTCCGGACGGCGCCGATGTACTGATACCGCACCCATTACTGGATGCGGGTCTTTTCTTCATGCGCTTCTATCCATTACTGGATATCAATCATCTTGGTCTCTTTCTTCTCAGGAAGAGCTTCCTTCTTCGGAATCGTCAGCGTGAGAACGCCATCCTCGTATTTCGCGGAGATGTCTTCCGGCTTCAGGTTCTTGTCAACTCTGAAGCTTCTTCTGTACGAAGAAGTCCTGCGCTCGCGGCGGATATACTTGCCTTCCGCGTTCTTCTCGTCCTTCTTGTCTTCGTGTTCAGCGGAGATCGTGAGGACACCGTCATTCATCTCAACATGCAGATCTTCCTTCTTGAAGCCGGGCAGATCAGCCTTGAGTTTATAATCCTTGTCTTCTTCAATGACATCGGTCTTCATTGCCCTGTTCTCAGCCGGCATCAATTCACCGTTTCCGAAGAAACGATTTGCGGCCCTGTCAAATTCATCCCAGGACTTATTGAAATCATCAAAGAAATCATCACTGTTACCACTCCAGATCATAGGCATAAACATAATACACATCCTCCTTTGTACATCCATCCTCGCCGGACGGAAACAATTCAATTTTCAGAAGATATCGGATCGGGACTGCCGGAACCCCTTCCGGAAGAAATCCGGTTCTCTTCAGGAACCTTGCCTCTCTTCTGATCCCTTTCCTTATCTCCTCTCTTCGATTATTTGTTATATCACTACTAGAACAGCTAGTCAACATATATTTTGTATTATTTTAAATTTTTCGTCAAAATGCATCCGAAAAGGGCCGCCGCAGCTTCCAATAAGCTGCGGCGGCCCTTCGATCCTGCCGTCCTTCTATTCATTCTCTCCGGAGACATTCTTCTCTGGAGAGATCCGGAAATCTCCTCTTACCGGTATTGCCGTTTTCAGGTTCCCGGACGTATTTCGTCACCTGCTTTCGATCTTTTGGATTCTGACTCTGTACTCCGCAAAATCCTCTCCGATCCGGGTAAGGCTCGTCAGATATTCTCCCACGAAGCTCTTTTTATTGAGACTGAGGAACATGTAAGGCCCCGTGCTCCCATGGTAGAGAATCGGCTCGCCGATCCCGACCGAGCCGAACGATGCACCGTAAAGCACGGTGTCCTCGTACAGCACGTCTCCCTCTTTTGAAATCGTAATGCGTGTGCTGTCCCCGTACTTCATCCCGGTGCCCGCGAATTCCTCCGCCGTGACGCCGAGTGCGATTCCGCCGAAATTCGCCTCATAATTCTCAATAACGCAGCAGACCCTGCCCTGTGTAATCTCCGGCTTCACACGGCTGTATTTCACGATTTTCGAAACAGGGTATGCCTCTCCCACGCCGCTCGCACCTTCCCCGTCAAAACGAATGATGCCGGAAGCCAGTTTTGCCGCGCAGTACGCGAAGATGTCCCGCCCGTGGAAGGTACTCTCTCCTTCACTGCCCGGCCGGCGGTTGTACTTCTCATCAATCTTTCTGACCGCTTCAATCTGACCCGCCACATCCGTCAGCGTTCCGTTGTCCGGTGTCACGATATACTGACCGCTCTTCAGTTCAGCCACACAGGGGATGCGGGCCGTCCCGACGCCCGGGTCGACGACAGATACAAACACCGTATCCGCCGGCCAGTACTTTACAGTTGCCGCGAGCATCTGGGATGCCTGCTTCATATCAAACGGACGGATTTCATGATTCAGGTCATAGACAGCAATTTCTTTGTCAATAGAGCGGATGACTCCATACATTGAAGCAACGTATCCGGTCGATAAACCGAAATCTGACTGCAGAACAATATCCATCTTTTCTGACATCTTTATACCCCGTGAGGCAAAATCCGCGAATGCGGTTTTGCCGAATGCGGCATCTGGTGCATACGCCATGCGTTTGCTGACGCGTGCATCACTGCTGCTGTTTAACGCTTACCGATGATATTACTGAAAAGGATTGTAGAACCGGTTTCCATCATAGAACGTCAGCCACAGTGCAGCTGCGCTGAAGGCAATGCACAGGACAATCACGGTTTTATCGGCCCTCGAGAGGGGCACACCCGCATACCATGTGCGTTTTTTCTTCTTGCCGAAGCCCCGGAGCTGCATTGCGTTGGAAACGACATCGATCCGGTCCATGGAGGAGAAGAGCATCGGGAAAATAATGCTCGACGTTCTCTTCAGCCGTTCGATCGGCTTTGCTTTGCCGCTCATCTCGATGCCGCGCGCCTCCTGTGCATTCTTGATGCGGCGGTAATCGCTTTGGACATTGGGAATATAGCGCAGCGCGATGGAAACCGAATATGCCGCAGTGTATTTGATGCCGACGCCGTTCATAGACGCCGCGAATTCACTCGGGTCCGTCGAAACCATAAAAGCAAATGCCGAGGGAACGATCGTGAAATACTTCATCATGACATTCAGCGAGTAAAACAGCTGCTCAGCCGTGATCGTGTAATTTCCGAACAGATGAAGAAGGTCCGTCCGCGAATTATAGATTTCACATCCTATATAAGGAGAGAAGAAGAAAATGCAGACGACGTTGATAATCATGAAGAACGCCATCAGCTTCGCGATGCCCGCGAACTGTTCCCATTTCGCTCGCGAATCCCAGATAACCCACATACTCACGGCAATCATAACCGCCAGAACCCGTGTGTCATAGGTAAGACCGCTCACAACACACCACAGAAGGAAGAAAAATAACTTTGTCACTCCGCTCAGGTGATGAACAAACGTGTCCTGTTTTGTATAGGTGAGAAGCTTCATTCGGATGATCTCCCTTCTTTCGCGAATTTTGACCGCTCGTATTCGATAAATCGGTCGACAAATTCGGAGGGCTCTTCAATTCCGCACTTCACAGCGAGGTCATGAAGCGACGTGCGTTTCAGGTCTGCCTCATCCACGATCGCGTCGTTGGTGAGAACGCGGGCCGGCGTGTCATCGCAGATGAGCTGCCCGTTTGTGATAACAATGGCACGATCCGTGTACTCAAGCATAAGATGCATATCGTGCGTGATCATGAGGATTGTGACACCGGTTTTCCGGTTGATATCACGCAAAAACTCCATGATTTCGCGGTAGTGCCGGAAATCCTGTCCCGCTGTCGGCTCATCGAGGATGATGAGTTCCGGATTCATGACCAGAATAGAGGCGATTGTAACGCGCTTTTTCTGCCCGAAGCTGAGGGCAGAAACCGGCCAGTTCCGCATTGGATAGAGGCCGCATATCCGCAGCACATCCTCGCTTCTCTTCCGGACCTCTTCTGCGGGGAAGCCGCGGACCGAAAGGCCGAGGCCGACTTCATCGATGATCATCGGCTTGCTGATCATCTGATTCGGGCTCTGCATGACGAAGCCGATTTTCTCGCCGCGCTCCTTGATGGACAGAGGCGAGATATCCTCTCCGTCAAGCAGGATCGTTCCGCTGTCCGGCTTCAGGAATCCGCAGATCAGGGCCGCAAGCGTCGACTTTCCGGCACCGTTCCTTCCGACCAGCGAGACCATCTCGCCCTTTCTCAGAGTGAGCGATATCCCCCTCAGCGTCGGTTCGTCGGGAGTATAGGAAAATTTCAGGTCTTTTATCTCCAGAACCGGCGGGTTGTTATTCGTCCGGTCCGGAGCGGGAGCCTTCTCAAACCAGGCGCGCAGTTTCTCGCGGTACGGTGCAATATTCATCGTTTCGATGTGCTGCGGCTTATCTTTCGGATCAATGGTGCAGCCCGCATATTTCACGGCGGTGACGTAAAGAGGCTCGCGGATTCCCTGCTCATTCAGAATATTACCGGCGAGCAGATCATCCGGCTTCATATCTGCCGCGATGCGCCCCTCATTGACGACGATAATCCGGTCGACATCCCGGTACAGCACGTCCTCGACGCGGTGCTCAATGATGACCACCGTGACATCCTTTACCTTCATGATGTCATCGATCAGCGCAATGGTCTTCTTTCCGGTCGCCGGGTCAAGATTGGCGAGAGGCTCGTCGAAGAGGAGAATCCGCACATTGTCGACCAGCACGCCGCCGAGCGACACGCGCTGTTTCTGTCCGCCGGAGAGCTCATTCGGCGCATGGTCCAGCAGCTTCTGCACATCTACTACATCGGCCACTTCCGCCACACGGCGCTTCATTTCATCCTGCTCCACCGCATCATTCTCGAGTGCAAAAGCAAGGTCCTCGCCGACGGTGAGCCCGATGAACTGGCCGTCCGTGTCCTGCAGCACAGTTCCGACCGACTTGGACATCCCGAAAATGCCTTCCTTTGCCGGATTCTTGCCGTCAACGGTGAGCGTCCCGGTGATGGTGCCCTCGTATGCCTGCGGAATCAGTGCATTAATACAATTCGACAGCGTCGATTTCCCTGATCCGGAAGGCCCTGCGATCAGGATTTTCTCGCCCGGATAAATCCGGAGATTAATGTCGAATAAGGAAGGCTCGCTCTGCGACTTATATTGGAATGTAAAATTCTTGAATTCGATGATCGGTTCATCTGATTTTCTCATCGGGCTGCTCCATCCGGATGAATGACTGCTCTCATAACAGCCGGGCGGCTTTAAGAACCTTTCCGTCTCCGGATCCGTTCTCAGCCGTCCTCTGCCCTTCTTTTCGGGCGGTCAAAGACAAAGCCGCACCGGTTCATAACCGATGCGGCCCAATAAGCAGATAGTAAGGAATCAGTCTTCCTTCTTCAGACCGGCAGATTTTCCGGACACCTTGGAATATGCAGCCAGAAGAATTGTTCCGAGAACACCCATGACAATGATATCGCCGACGAATGCACCGATGCCCTGCAGGAATACCTTGTTTGCGGGCTCACTGTAAATCAGAATGTCGAGGACCGGTGCAAGGAATGCCCATGCGATGGCGTTGCCGATGACCTGGGCAATGTTAAAGACCGCGATCTGCCTGCCGCCAAAACCGCCTTCTTTGACATTGTATTTGCCCTTGAAAAGACCGATCGCAATCGCCGGGATTGCCATCGGGAACAGCCAGCTCCACCAGACACCGCCGGTGATAAGGGAGTAGATCAGCTGACCGATGAGTCCGATTGCAGCACCGACAACCGGTCCGAAGACTGCCGAGAAAAATGCGATGATTGAAAGAGACGGCATCAGTCCGGTGTTCGGAATTGCTCCGAGCGGGATGTAAATAAAGCTCAGCACGACGTACAGTGCTGTGCCGATACCGATCGCAACTACATTCCTGACATTGTTGTTTTTCATTGTTTCCTTTCCGCCGCATTACAGCGGCCCTCATAAGTTATAAAGCCTATCTGATTGATATTAAATGATTTATCTGAAATTCTGTCAATACCTGCGGTCTGTATCCGTCCCTCTTACCTGCTGCCGGCGATGACCCAACGGTGTGCGATATTCTGCCGGATGCGCCCCTCCTCATTTGCAAGCGTGATACCCTTCTCCATGCGGAGGAAAATGGATTCTCTCATCGTCTTATAGCCGAGTGCATCAGCCGCCGCTGAACACAGGTCCTCTTCTTTCATCGCAATACCGGAAGACAGAACAGACACGACCGCATTTCTTGCCTCTTCCATCGGAACATCCGCCACATCGCGCCTGTTGTTTCCGGAACCGGATGTCCTGAAACCCGTGTAATCCTCCGGTTTCTGGCCCTCAGCCCAATAAAACCGCGTCCCGCTCTCGGCCGTGCAGAAGACCTTCTTCGACTGCAGAATATCAAGGACCTGATGCTTTACCTTGTTCCCGATCCGTGTGAGGCCGAAGCCCGCGAGAACTCTCTTTATCAGCAGTTCTTCCGAAATCGGTGCCTCGTGCTCAAGAATCCGCGCAAGATAATCCCAGATGATCTTCTCACTCGCGGGGTCTGCAAATTCAGACGTCGTCATCTTCACGACAGGAAGGACCGTTGCCGAATAAGGAACCCCGCCGTCTTCCAAATCGATTGACTCTGCTGCGTCCGGTGCAGAAACTCCCCGGAAAGCATTCTCCGCGGCGGTATTATCCTGCGAAGTCTCTCCGGCCGCCGTATTGGACGCGGCTGTATCGTCGGCTGATTTCTCAGAGGTATCATTGGCCTCGGCTGTATTCTCTGCCGTATTCTCCGTTGTTCCCTCCGATGTGCCATGAAGCGCGTCTGTATCTACTGCTTCCTCCCCGGACGCAGACGCAGCATCTCCAAGGTCAGAATCAGCCGTCTTCTCCAAGGCTTCTCCGTCTGATGCGGCAATATCTTCCGCCGTCTTTTCGGATGTTTCATTGGCCGGGGCAGTATCCCCTGCGGGCTCTTTCTGCTTTTCTGTTCCCTCATTCTCTTCTGCAGGAATATCTGCCGGCATGTATGCCGGCATGTATGCCGGCTTTTCGTCTTTCGCAGTCACGGAAGACTGCTCTTCAGCCTGATTTTCCGCTGTTCCCGCCTCGACAGCCACTGCGGTGTTCCCAGCGGATGCCGCCGCCAGAATTTTTCTCACGGTCTTCTCCCGGCTGTTCCAGAAGTCCATCGTGAAGGCCGTTTGAACCTGCCATCCGTTTTCCATAAGACGCCGTACTGCAAAATCTGCGTCTCTAATGTCCTTCGACGTCCTCGTCAAAACACCGTCCGGTCCGTCTGACAGAACCGCCACAGGCGCACTCTCCCCGCTTTCTTCGGCCGCTGCAAGGTCGATTGTGAAAACCGGCCAGCCGTAATCTGATTCCGTCCGGAAACCTTCGCGGGAGAATTCCTCCTTAAGGCAGTTCAGAATGCCGTCCGGCACTTCTTTCTCCTGTCCCGCGCCAGACGGACCGCGGAAGATCTGTCCGCGCTCCGTCTGCGCACGGCCTTTCCTGGCCTCATCCTTGACAAAGCGGAGGAAATCATAAAGAAGCTTCGCCGCCGGGATGCTCCCTTCGTCATCTTTCTCTCCGGATAAGCGGAAATGCGCTGACTTTTCTGCATCTGTCTTTGCCGATTCGGCTGTATCCCCGGCAGGCCCCGGTTTCTCCGGATCCCATACATCTGGATCGATGGAGGAGAAGACGGCGAGCGAACGTGTGCCGCGGGTGATCGCTGTCTCAAAGAGCACTCTGCCGTTCTCCTCCGCCAGAATACCTCTGTCACACCGGACATTTCCCTCCTCGTCCGGGCAGAAAACAACCGAGAGAATCTCCGCATCCTTCACGGTTCCCGCAAGATCATAAGGTGTTCCGAAAAAGACACGTCTCTTCTCCCCGCCGCGGTACCAGGCGCAGAGATCTTGATCCTTTCGCAGCTCCGCGTAAAAGAGATCCTCGATCAGATCTCTCTGTCCGCGCGTCAGCGCACACACAGCCACCGTTTCATCCCGGAAATCCGGTGTCACGGCTCTCCGAATAATCTCACGGATTACAGCCTTTGCCTCAGCCGGATTCGTTCCGTCCGCCTTTTCATCCGCGGAGCCATGAACTTTGACGAACGCGACTGCGTCCTCGTCTCTTCCCGGACACGGGATAATGCGCATTTGGTTTCCGCGGAATTCGCAATTGATAAATGCAGCGGCCCTGCCTTCATTTTTTTGTTTATAGAATCCGGCGCGGCGTACAGGAAGCCCTGTCCCTGCGGGGTCTGCCTCCGACACGATGACGGCACTCTTCCCACGGACCGCCATCGACAGAATGTCCGAAGCTTCGAAGTCGTCTGCATCGTCCATCAGCACGGCGTCAAAACCTGTATCGATCTGCATTCTCACGGCAGCTGCCGGTGTCGTCAGCACGCAGGGGAAAAGCGTCTTCACAAGCTCCGGTGCGCTTCCTAGAAGAACGCCGGTCCCGGACGCATTTCCGTTCCGCAGTGCATGGCGGAGCGCAACTGCATCGGTCGCAAAACTGTCTTTAGCCCTGGCATCCCGGATTTTCCGCTCAAGCCGCACCGCGATTTCTTTCCTGTCGTCTTCTGCCTGGGCTTCCAGCTCTTTTGAAAGAGCATGTAACGTATCTGTGAAATCTTCACCGGTAAACCCGACAAGGGCCGGAGAGGAGGATACGACATTTTTAATCAGCGCGGCAAGAAGTCCCTTCCGGAACGAAGGCAGAAGCTCTCCCGTTTCTGCACTTCCCTTCAAGACTGCATCCGTGAGCGCCCCGAGCCCGGACTCCTCTGCTTCCTTCTTCTGCGCATTCCACCTCGACCATGCCGGAAGCTGATCGATATTATCCCTGATTCCCCTGCAGATCCCAGAGCATGCATCTGCAAAATCTCTGCCGCTTCCAAGACCTCCGCGGCCGAAACTCACATATGCCGAAAGTTTTTCCTCTGCTTCCTTTTCCTTATCAAAAGCATCCCGGAATCCTGCGGCGGCCTGAAGGACTTCCGAAAGTTTTGACGGATCTTCCGAGAGCTTCATACGGAGCTCTTTGCCGCCCTCTTCGGAATCAAGTGCATTATCCGCGCGGATTGCCCTGTCAGAGAGGCTTTTGAGCTTCTGCCAGTCGACAGCGGCCGGATTCTTATACTCCCCGCCAAGATCCTCGAGATACAGGTCATTCAGGGCATCTGCGTTCTTTCTCGCCTCCCGGCAGCGGATAAGCTGCGAGAGAACTGCCGGAACACTCTCCCTGCCGATTCTGCTCCTTGAATGCTGCTGAAGAGCGCGGAGCACCTTGTTCTGATCCGAAGACTTCGCCAGCACGAATTTGGACTCAGCCTCATCCCACTGATTCTTGAGCGCGTCACCGTCGAGCGTGAAGAATCCTTCGTCAAAACCTGTGCCGTCGGCGCCCATGCTGAGGCTGTCACGGATCTCGTCCGCCTTGAGGTCTGCCTCGCACATCTCGCGGATGTTCCTGATATAAAGATCGGCCGGATCTGCAAAAATCATCGCCGTCGGGATTCCTTCAAACGCGGAGAGCTTGTCCGCAAGATTCTTTGCGGCACTGTAATCTTCAGCCGCTTCCGGCAGGCCATTCCCTGCCAGTGCTTCATCCAGTTTTGTCGCGGCAGCCTTCAGGCCTTCTAATGACTCACTCAGTCGATCGGCTGCTGTGAGGACCTCGTCCTTCGAATTTTCATCGTACGAGTCCTCTGTGACGCCCAGAAGCTCACTTTCCGGTCCGGCTCCTGCATCTTCCGCTGCCCGGATCAGACTCTCCGCCAGCTTTTCCTTCTCTTCGATGCCGGATCTTGTGAGCAGTCCTGCCGGCTTCGGCCGCCGACGAGGCTTTGCTGATCTCCTCCTGCCGATCCCTGCGGATGTGTCCCTGCACCGCCGGATTTTCTGCCGCGGCAAGGCCCTCGGAGAGCCTTCGGCGCAGAATTCCCGAGATCAGATCCGCATCCGCTCTCTGCATCTTAGTCCCGCCGGTGCCCGGTTTCTCACCCGGAATGACGTCGAGCACGAATCGTTCCACCCCGAGAGCGCGGAATCGCTTTCTTGCTTCCTTCAGGACTCCGGGTTTTTTGGAGACGTAAAGGATCCTCTGTCCCTCTGAAATGGCCGATGCTGCAGCCGCTGTAAGTGTTTCGGTCTTCCCTGTACCGGGCGCACCGGAGTAACGGAAGCTCTCCCCGTCCAGAATTGCGCGTGCGGCGCTCCTCTCCTCTGAATCCATGAGAATCGGATAAAGATGAGAGTCCGCGCTTTCGCTTTCAGCCCCGGCGTGTGCTGTTTTGACTTCATCAGTCATTGTCTTTGAAAACAGACTCCCGGTCCTGCTCTTCTTTTCTTCGAGGTCGAAATACAGCGCTTCTCTGTCCGCCGGGAAATTGCCGACGCAGACAAAGTCAAGAACCTCCCAGCGCTTCATGTTGAATACCGCCTGGCGGACCTCTTCTACGGCATCCGAGATATTCTGCCCGGATGTTCCCAGCGGCCTTTCGAGGGAAATTCCGAATGTCCCGCGCAGCATCCTAAGGAGAGACCGGTTGAAAATCGGCTTTGTCCCGGCGAGTCTTACCGACATGTCATTCCTTGCGGACGGCTTTGCCTCCCGGGCGCCGTCCTCCGGGAAGTATTCTGTCTCGCCCGCGATCTCGGCCGGAAGGAGCTCGATTGGCGCATAATGCGCCTCCGCACTGTGATCATTCTCATACCATTTAAGAAGTCCGAATGCGAGAAAGAGCGAAGATTCTCCGTTTTCCATGAGGTTTTCGCGCGACGCCCTAAAGAGCCGCCGCATCTTCTCCTTCACTTCCGCATCATCCGGCAGCGAGCGCAGACGCCCTGCGGTTGCTTCCGCTATGACAAGACTCCGATAGGACTCCGGTTCCGGAAGATGCTTTGGCACCGGGTCATCCGACATCGGAGACGGCCACTCCTCCGGACGCCCGTATACAGAAAACTCCGTCCCATCCTTCATCTGCCGGACGAGGTCATCCATGGACACCGTAAAAACCGGCAGAACATCCTTCTCACTGTTCACATCAATGAGAGGATTTCCTGTCGTGAGATCAAGGAAGCCGGCAGACTCCTTCCCACTGCCTCTCCCTTCGTTTTCTCCGGCGCCGTTTCCTGCTTTGGCAGGCTCGTCCGCATTTTCAGGCTTCCCTGCGGCCCCGTCCCCGGCTGCAAAAGAAATTTCTGCAAAGTCCGCCTCTTCCTTTTCGGCCTCTTCCCCGGAGGCGGTATAGATCCCGGCGCCATTCTTCATGCGGACCGGAAGGGAACGGAAACCGTTCAAGTTCAGAACTGCCGCGTCATAGATGAAGCGGACCGGGCGGACAGAATCGCGCAGCTCGAGCTCGCCTGTCCTCCTCGCGGTCTCAAGATTTGTGCCGCTCTGCGTCACAAGCGTCGGCTCGAAAACCACGAATTTTCCGATGCCGTCCGAAATATATTTCTGTACCGATGCCGGATCACTTATGAAACCGGTCTCGCCGAAACTCTGACCAAGGTGGAAACCGACAAAGAAATGCCTGTCATTCTGGAAAAGAATGGGATAAATTCCGGATGATTCAAAAAGAGATGCAAAAATCAGTGCCAGATCCAGGTTGCCGGCAAGCCTGCCGTCAAGCAGCTCGTCCGCAAAGCGCACCCGTCCCGGCTGCATGCCGAAGCCCGGCGCGGAGTGTTCGTAGGTGATTCCAAGATCGCGGAGTGCGATATAGAAAGCAGAGGCCTGTGTAATGACGCGGTTCTGGTCCCCGGAGAGATAGCCGTCAAATGTCCCGTCGCCCGTCCACAGCTTCAGAAGTGCTCCGGCTTTCGTGATGATTTCAGACAGACGGGGGTGGTCCGGCTGAATGAACCCGACGAGGGATTCCGGATTTTCGACTGCGCCGGCCCACTCATCGTAAGCCAGAATGCGCACCGTCCGCTCAAGAGAAGCGATGATCTCATCCTTCCCCTGTTCTTCCGACGGGCGCGTGATCTCGAAGCGGATCACCGCCTCCTGCTCGTTACCGAGGCGTGCGAGTTTCCGCCCGTCCGGCCGGAGCGAAGAACCGTCAAAACTCACCTCGTCAAAGGCTTCGAGGTCAAACGGCCCGTACTGCGGCGCGTTTTCAAGAATACCATCCGATGAGAATGCATGAAAGGTTACTCCGGAAATTTTAAGAGGGCCGCCGTTTCGGACCGTGATGCTGCGGACGAAGCCTTCCGGCCGGAGGGTGTCGTCATAACAGACGATATCCTTCATGTCAGCCTCCAGTTCAATCTTCGGAAATGCAGACGTACGCACGCCTCCCTTTCCGTCCGGTGACACCTCCTGGTTGTCTGCCTTGATCGTAATCATGAATCGTTCCTCCCTGCAGCCTTCTGTTCCGCAATCGGACATCGAATCAATTATATACAATATTCCGTGATTAACCAACCCAGTCATTGTAAAGCTTTTATCTGGGAAGAGAGGTCTGGCCCGAACGGCCTGCCCCGAAAACATCCATCGGGAGGAA
>ONGY01000074.1 GCA_900317475.1 uncultured Lachnospiraceae bacterium | reverse complement strand
GAACCAAAGCTGTGAAATGTGGGAGCGGGACTTTTTAGCTTGTTCTGGGATATTATTTCCAACAAACCATTGAAAATTTCCGCGGGTCAGTCGATAACGTCGTCGTCCGAGTGAATCCGGGTCACGGAGGCTTGCTTGCGGGTGTAATGCCCAACAAACCATTGAAAACTTCCGCGGGCCAGTCGATAACGCTGTCGTCCGAGTGAATCCGGGTCTTCGAGGCTTGTTTGTGGGTGCAATTTCCATCAAAACATCGAAAACATCAAACATCAAAAATTCCCCAGTCAGCGTTAACGTACTGCTATGGCCCGTGAAATTTAGTTAAATCAAAGATGACTGGCTTATAAAAAAGGCGGGGATAAGAGGGGTGAGATAAGAGGAAAATCCCGGAATGGATGTTACAATCCGCTACTATCCGGAAACGCTCTTCCATTCCGCAACAGGACAGGAATCATCATCGGTCACTCCCGAATCACGGCAGTTCGGTGATGCGCAAAAACGAATGAAGAAAGCGGCATAGGAAAATGATATCGGGTACGATATGAATTTAGTATGGTACACACCGCATCTTTGTGCAATTCGTATGACCCGGGGAAATGGATTGTTCATGGGAAAAACGGCGGGATGAGGACGAAAATACAGTATTTATAAGGAACTGCGCCACTTTGTACGTTCAAATTAAGCAATGTGCACAAAAATATGGATAACTTACGAACGTGTTGAAAATGTTAATTGTGATGATATAATAAAAACATCGTTAAATAATTCTAAATTGCAGATAAATTTCTGCAGAGGGGGTTAAAGGTTATGGCTAGTTTTCTTATTTGCCTGGCTATCCTGATCATAGGTTATTTCACCTATGGCAAGGTGGTCGATAACATTTTCGCGCCGGATGACCGCGACACGCCGGCAGTCACCATCAATGACGGTGTTGACTACGTTGTGCTGCCTGAATGGAAGCTTTTCCTGATTCAGTTGCTCAATATCGCGGGCCTCGGACCGATCTTCGGTGCCCTTACGGGTGCTGAGTGGGGCCCGGTCGTCTATCTGTGGATTACCTTCGGCACGATTTTTGCCGGCGGCGTTCATGACTACTTCTCCGGCATGCTTTCCGAGAGAGAGAACGGTGACTCCATTTCGGAGGTCACCGGCAATTATCTAGGGCCGACGATGAAGAATGTCATGCGTGTGTTCTCCGTAATCCTTCTGATTATGGTCGGCACCGTTTTCGCGGTTGGTCCCGCGGGCCTTCTTAAGACGCTGTTTGCCAATAACGGTGTGGAGAGCGGCATCCTTGTGAACTCTGTATTCTGGCTTGCCATTATCCTCTGCTATTATTTCATCGCAACCTTCGTTTCGATCGACACGATCATCGGTCGTATTTATCCGATCTTCGGCGTCTGCCTCATCATCATGGCCGTTGGCGTCGGCTTCGGAACACTCACAAGCGGCAAGCCGATGCCGGAAATTTGGGATAATTTCCGGAACATGCATCCGAACGGAACGCCGATCTGGTCGTTCATGTTCATTTCCGTTGCATGCGGCGCTATTTCCGGTTTCCACTCCACGCAGTCTCCTCTTATGGCACGCTGCCTCAAGAGTGAGCGGCAGGGCCACTTCGTATTCTACGGCGCGATGGTTGCAGAAGGCATCATCGCTCTGATCTGGGCAGCAGCAGGCGTTACCCTTTACGGTGTGCAGGGACTCGTCGATGTCGGCGGCGGCAACTCCACTTCTGTTTATACAATCTGCCAGCAGACGATGGGCGGCATTGGTATCGCACTTGCCATGCTCGGTGTTATTGCCTGCCCGATCACTTCCGGTGATACGGCATTCCGTTCCGCACGTCTTACCATTGCGGACTGGTTCCACCTTGACATGGACAACTGGAAGACAAGACTTGGTCTTACGATTCCGGTTCTTGGCATCGGTGCTGTCCTTGGCTTCGGTAATACGCTCGGATTCATCGATTACTCCATCATCTGGCGTTATTTCAGCTGGACGAACCAGACTCTTGCGATGATTGTCCTCTGGGCAGCATCGATGTATCTTGTTCAGAACAAGAAGAACTTCTGGATCACGGCCGTTCCGGCAACCTTCATGAGCGCGGTCTCGGCAACGTACTTCACCATGGCACCGGAGTGCCTCGGCCTGATCCCGGCTCTCAAGCTGAATACCGCCGTTGCTTATCCGGTCGGCATTATCGTGGCAATCCTGTTCCTCGGCATCTTCCTTCATGCGGCTGGCAAGCATAAGACGGCAAAGGCCTGATCGGACTTTCGGCTTTTTCTTCCCGGCATTGGCCGGGCAGAGCCGGGGTTCATGAAAGAATGACTTCCTTGCAGGAAGGATCAGATTAAAGAACACGGAAGCACTGGTTTTACGGTGCTTGGTGAAAATGCAATAATGGTAGCGGCAGGGCGGCCTGCCGCTATTTTCATTACATGCAACGGAAGGCGCGTTTTCGCGTATTTATAAATTCACGTATGCTGGAGAATTCAAAATGATTTTCAAACCAAGGCTGCTTGGAACAACATCCATGACGAACGATGAACTCGCGGCGGACCGGAAAGCGGCCGCCGTGATCGGACCCTGTGCCGTCGGGAAAAAGGCTCTCTATGTAAACAGCTTCTATATATCCCGTTTTTACTATGTCTGTTACAAGGATATTTCCCGTGTCTTCAAGCGGGTCGCGATGTCGCGTGGCGGCTACACCGGAAAGGGCGTGTTCGGCTCGATCCCGTATCTCGTCGTGCAGATGAAGGACGGACGCGAGAAACAGTGCAATTTCAAGTTTGAGGATCAGGTTGATAAGATTCTCGCGCTCGTCTCGGAGGAACACCCGGAGATTCCCGTTCACAGCCGGAAGGCCGAAGAGCGTCTTGAAAAGGCAAAACGCGAACGGGAGGCAAAATATATTAAAAACCTCAGCCCGGAAGCGGAGAAATCGCTCGAAGCACTCGCGGATGCGCGGGAAAACCTTGAGAATCGGAGTATCCTTTACCGCCAGCTTGCCTATGCGGCAAAACAGAAGCGCATCCAGGATCATATCAGCCCGAGCTACCGGGTGATGGCGATCCTCCTTGCGGCAGCGGGAGCAGTGCTTGCTCTGTACGGAGTTTGGGCGTTCATGACGAAGAGCGGTTTTGCACTTATCTCGCTGATGATCGGTCTGGCATTGCTCGCGGTGATCATGGCAACGCGTGTGCTCCCGACGGGGACCCGGAACAAGAAACAGGCGCAGGCGGACTGGGATCAGGCAGTTTCAGAGATGGACAGCTTCCTTTCAAAAACTCCGTACATCGGCGGTGATTTCCCGGTTCCGCCGCAGTATGCACATCCGATTGTCCTCGACCGGATGACGAGAATCATCCGGGAAGGCCGGGCAGAGACTGCGGAGGAGGCGCTGGCAGTACTGAAAACGGATCTGAAGGCGCTCAATAAGTCCGTGCGGGTATCCCAGGAAGAGTACGACGAGGTCGTGACCATCAAGCCGATGTTCCTGGTCTGCGATTATAAGTAGAGGCAGATGCCATAGCCTTCGGCTCTGAGACGGCCGGCAGGAGAGAGAAACGCCGATGCCTGCAGTTCTGAGACGGCCGGCAGGAGAGAGTAACGAAATGAGTTTATCAATGGATTCGGAAAGGTGCTTTAAGTGATGAGCGAAGATACAATGGAGCTCCTTCGCGGGGAAGGAATCGAAGAATCGCTGCTGAGGGATGTGGAGCATTTCAGGAACAAATACGCCTCCTCAGACGAATATGCGCGAAGGATTCCGAAGCCGGATTATTTCTACTACGGAAAAGCAATCTGGAAGAAGGCGCTTGCGGCGCTGCTCGAGGGTGAGAATCTGCTTCTCACAGGGCCCAAGGCAACCGGGAAAAACGTCCTTGCAGAAAATCTCGCGGCCGTTCTCGGTCGGCCGGAGTGGAATGTTTCCTTCCACATTAATGTTGATGCCTCCTACCTCATCGGCGCGGACACCTACAACGGAAAGGAAGTCATCTTCCGGCCGGGGCCGATTACACTTTCCGCGGAGAACGGAGGCTTCGCCGTTCTGGATGAAATCAACATGGCCAAGAATGAGGCGCTTGCCGTACTGCACTCCATTCTCGACTACCGGCGTGTCATTGACCTTCCCGGTTACAGCCGGATTGATGTGCATCCGGCGGCACGGTTCATAGGAACCATGAATTACGGCTATGCCGGCACGCGGGAACTCAATGAGGCCCTGTGCTCCCGTTTTGCGATTCTGGAAATGCCGACGATCTCGGAGGAGAATCTGCAAAAACTCTTCGATCACGCTTTCCCGGACATGAAGGAAGAGATCAGGGGGCAATTCATGAGGCTTTTCTATGATCTGCTAAAAAAGGCCGAACATGCCGATATTTCCGAGCGGGCCGTCGATCTTCGCGGCCTTCTTGACGCCATCCGGCTCATCCGGCACGGAATTACTTCCGGAGAGGCCCTGGAGATGACGATTACCAATAAATCGTTTGACACCTATGAGCGGAAACTGATCAGCGATGTCATTGCCGCCCGGATTCCGCAGGACCTCACGGCGGCGGACGTGTTTGAATGATGCCGTAAAATACACGGCATGGGGTGTTCGTTTGATAAGGCGGGAGTACAGTGCGCTCGAGCGTCGGGCGGTAAATCAGGTATATAACGGAGCAGGCCGGTACGATTTCGAACCGGCCTTTCTTGCCATTAGCCCGGACGGTGAGCCGGACTTTTATCTGAATATGCTCATCGGACTTTCTGTCAAATGGTTCGATTCCGCGAAGCTGCAGGCTTTCTTTGACTCCTATTCGGACAACGTCCGTGCGGAGGAACTCGATGTTATCGTCTGGCTGGGGCTTGAAAATGCCCTGTATGAAAAGGAACTCCCGGAACGGCCCATCCTCCGGCAGCTTCGCATGGAGTATGCAAGAACCTTCTTCAGAAAGCACACGGATCTTTCAAGACAGCAGTCGATGGCGGTCAGTATGCGGGTGCTCGAACAGCGGCAGACCCGCTGGGCGGATGTCCTCGGGGAGAAAAGGCCGCTCCTCACGGCAGGTGCAAAGAAGCTCGCGGACAGACTGTTATTGTCCCCCTCTCTCGACACCCACGGCGTCATCCGCGAGCTGGAAAATATCCTTACGGAGTATTTTCATATCCGGAGTTTTTCCGATGCGGCTTTCGGCCGGCGGACGAAAATCACGGCATCGGCTATCCTTAAACAGATCATGTACCGGCAGACGCACGAGGTCGACACACTTCTCATCCGGCAGAGCGGCATCTGGCACGAGGGAACGGCAAAGACCCGCTCTCTTCTTCGCGGA
The DNA here is from genome assembly GCA_900317475.1 of uncultured Lachnospiraceae bacterium. GTDB lineage: Bacteria > Bacillota > Clostridia > Lachnospirales > Lachnospiraceae > CAG-791. Next base: position 4,844 of record ONGY01000074.1, on the reverse strand, counting down.
GGGCGAATTTCCGTAAGGACAACCGGGGACGCAGACTATATCCGCGCCTGCTTCGGACCGTGTCTTTATTCGGACTATGAAATGAAGCTCCTCGAGAATGAGCTTTGCCGCGGAAACGATGAGAAATGCCGGCTCTATATCGCGGGAGCGGGGAAGGACCAGACGCCGAATGCGGAATCGGCCGGTTCAGCGCTTCAAAAGACCATTGGAACGGCATTTTCGCCCGAAGGAGAGGAAAAGACAGGGAAGAAATCGGCGCCAAATGAAGCGGCTCCGGGCCGGACCGGAGACGGAAAAACAGACAGGGAGACGGAGGAGGTACGGCGGGCGATTGAAAACCAGCGCTCCCGCAACAAGGCATATCTTGAAAAGTCGGGACAGCTCATCACATCGAGCATCACCACACTTTCGGCATCGCTTGACACGATTCTTTCCACCTTCGCAGAGCCTCTTCCGGAGACAGCATCGAAAGGAAAACTCAATGCGGCGAAATGCTACCGGCTCCCGCTTTTCCAGGACACACGAGTTTTCACGAAGCCGGGAGACGACGTGGAGCATCACTGCAGGGTGGACTTGCTGCTCGATGCATCTGCCTCACGGCTGAACGCACAGGAGATTATTTCGGCGCAGACCTACGTCCTCGCGAAGAGCCTTGAGAAGGTGCATGTTCCCTGTCGGGTTTTAACGTTCCGCTCACTGCGCGGTTTTACAGTGCTGCAGCAGCTCAAGAGTTATGACCAGAAAAGTCTGGACGGGCTTCTTGATTATTACGCCGCAGGATGGAACCGGGACGGACTTGCCCTCCGGACCTGCGGGCGGCTTATCCGTGCGGCGGAGACGGACCGCAGCGAATGCGAGCACATTCTTTTTATCCTCACGGATGCAAACCCAGACGACAGCACGCATATGCCTCCGGCGAAGGGGAGAGGTCTGGAGCGCGAGTACGAGGGCAAAGATGCCGTCACGGACACGGCGGAGGCCGTCAAAATGCTGCGCGCCTCGGGAATTCATACCGTTGCAGTGTATCTCGGGTCAACGCTCCACGTCGACAACGTGCGGTACATCTACGGGACCGAATATGTCACGGTGCGAAATATTGAGACGCTGGCGGCGCGCATCGGAGAAAAGCTATTATCCGATGAATGGATCGGAGAATTCAGATATGTTTGAAAAGAAAGTCGACTTTTATAAAAAGAAAGACCGCGATACGTGGCTTCAGATTCGAAAAGCACTCGCGGAAGAAGGAATCAGGCATGTGAGCGCAGGGCATTATTTCGGAGACTCGCTTGCACCAAACGGAATCGGCGGATACCTTGACCCGAGAAATTACGGCGCGAATGGAAAAATTGACCGTGACATCTATTATGTGCGCGTCCGCGAAAAGGACATGCAGGCTGCACGGGAAGCAATCCGAAGACACGGCCTCACGACACAAATCATGGACTACCGCACGGAAAAGTAAGAAGCGGTGGGCCATAGGCCCACCACAGGTGCAGATAGGACCCGACGGCACTGCATAGGCCTGCACTTTGGGACTGCCGGCTTGAAGCGGTGGGCCATAGGCCCACCGCAAGCACAGTTAAACATCATTTCTCATCGCAAATTCCATTGTAAATTCTGTCTCAAATTCTGCCTCAAGTCCTGTCTCAAATTTATGTGTTACTTCCCGCACTTTTTTCGGTCTTATATTTTGAAAAGAAAATTGCTTCGGTGTAAAAACATGTGCGTAAAAACATCGGCGTAAAGAGGGCGAAAAAAGCAGGCAGATCGATAGGCATACATAAAGGCAGGGGATGCGCACCCGCCTTAATCCTGGCCCTTAAATTCAGCCCTTAATTTCGGGAGGAAAAGGATTATGAGCTTCTATTCTGGCCGGCTGCGGCGCAGCCGGCAGCAGTACAGGCGAATCGGCTTCGTCTTCCGGGTCGGCACAGTCGGAGGCGCAATCACAGTCGGAGGAGGATTCCGGTGCACAGACGGAGATTTCAGGAGAATCGGAAAGTGCTTCATTCCGGGCGGAAGAAGGGAAAACGAGCGAAGGTGTGATGAAGAAGATCGATGAAGCCGGAGAAGCCGGCAAAATTGCGAATATGTCAGCGGAGGAATATACCTATTCCGATGCATACATGGAATTGTCGGATGCCATGGCGGAAAGCGGAAAATATGCATCGATTTTTCAGCCGTTCTATGAAAAGTCAATGCAGGAAATTCTGAAAGACGATGGAAAGTCCAACGTCGTTTACTCACCGGCGAATGTGTACATCGAGCTTGCCATGCTTGCACAGTGCACCGGCGGGGACACGCAGAAGCAGATCCTTGACCTTCTCGGAGTAAAGGATGCATCTTCCCTGCCGGCAGCAGTGAATGCGATGCTGCAGGCCAATACCGCAGAGAATCCGGTTGTCACTCTGTCACTTGCCAATTCTCTCTGGATGCAGGATGACATCACCTATAATGAGGAGACACTTGGGAAGCTCGCGGACGGTTTCCACACCTACGATTACGTCGGGGATCTGGCAGGGCAGAAGGCGAATGATGCACTCCACAAATGGATCAACGATAATACCGGAAATCTTCTCACTGAGGCGGCGGATGGTCTTCAGATGGATGACAGCACCGTGATGGCCCTGGTGTCAACACTGTATCTCAAGGCATCCTGGATGGATCAGTTCGAGCCGGAGAATACGAAAACGGAAACATTTCACGGCGCAGAGGATTTTGATGTGCAGATGATGCATCAGACGCTTTCTTCGGATATCTATCAGGGAGACGGCTTCCGCGCGGTGGGCCTTGGCCTTACCGACTGCGGGACCATGTGGATCTTCCTTCCGGATGAGGGGACAGACGCTGCCTCTCTTCCCGGAAATAAAGACGTGTACAGAGTTCTGTCAGGAGACAGCAGCATAGACTCCGTGTATGCGGATGTGAATCTTTCTCTTCCGAAATTTGATGTCTCTTCGGACACCGACATGATTGCGGACCTGAAGGCAATGGGCGTCACGGACGTTTTTGCGGATGGCGCCGATTTTTCGCCTCTCACGACGGATACGGACTGCCTGGTTTCGCAGCTCGAGCACGCGGCACGCGTAAAAACCGATGAGGACGGAGTGGAAGCGGCTGCCTTCACGGCGGCAATAGCGGAGGCGACGGCCCTAATGGATAAAACAACGGTGGATTTCACGGTAGACCATCCGTTCCTGTTCGTTGTACAGGGCGGGGACGGCACCGTGCTCTTTACGGGGATTGTGAATCAGCCGGAAGAGAAATAACGTTCCGGGAGAAAGTCTATTCGAGCGTTTCTCCCTCGGATGTCGTTAATAGCGCGGAATGGGGATAAAGAAATGTGGATTTGTTTCCGCGGAACTTGCTGCGCGTCAGACAAGCGCCAGTTCTTTTTCCATCGCGGGCAGATCGCGCGGCCGGCAGATGACCGTGATGGTGCCGCTCCGGAGATCGATGGAAACAGAGGCAAATTCTTCTCCGCGGTAGCCGGAAATCAGGATGAAGTCGACATCGTGGTGCTCGGACTCGTCGATGAGTGACTCCCATGATACTTCGGAAGGGTCGCGCCATACCTTCTCACCGCTCTCAAGGTTGGCGAGCTGAACTCCGACAATATCGATGATTTCGATTCCGCCCTTAAGAACGTCTGCGATCCATGCAATCCCATCCTGCTCCGTGTGGATGGAGTCAAGCGTATAGTAGGCGGTAACGCACTTGCCGCCTTGCGGATATTCTGTTATCTGCGTTTTGGAATCTAACCGCATGCTTTTTCCTCTGCCACGTATTTTAGGCGGCTTTCGTCTTTTTTGCGCCCTCATTTTTCCATCGGAGAATAAAATACAGAATTTCGATTACGCAGGTCGCCATCCATCCGACCGGATAGCCAAACCCGACCAGCTGTGGCGTGTTAGAGATGTATCGGGTGAGTATGTAGAGATAAAACTGACGGATCGCAACGAATCCGATCAGCATGATGACCATCGGACCCATTGAAGCGCCCCGGCCGCGCAGAGCGCCTTAGCAAATGAAAATGCCTGAGACTTCTTATGTTCATGATCTTTATAGACCAAGAATGATATTCAAATAGTCCTGTCTCTGATCGACGACGGCATACACGATGACCTTTCTTCTTCCCTCGTTGATCTTGTAAAAAACAAGGCCCTTTTCCAGAATGAGGACCTTATATCCTTCTCGTTTTAATACCAGATATCTCGGATCGACTCCTGCATAGGGATTTTCTCCCAGAGCCAGAATGCTTTTCTCTATATCGTTCAGTTTTTTCAGAGCAACCTCCGCCCCAAAATTCTGTGCAACATAAAGAATGATGCGCCGGATGCCCTCATCTGCGGTATCTGTTCTCACAACCTCGTACTTCTGCATCAGCGCACCTGAAGCTGCTTCCTGAGATCATCGAAGGTTTCCGTAATCGGAGCCACACGACCGTTCTTCACATCATCTTCACCTTGTGCCAGAAGCTCCAACAATTCGATACGGGCTCTCATGTTCTGATATTCTTCATAAGAGATCGAAACCGTATCGCCCCTGCCATTCACCGTGATGATAACGGCCTCCCGGTTTTCCCTGCACTGCTTTGATATCTCGTTGTAATGATTCCGTAGATCAGCAGATGGTCTAATGGATTCTTTTAATGTCATCATCACAATCACCTCCCATGAAACTTCATATGCAAATTATATCGTCAAATGCATATATCTTCAACGATAATTTATCGCATTGCAGGAAATGATGCGTCCTCATCATCGCCAACAATCAAAAGACATTGAATGCGTGCTGCCCCGCCGTTCCATTTTCAAAGGCTCATTGCGAATTGTCAGACGGCC
>ONGY01000064.1 GCA_900317475.1 uncultured Lachnospiraceae bacterium | reverse complement strand
GTGCTGCCGCGAGAGAGCTTCCTTTGCAAGATACAGCTGTGCCGCGGGACGCTGCAGATTCGTGGAGAGTGGATAGATGACCGCGCCGGTCTCACCGTAGATCTGCGGTGATGCATAATACGGAAACACCGGACTCGAACCGATGATCACCGCATCGATTGTGTCCTTCTTCTCCGCGTAAAAACCCATGAACCGGTCCTTCACGGAGCCGTTCGTCCGCAGCATGTACGTTAGCCCCGTAAGGCACACGAAGAAAACTGCGAGGAATGAAATTACCTTGATTACCCTGTTTCTGGTCATTGACAAAAACTCGATAAAAACCTGCTGCCGGCTCCAGGCTGTCCTGCCGCGGCAGTCCCTTTGCTGCTGCCTTCTGCTGTTTCCGGCCTTCCGCCGTTACTCTCAGCCCTTCCGTCAGCCCTGCTTCATAAATTTCTCATACCACATCTGAAATACGAGAAAGCTCCATGCCATCCGCGAATAGTTCGCACCGGTCGACGGACCCGCATCGCCCGTCCTGAGATAGCTGTCCACATATCCGGAGACAAAATCCGGATCAAAGATGCCTTGCTTCTTCAGGAAGGAAGGATCCGCCGCACTCTGCAGCTGCTCCCGGAGAGGTCCCCGGAGCCACTTGTCGAGAGGGACGCTGAATCCTTTCTTCGGCCGGTCGAGCATCTCCTTCGGGATATAGTCATAGCACAGGTCTTTCAGAATGGCCTTCTTCTCTCCGTTCCGATACTTGAATTCATGGGGAATCCGGAAAGAATATTCCATCACATTGGTGTCCAGAATCGGGCAGCGTGTCTCGAGCGAATACTTCATGGAAGCGCGGTCCACCTTGCAGAGGATATCGCCCGGAAGATATGTGTCCATGTCAAGAAGCATGCGGCGGATCTGCCAGTTCTTTGCGCTGTAGCGGCTCTCGATCGGATAGCCGATCGGGAAACACTCCGTTCCGTCCGGAAGAATCCGTTTTTCCACATCGGCCCCGAGAAAACGATATGCATTCCGCATGTAGTTCACCGATCCGAACTGCGTCTTCGTCTCGGGGTCCCGGTTCATCGAAATGATCTGCGCACGGATCGGATATTTCCACTCAAGCTTCGTTCTGCCGGCCGGAATCTGTCCGAACGCATGAGCCGCAGCTCCGATCAGGTCCAGCTTCTGTGCTTTCCGGATTCCTTCATAGATACCGTACCCGCAGAAAAATTCATCGCCGCCGTCGCCGGAGAGGACGACCGTGACATCCTTCTTTGCAAGCATCGAGACAAGCATTGTCGGGATCTGACTGGAATCGGCAAACGGTTCATCGAAATAATACGGAATCGAGGAAACAAGGTCTTCCATCTCCTCTTCCCCGATATAGAGCTCTGTATGGTCCGTCCCCAGATGCTGTGCGATCGTTCCCGCGAACTGCGCCTCGTTGTACTTCTGCTCATTAAAACCGATGCAGAACGTGCGGAGCGGCTTCCCGTTCTTCTTCACGGAGATTTCCTGGGCAAGCGCCGAGGTGAGCGACGAGTCATATCCTCCCGAGAGAAAGCATCCGAGCGGAACATCGGCGATCATGCGCTCCCGCACCGCCGTCATCAGCACATCCTTAAGGCCCTTCTTTGCCTCTTCGTAGTCTGAGACCGGGTCTGCCGCATTTGTCTTATAGACCTCCGCAATATCCCAGAATTTCTCGATGGAAATACGGGAGGTCATACGTGTGCGGCAAAAGCCCTTCGGTGAGCAGATGCCTTCTGCAAGGTCATCGGCCGTGCCCTTCCTGCGGACGGCCGCACCGTCAAAACCTGTGACAAGCGGCGCATTTTGGGGATTTCCGATATCAAATGTCAGAATGCAGCCGGGCTCGAGTTTATACGTATTTTCAAAAATCGTGTAAGGAGCGTTGATATATTGATGATAGAGATAGCGGGGGAGGACATCCTTCCGGATTTCCTTCCGGAACCCGGGCCAGAGCATGATCGGCTTAAGCTCGGATGCAAAGACAAGGCCGGCCCCTTCGCCGCCGGTGCTGGCGGGCTTTTCCGGAGAATTTCCGTTTTCATCCACAATCGCGTAATAGAGCGGCTTCTTGCCGATGCGGTCGCGGATCAGAAAAAGTTTTTGCGCTGTGCGGTCATAGAGGGCAATCGCGAACATGCCGTTGATGTGGTCGGCCATGCGGATGCCCCACTTAAGATAGGCCGCCAGGATAACTTCTGTGTCGCACGTTGATTTATAGGGATAGTCGGCAAGTTCCTTCTTGAGTTCGAGGAAATTGTAGATCTCACCGTTGTAGACAATCTCCAGGCGCCCGTCTGCCGATTCCATCGGCTGATGGCCGAGCGGGGAGAGATCAAGGATGGAAAGGCGGCGCTGCGCAAGTCCCACCGTATAGCCGTCCGCGGCGTCATAAAGCTCTGCGCCCGCATCATTGGGCCCCCGGTGCCGCATGCTGTCGTTCATCCTGGAGAGCACGTCCCGTTCTATTCTTTTCCTGCAAACATATCCGGTGATTCCGCACATAGGCTCTCTCCTCCCAGAGACGTCTCACACGCCGTGTCACTGCCGGCTGTATCCTCACTGAGGCAAAACCGATTTACTGTTCCGGCCGGATTCTGCTTCTGAGTTCGGACGGTGTCGCCTCAAAATTCGGGCGGAGTGCCGCGAAGTCCTTGCACTCGCTGTCGATGGAATTAATCATCTCGGTATATTTCTCGTCGATCAGCGTGCGGTAATTCTCGCAGTTGTCGTACCCTTCTTTCGTCCAGCCGAAGGGATGGATGAGAATCTGGACTTTCCTGTGCCCTGCGAGTGTCGCCTCATCCGGATAACCGTAACGCCAGATGTGATTTGCATCCGAGAGATATTTCACCTCGACCGGCGTGTCCGCCGTCACGTTCGGATTGAACGTGAAGAAATTATCCTGATAAGCGTTGATGATTCCGGGGAATTTGATATTCTCTTTCAGCACTGCCGGAGACGGCCGGTGAATAGAAAACCATTTCACCTCGAAGCCGAACATTGTGCTGAGCATTTCCATTTCTTTCCGGATCTGCTCCCGGATGAGGTTCATGTCGGTCATTCCATTGAGAGCAAAATGCAGGCCGATGTTATGGCCTCTTTCATGCATATCCGTGACGATATCACGGTTTTTGCGGGAGAGAATATTATAGGAATTATTCGTCCACTGGAAGAAATACGTGGAATGAAAATCCTCGGATTCCTCCACCTTCGAGAGCGCGTACGCGCGGTCGACCGAATACTCCACGTCGTGCCGCATAATAATGAAGGAATCCCTGTGAAGAGCTTCCTCATAATCTGCAGCCCGTCCCGATGCCTTGATGAGACGGATGATTTCCCGATAGTCATCGTAACTGAACATTTTAATGATTCTCCTGGTATTTTCCTGCCCTTATTTCATAAGGAAATAAGAATATGTGCCGGCCTGCGGCATGCCCCGCGACTTACTCAGTTTCTGCCGGCCCTGCTGCAGACGCCCTCGAGGTATTCCTTCCACTGCCGATAGATCACGTCTTCTCCGCAGCGTTCCACGATCTTCCTTGCTTCCATTCCAAGCCGTTCCGCCTTTTCCCGGTCCTCGATGAGACCGCAGACCGCATCGGCCATCGCATCCGGATTCTTCATCGGAATGAGAAGACCGTTCACTCCGTTTTCGATGATCTCTGCCGGCCCGCCGCACGGGCAGTCCGTCGCCACAATGGGCATTCCGAGAGCCATCGCCTCAATCAGAGAATTCGGAAGTCCTTCCCACTCGGAACTGAATGCATACACACCGGCGTGCGGAATGATCTTCTCGAGCTCATCAGAAGGCCCGCACAGACGCACGAAACTCTCCGCATGATACGACGCGATTTTATTTTCGAGAATTTCCTTTGTTCCGTCCCGGCTGTCGCCGCCCCAGATCTCAAGGCGCCAGTCCGGATGCCTCTCGTGCACTTTCATAAACGCATCAACAAGCAACGGCTGATTTTTGAAATCGACGAGGCGGGCGTGCTGAATGACAATTTTCTCTCTGTGCTCCGGCTTCGGGACACCCACATATTTCGGATTCACCGGGTTGAGAATAATCCGCGTTCCCTCCTGAAGATACGGCTTGAAGTAGTCCCTCTGCTGCGCTGTCTGGTAAACACCGCCCGCAGCACGGGGAAACAGCCGGCGGATGAGAATCTTATCAAGACGCGTGTTGTAATGCCGCGCCGGATAGGTCCTTATTGCGACGACAACCGGTATATTTGTTCCCCGGACTGCCTGAAGGGCCCGATAATCCGCCTTGTGCGCAAACGGAATGAGCACATCCGGGTTTTCACGCTTCACGAATTCCCTCAGATATTTCTCACGCAGATACACCTTCGTGAGGCGCCCCTTCCCCTCATCTTCCTTCTTCAGTCCGATGATCTCGCGGCGCACGCGGCTGTCGAGAGCAAACTCATTCTCCGCCTTTTCCTCTGTGGCGACGATCACTTCATAGCCTTCCGCCGCAAAACGGCCCGCGAGGTTCGTGACAACCCGCTCGGAACCGCCCTGCTCGAGATTATTTAAATGAAAAACAATTTTCCGCATGAATACCCCCGGAATGCGGCGCAGCCCGCGGACGGATTCTGCCCGGCTTCAAACACTAAAAACAGTACAAAAATTATATCCTACCCATCGGGCAAAGTAAAACCGGTGAATCCTCTCTCAGCTCATCTCCCAGTGCACATGCGATCCCCTGTCATCCCTGGTTACGATGAGCTGATCTTCGATCTCTGTCTTCAGTTCGCTCACGTGTGAGATGATACCGACCATCCGATGACTCTCCGCCATCCTCTTCAGGACATCGACCGCCTCCGCCATGCCAAGTGCAAGGGACAGCGCCGCCATGAACGACTCGCCCCCGGAGAGCGACCGGATCTCGCGTTCCTTCCCGGTCACCGTCGAGAACACACAAAGATCAAGGCCCCGGTTTCTTCCCTCGCCTGCCTCTTCATCGTCAACCATCCGCAGCTCGTACTGCCCCGATGTCATCTCGTCAAAACGCGTATTGGCTGCATCCAGGATCCGTTCCAGATAATATCTCTGCACGTACGTCTCAATATCCATCCGCGATCCGGTGACATTGCCGGAGAGAAGCTTATAGAGCCGGTCGATGCGGCTGTAATCCCGGGCAGCCTTCTGCCGCCTCGTCCGGTGGGCCAATAGACCTTCCAGTGCCTTTTGGTCATCCCTGCAATACTCCTTCATCTCCTCACAGGAGGTGCCTGCCTCATTATAGACTCTGTCCGCTTCTTTAAGCTCCTCGCCAAGCGCATTCATGTCCGGCTTCTCCCTGCCGGCAGTCAGCTTCTCCGCCGCCTCCAGGCGTGCCTTTGCCGCACTCATGTCCTCGCCGTACTTCTTCGTTTCCTTCCGGAGCGTTTCGATTTCCCCGCGGTCATGTCCGGAAACGAGGTCCATCCACTCCGGTTCCGTAAGGTCCTTCTCCCGCAGCAGTGCCTTGTATTCTTTCTGCTTCTGATCCGTGTCCGCCCCGTCCTGCGGGATCTCCTCTTCATACTTCTTAAGAAGCGATAGGGCGCGGGTTACATTCTCCTGTGCCTTTGTCCCGGCCTTCTCCGCCTCCGCAAAAACTTTGCTGCTCTCGTCTTCTTTCCTTATGGCCGCGTCCAATGCGGCATCTGCCTCGGCTTCCGTCCCGAAATCGGCACTTCCGCGCTGGCTCCGGGCCGCGGCATCCGCGCTGTCAAAAGCGCTCCGCTTCTCGCTCTCCGTATTTCTTGCCTTCTCCAGTTCCTCTGCCGCGGCATTCTCCCTTTCATCCGCACCGGACAGGCTTTCTTGCAGCTTCTGATACTCGCTCCGTGCCTCCGACAGCCTCTCTCCTTCCACGCGGACAGCATCCTGCAGAACAGACAAAGACCCGGTAAGCAAACGGACTGCCGCTTCCAGGTCCTCCGGTCCCAGTGGTTCTCCGTCCCCGGAAGTTCTCCCGGCTGCATCAGCCAGTACGGAAAGCGGACCTGCCTCTTTCGCCGCCTTTTCCGCACTCACTGCCTTTGTCTCCCGGAAAGCAGCAGAGAGCTTCAAAGACAGCCCCACAAGGTCTGAGAGCACTGTACTGCGTTTGGCTGCCGCTTTTGCATGAGAGGCCCCTGCATTTCCTGCTGCCTCTTCCTGCAGTCCTTTCAGGCGGTCATTCTCCTTCTGCGCTTCTGCAAGATCCTCGGATGAGAGACTCTTTTCTCTGTCCGCAGAATTTCTCTCCGGAAGCTTTTCCACCACCTGACCGCAGATCGGACACGGCTCCCCCACCTTCAGCCGGCTCACAAAATAGCCTGCCTGTGCATCCCAGTACGCCTGCTGAAGGGCAAGATATTCCTTGTTCTGTCCGAGGAATTCTTTCTTTGCCTGCTCGTACGCCTTTGCCGCAGCGGAAGCCTCCGACTCGAGCCTTTCAAGGCTCCTGTATTCCCTTTCAAGAGTCCCCGCATCCTCTGCGATCGCATTCAGGCTGCTGTTTTCGGCCGTCCAGCCGGTATACGCCGCCTCGACGTTTCCAAGATTCGTCAGCTTTCTCTTCCACTCCGCATGCTGCAGCTTCAGCGCACCGAGTGCCTTCTCCCTGTCTTCTCTGTTCTTCTTCGCCGAATTGTATTCTTTCCCGGCTTTCTCCTTTGCACTCTCAGCATCCCGTATTTTCCGGAAGATCTCCTTTGCGGTCCGAACCTTCTCTTCCACCGCTGCCTTTTCAGCATGCGCCGCATCAAACTGCGCTTTTGCGCTGCTCACTGCTTCCTGCGCCGCTTTTACATCTCTCTCCAGGTCCGGGATTTTTCCCCTGAGATCTTCTGCCGCCTTTTTCTTTTTCTCAAGGTTCTTCACGGCCTGCGAGAAAGGCTCGTAAACCGCCTTTATGTCATATGCCGCCGTCAGGCTCTGAATCAGCTTCTCCTTTTCCGCATTTGTCCCCGAAAGAGAGGCAAGTTCGCCTGCTCTCTTCTTAGCCTCTTCCGTTTCCGCGAAATGATCCGAAAGTGCCTGTCCCTTCGTCACCGCTTCCTTCGCGGCATCGCGGAGGAGCGATGCTTTCCTCTCCTCCTCCGACAGGCGTCCGGTTTCTTCCTTTAACGCATCGGTAAGGGCCGAAAGCCCCTCCAGAAAGTGATCAAGGTCCGACAGATTGCCGTCCTGTATCAGGCTTTTTCCGTCCCGCACCTGTGAGCACAGCTCCGGCTTTATCCCGCCGCGGCACAATTCTCCGGCTTCCATTGCCGCATCGCCGGTTTCCGGGTGATTTTCTGTTTTCTCCTCTTCTGTATACGGTATCCGTATTCCGGCGGCAATCGTCTGCACTTCTGCCCGAATGAGGCTGATCTCCTGATCCGCATCATAGCGGCGCCTCTTCAGCTCACGCACCGCACTGTCATAAAGCCCTGTCCCGAAGAGATGCCGGAAGATCACCTTCCGGTCGTCCGATTTCGCACGGAGCAGGTTCATGAACTCGCCCTGCGCGATCATTGCGACCTGCATGAACTGCTGCTTCGAAAGTCCCACGATCTCCTCAATCTTCCGGTCCGTCTCCTTCGGTTCATACTGTGACCCGTCCGGCATGGTGAGAAGCACCGATCCACTGACGAGACGCACGGACTTCCCCTTTTTCGCGCCGCGCGTGAGTGTCTTTCGGTGCGCCGGCACACGCCGCACGGTATACCTCTTCTCTTCCCCGTTCCCGTCCTCTCCCTCCGTGAAAACAAGTTCCACGAACGGTTCTACGCTCTCCGGGACGTACTGGCTCTGCAGGATGACTCCGTCCTTTCGGTTTTCCTCCGAGCTCGCCTCCCCGTACAGCGCAAAAACGATCGCATCGAAGATCGTCGTCTTTCCGGCGCCCGTGTCGCCGGTGATAAGAAACAGATTCTGATTGAGTCCGGAGAAGTCGATCACCGTCTCCATCCCGTAGGAACCGAAGGCCTGCATTGTGAGTTTGATCGGTTTCATGAATGACCTCCTTCGTCCGTGAGTGATTCCTGTTCTGAACCGGCTGTATTCAATACATCCGCGAGCAGCTTTCTGTCCTCTTCATCCAGGCCTTCTCCGCCGAGAAAATCGGTGATGAGCTCCATCGGATCCTTGGCCTTCTCATCCCCGCGGTACCGGCGAAGACCGGTGCGGAAGCGCTGCTGCCTCCGGATCTCAAGAAGATTCGGGAAACAGAGCCGCAACCGGTCCTGCATATCGACGATATCAAGGTCGGCCTCATCCGTGAGAAGAACGGTCACGTAGTCATCCGACGGTTCCTTCGTCACTTCGGCGAGGGTCCCCGTCAGCGTCTTTACCTCATGCAGCGGATGAAGCGGGAGCACCGCAGTTTTGACGTATTTGCTCCTTTCCTCATCGGTCAGGATGCCGGCCGTTCCTGTGAGATCCTTTCTCCCAAGCTCAACCTCAATGATGCCCTTCTGCTGGCCTTCCTCGTCCACCGAGCAGCAGATCGGAGTCCCGCAGTAACGAAGGAACTCACTGCCGACCTTCATCGGCTTATGGATGTGGCCGAGCGCAGCATAATCAAACGGTGCAAGCACATCAGCGCCGATCTGATCGATATTGCCGACAGTCCGGATTTCCGAATCCGAGCGCTCGACCTCGTCCGCGCTTTTTCCCGCGGGGACAAAGAACTGATGGCTCACAAGAATGTTTCTCTCGGAGGGGTCAATCGGAACAGCCGCAAGCAGTTTGCGGAAGGCCGCATCATACGAGAGATTGTTTCCGTTTTCGTCCGTTCCGGTAATGTCCTTCACCATCGACGGCTTTACGAAGGGAAGAAGATAGAAATGAATCGGGCCGAATTCATCGTGCAGCGTCACCTTCTCGACATTCTCCCCTTTTTTCATCGGCGGAAGACCAATCATATACACATGTTCCTCCGAGAGGAGGCTTCGGAAGCAGTTCACCCGCTGCGGACTGTCGTGGTTTCCGCTGATGACAAGAATTTCGGCCCCGGGAACCGCTTCCCGCAGTCCTGTGAGGAAAGCGTCAAATACACCGACAGCCTCCGCCGAGGGAACCGCGCGGTCATAAATGTCACCTGCGATAACAACTGCGTCCGGCTTCCTCTCCCGGGCGATGTCCGTGATCTCACGAAGGATATACTCCTGGTCTTCTTTTAAGTCGCGGTTCTTCAGTTTCAGTCCGATGTGCAGGTCGGAGAGATGGAAAAATCTCATGTTCATACTCCCGTGCCGCGTTCTTTGCGGCACCCGCGGGAAAACGCCCGAATGGGTCCCTCCCGGATCATGGTTTCTATTTCTTCTTCCGTTCTTTTTCTTCAGTTCTTATTCTTCGAAAAAACTCCCTCCTCCGGCCTTCCGGAAAAGGGAGTTTTCATTCTGTTTAAGCCGTCGTCTCCGGCGCTCATCCTGTCCGGGTTTCACCCGCATTCTCCCGGGGGAGAAGAAAAGCTCTCCGGGATAAATCCCGGGATATATCCCGGGGTTCATTTACCGGAACTGGATTTTGATGTCTTCGTGCTTACCCCGGTGATGCCCGAGAGTGCACCCACCGTTTCATTCAGCGCGGAAGCCGAGTCCTCGACAGCCGAAATCGCACTGTTCATATTGTCGAGGGTATCATTCGCATTCTTGCTGGTCGTCTCAAGGTCTTTGCCGGTTTTCTCGACGGTCTTCTGGGTCGTCCCGATCATCTTATTCGTCGCTTCGACCGTCTTGCCAAGATCCTGTGCAAGCGAATTGATGGAGTCAATGGACTCCTCGAGTTTTTCCGCATCCGTATTGATGGACTTTGCCGTCTTCGTGACCTGATCTGCCGTCTTGCCGATGTCCGTCACGGTTTCATTGGTGTTCTTAATAAGCTTGCTTGCGTCACTGACTGCATCGCCTGCATTGTTCACCAGTGTATCTGCGCTGAAGATAACATCGTCCGCATCATCCACTGTATCCTGAATGTTCTGGACGACATCATTGATCTGATCGACCGACTCGCCGACCGAAAGGACAACTGTGTCAAGGTCCCTCGACACCTTGTCTGCATTCTCCGTGAACTGCACAGAATTCGTGATTGCCTCATTCAAACCGGCATAGTCAATCCCCGAGATCCCATTGATCGCCGTGTTGATTTTTTCCGTGTTGTCATCAATGATGGCCTGCACGTCATTCACTGCCGTGTTGATTCCCTCGACAGCTGTATTCAGACTCTTTGCATCCTCGTCCACCGAAGAAAGAAGTGAATTCACGCTGTCAAAGGTATCGTTCATCCCCTTGTCTGCGTCCTCGACAATCTTATTTGCCCTATCGATGGTCGACTGAAGACCCGAGACCGTGCTGTTGAGATTGTTCAGAAGCCTGAAAAGCCCCGGTGTCAGGAATGCGAAAAACGCACAGAACACCGCAAACAGAAGCCAGCTGCCGATGGTTCCCATCTTGGCCTGGAAGGAATGCTTCTTCTCGTATTTGGCAAGATCATTCAGTGATTTCGAGATATTCTCAAGAGCTCCTGCGACATCCGCATCGCGGGTGACCTGTCTGACTGGGGCCGACGATCTTGCCTCTTCGAGCTTCCGGACAGCCGTCCTCTGCGCTTCCTGCTTCTTTGCCGAAGACTCGTCATTTACTCTGTCCTGTTCTTTTTCCCGTCTTTCTTCCAACTTTTCTCACACCTCCTTTCCTTTTCGCTATTTAGAACTGTCCGGCGTACTGCCTGATGCATCTTCTACCGCGTCATAGACGCATTCCGCATCATAAAAAGAAAGCAAAACATTGTCCGTATTTGTGTCATTCAGCAGATTAAGCTCGACATGACGCTGGTCCGACGTCTGCCCAAGTGCCTGGTAAATCGTATCCGCCAGTGTCTGTATGGCAGACCGCATCGATGACCAGCTGTCCAGCTCTTCTCCGCCGTTCGAAATGGCCATTTCTGCCTCTGTTGCCAGACCATTCTTCCAGATCGAGATCGACAGCACCTTCCCATTGTCACTCAGAATGTAATTATTTCCGTAGGACTGCCGCAGAGATGAGTCAAGACTTGCCAGGAACACGGAATAACTGTCGGCTTCCTGTGATTCCGATACTCCGGCCGTAACGGATGAGGCGGTGCTGTTCAGCGTATCCATCGGCCCGCTGCCGGAAGAAGACAGCTTCCATCCGGCCGCAAAATACACGACAAGAAAGGCAGCTGCAGCGACAGTGGCGGCAAAACTCCATACAGTCAGCAGGATATTCAGCCATTTCGGGAATGGCTTCTTCGCTGCAATGTAGAATATGGCAGCCGGCCAGAGAAAAACAGCGAGGAGTACAGCCAGAACACGCTGACCGGCCTTTCCCTTTCCCTTTCTCTTCGTTTTCTTCTGCTTTTCCGGCTCCCGGTCCTTATCCCTTTCCTCCGATTTCTCTGCAGAATTCTTTCCGGGAAGAATACCGGCGGTTCCTGCCGGATTCTCCGCGGAGTCCGCCGTGTTTTTTTCCGCATCGTTTCCAGAAGCCGATAAGCCGGAATCCTTTTCCTCCGTGCCGCAGATGAAAGAACGATCCGGCTCTGTTCTCTCAAAAGACCCGGACGATGACGCACCGGAAGAGACAGCTGCACAAGATGCTCTCTTGCCAAGTATTGCGGCCTCATCCTCCGCATATTTCAGATCGAGGTCGGACTCCTTTGCCTCTTTCTTCTTTTCCTCGGCCGCCGGCTTCATCCTGCAGACGTCATCGACCGTGATGACCGGGGCCTCACTGACATCGTCAGAAGAAATTTCTGCAGTCTTCTTAAGATGCCTGGCCTCTGTCCCGTCCGAATCGCCGCCCTGTTCGTCTTCCATGTCGCCGCCTGGCATCAGAAGGGAAGCGGTCCCCAGGATCCAGGCCCGCTCTTCTTCATACCTGCTCTTAGGGATTTCTCCCTTTTCATAGCGCTTCTTCAGTTTGAGAAGATCTTCTTCGTCCGACATC
>ONGY01000014.1 GCA_900317475.1 uncultured Lachnospiraceae bacterium | reverse complement strand
TGTACATCGGAACGCCTCCTCATTCCGAATGGCTCTGCCAGGCGGAAAGGGTGGCTCTAAATATCGGATTCACTGGCTCTGGAGCGCCGGAATAATCACCGACGAACAGGAACCGCATATAAGGCTCTGAAATACGGGTAAGTTGGCCAAAAGCAACGAAGCCCAATAGTTGCTGGAAGTAAGAGTAGATGCGGCGGATATGTGAGGGAAAAGAGCGAGCACCTTAAGCGTGGAGGTCTCACAGACGGTCTCATCAGCCGTAGTAACAACGAACTGTGAGAAGTCAGCAAAGCCCATAGTAGTGAAGAAGTTCCTGTAATGGGGACGGAGCGAAGGGGCGAACAATCAATCAGTTGAAGTACGTTCCACTTCGTAGCCGGAGCAACGTCTGTCGATAACGTCAAAGGCGGCAAAGGCGAAAGGGGCAGAAAGGAAACAACGCATGGACACAAGTAGTCTCATGGAGCAGATACTGAGCAAAGATAACCTCAATGCGGCATATCTGCAAGTCGTCAGGAACAAAGGAGCAGCCGGTGTTGACGGAATGGAATACACCGAGCTGAAAGACTACCTTTCGGAAAACGGCGAAACAATCAAGGAGCAGCTGCGGACAAGAAAATATAAACCGCAGCCTGTAAGGCGGGTAGAGATACCCAAACCCGATGGCGGAGTGCGGAACCTCGGAGTGCCGACTGTCACAGACAGGTTCGTGCAACAGGCGATAGCACAGGTGCTGACCCCGATATTTGAGGAACAGTTCCATGACCATAGCTATGGTTTCCGCCCAAACAGATGTGCCCAGCAGGCGGTCATCAAAGCACTTGAGATGATGAACGACGGGCATGACTGGATTGTGGACATCGACCTTGCAAAGTTCTTCGACACGGTTGACCATGACAAGCTGATGACCATCTTCGGTCGGACAATCAAGAATGGAGATGTTATCTCCATCGTCAGAAAGTTCCTGGTCAGCGGAATTATGATCGGCGATGAGTATGAGAAGTCCATCATAGGAACGCCACAGGGCGGAAACCTCTCGCCGCTGTTGGCGAACATCATGCTCAACGAACTGGATAAGGAGTTGGAAGCAAGGGGACTTGATTTTGTAAGGTATGCGGATGACTGCATCATCATGGTTGGAAGCAGACAGGCGGCAGAACGCGTTATGAAAAGCGTGACCCGATTCATTGAGGAAAAGCTTGGATTGAAGGTCAATGCTTCCAAGAGCAAAATCGACAGACCAAAGGGCATCAAGTATCTAGGCTTTGGATTCTACTATGACTCATTTGCCAAAGAATACAGAGCAAAGCCGCACATCAAGGCAGTAGCGAAGTTCAAGGCGCAGATGAAAGAATTGACGCGCCGTAGCTGGGACGTGAGCAACTCCTTTAAGGTTCAGAAGCTGAACCAGCTCATACGAGGATGGGTTAATTACTTCAAAATCGGGAGCATGAAGGGAGTATGCGAACGGCTCGATTCCAAGATCAGATACCGCTTGAGGATGTGTATCTGGAAACATTGGAAGACTCCGCAGAACAGAGCGAAGAATCTTATAAAGCTGGGTATCAGCAGGAAATTCGCATGGTCAACGGCTTACTGCGGGGCACGCATTGCCCATGTTTGTCAGTGCGGTGCAATGAACATCGCTGTTACCAAAGAAAGACTAGCCCGATTCGGATTAATCTCCATGTTAGACTACTACGCCGAAAGGCGAGTTACTTGTTTAGTTGATTGAACCGCCGTATACGGAACCGTACGTACGGTGGTGTGGGAGGTCGGAATTAGTCCACTGGACTAATTCCTCCTACCCGATTAATGAAGGAGAATAAAAAATGAGAGAAGAACAAAGAAAAAGCTCCTTGTTAGATAAACTGAGGACAGAAAGCGAGCCGGAATTGCAGGGAGAGAGAAGAGTACCTGAGGAGAAAAAAGTGAAACATCACCCCGCACCTGTGTGGATGAAACCCAGGGGGCCGCTGCCGCCCGAAAAGAAGAGAAGTGTGACAATGAAATTCCGGGTGACGGAGGGAGAAGAGGAGATAATTCAAAAACGAATGGAAGTTAGCGGGATTTCTGTTCTGGCAGCGTACCTCAGGAAGATGGCTATGAATGGT
The DNA here is from genome assembly GCA_900317475.1 of uncultured Lachnospiraceae bacterium. Lineage (GTDB taxonomy): Bacteria > Bacillota > Clostridia > Lachnospirales > Lachnospiraceae > CAG-791. Next base: position 17,360 of record ONGY01000014.1, on the reverse strand, counting down.
TATATCCTTCAGCTTGATCTCTCTGCAATCCAAGAGGTGGGGCGGCTGATCGCAAAGATCAGCGGCAATATCAACCAGATTGCGAAGAAGGCAAATGAAAGCGGGGGCTTCACCGCGCATGATCTCCAGGAGATCCAGTCCGGACAGAAGAAAATCTATGAGGAGTTGCGAAAGCTCTACGACATTTTCTCCGTCCTGATGGAGAAAACATAAGCTCATGCTCTGCATGAGCGCAGCCGGACCGGCAGGTCCGTCCATCCTGGGATTGGGATGGCATCCCAACGAGCAAAAGCACCGCGGGCACGCGGTGCACTGCTTGCCCAATATATTTTCTGATCTTTCTGCGCTATATGTTGAAATGTTAAATTTAACTAATTTCACAATTGAAAAACTGTGAATATTTTTTGTTGCGGTCTGGTCCAATGTTCATATAAAATAATGTAGATCACATATTTCTATTTATTTAAACAGAACTTGTTTTCTTATGATCAGGGGTTGAGTTTTTTTATGTTGCGCGTAGAATCTGTACAGACAGACAGACAGACAGACAGACAGACAGACAGACAGACAGACAGACAGGGTAAGTCTGTCCTATTCAATTTCAAATTCTCGATTTAATAAATCAAGGCGAATTGTTGTGCGGACGTAAGTTGTATGTCCGCTCGGCAGTTCGTCTTTTTTTATTTCTATATAGATTTGTCGGCAATACATAGTCGACGCATATCCGAATGGAACCATGACAGCTTTGCCCTTACTTCAACAGGATATCGTTACTTCTATGAATTAATGGTTCAGGTAATCCGCCGGATCGCATCCGGGAGTTATCGAAGTAAAGGAGTATGTTATGAAAAAATGGAAGCAAGTGTTGGCGGTCATTGGTACAGCGGCATTGCTGATGGGAAATCTGGCTTCAGTTTCCCAGCCAGTCTTTGCTGACGCTGATTCGGATGGCACGAAGACAGAGGCTGTTTCTTCCAATGTAGAGGGAGACGGCTCTTCTGACAATGAAGCAGAGCAGGAGAGCGCTGCAGACGAGAATGCAGCATCCTCTTCTGCAGAAGATTCCGGGGAGAATTCCTCAGATAACAGCACAGAGGATGCAGGAGCGGCTGCTGATGATGCACAGTCTGCGAATGAGCAGACATCTTCTGACAATGCTGGTGCAGAGGATCAGAAGTCTGAAGATCAGGGTACGGATTCTGATGCCAAGTCTGACGATGAGATGCAGAATGCGGATCAAAAAGAAGAAGCATCTGATCAAAATGATCAGGAGAATGCGCAGAATTCAAATTCAGGTGCTGCTGTTACGGACGAGGATGCAGAGGCTTCTGACAGTGCTGCAACACAGGCAGAATCCGCAGCAACACTCACAACGGAAGATACTGCGGTGACGGCAGATACAGAGGCTGTTACTGTAGACGGCGAGGAGGCTATGCCTGCCCGCACCTTTGATCCGATTGAGACAGATAACTTCGTTGTAAAGATCTCCATCGGTGAAGGTACTTTCAAAGAGGATGTCAATCCGCTTGTCGTTGAGCTCTCTGACGAGCAGGCCAGGGAAGTTGCTGAAAAGGCTTCAGCTGACGATGAGGATACCACCGTCAAGGCAGCTGCCGGTGTTGATGTGACTTTCACTGATGAGTTCGGACAGAAGACGCAGCCTGCAGAGGACGGCAAAGTTGACATTACGCTCGAGAGGAAGACTCCTCTTCTGCCCGATGAGGAAGCATCTTCCGATGATATCGATTATCAGATCGTCCATGAGCATGAGGATGAGATCGCGGACACACAGACTGAGGATGTAGATGCGAACGGCGGTTCCATTTCTGTAGACAGCCTCTCCCCGATTGTTCTTGCGGCTATGCAGAAGAGCCCTGCAGCGAATGGGAATGGACCTATTACCATAGAAGGAGTACCAGGTTCATTTGACAATATTGATGCTGCAATTGATGCAGCTACACCGAATAACTACAAAATCAAAATTGACGAGTCTGCAACTAAAGACCAGCTGACCATCAATAAGGCTTTTGATAAGGACGTTACATTCACCGGTAAGGGCACCATCAGCATGGACGTTTATGGTTGGTATTATAACCATACGCTCAAACTGGACGGAGATGGGCTTAACTTCAATGTTACCAGTGACGGAAGCGCCTTTAAAGCTCATGAAGATCAGCGTTGGCTGATGCTCTGCCTTGGTGGCAAGATTGACGTAAAAAATGGCGCATCAATGGATTTTACCTTTGACTCGAATGATGGTGTATATTGTGCCATCTATTCCCAGGGAAACTCTGGAGAAGAAATCCGAGTAGAGGGGGATAAAGAGAAAGGATTAACATCAAAGTTTAGTATCCATGGAAAGAACACCAAGGGTAAATCTGGTCAGGGAATTCAGTTAGATAAAACAGCAAACTCTGGCATTTTTGTTACGGGCGGCAGCGAATTCCTGATTGACGGAACGAACAGAGGATATGTCAACAGCCCTGTTATTTACGTAGAGGATTCCACGTTTACAGTGCAGAACTGCTCAGCAAATGCATCCAACGGCGGAAAATTTACTGCAGCCAATAATTCCACAGTTTTGTTTAAGAATAACGCCGGTCATGGCCTTTCAGCTAATGACACGACGATCAGTGATAGTTCCACGCTGACAAGTGAAGGCAATGGTTATACAGGTATTGATATTCAAGGAAAACTGACTGTAACAGATTCCACTGTTAATGTTAGAGGAAATGGATGGCACACATGGGGAGATGATCTGTTCGCCGGCCTTCGTCTTCGTGGGTTATCTGAATTTGATGCTTCATCAACCATTGATGTTGAAGACAACTATGAAGTTGGTATTCATGTCAAGTCTGATGGAAAGTCTGCTGGAAATGTGAAGTTTAACGGCTCAAAACTTACTGTTGTAAACAATGGTAAGCCGGATGTTTCTTCCTTCTCGAACGACTATTATTCGTGGGATCTGAGCGACAGAGCTGGTCAGATGCAGAATACCAATGGAGGCGGGATCTGGAACCAGGGTGTTCTGGCTCTGCCTGAAAGGGCTGAGATTCATAATAACCACGCAAAGAATGCCGGCGATGATATCTATTCAACAGGAACAGTCACTCTCGTACAGGCTGTATCCTCGAAGAGTCTGAACGGAGGAGAGAACAACAAGGCCAGAGCCGATGAGACAGGAGAAGTAACCGGCAAGGACTGCACGCATGAAATAGATGGGTGGTATGACGACTCTGAAAAGAATCGCTGGGATGCGCACCAGGCTGAGAAACTCCATATTGAGGAGGTGGAGGCTAAGCAGTACCAAAAGGCTAAAAATGCGCTGGCTGTGAAGGCCGCCCATGGGATCAGTTATGATCCGATCAAGCCCTCTGTACCTGAGGACTGGTCGCATTCCAAGTCAAAGACAGCCACAAATCTGAACAAGAATTATGATTCCACAGTGACATTGGCAGTACCTTCTTCTGAGGTGCCCATTAGTTCTGATGTGGTCTTCGTGTTGGATAAATCCACAAGTGCGGATGTAAAGGAACCGCTTAAAAATGCGCTCCAGAGTCTGCAGCAGCAGATAAAAGGCACTGATGCGACCGTCAAGGTGGGCGTCGTTGTTTTCAATAAGGTGGCAAATGTCACTCTTCCGCTGACAGAGCTGAAGGAAGAGAACCAGTCCGCAATAGACTCAGCTATCGATACAAAGCTTCGTTCCGGGACAAACCTTCATGCAGGCATTCTGGCCGGCACGAAGATGCTGGATGAGGATACAACTGTTGCGGCAGATCACAAATATCTTGTTGTTGTCAGTGACGGCATCACCTACATGTACGGTGAAGAGCCGACATCTATTATCTCTGAGCAGTATGCTGACGGTGGATTGAATGTCAGCTACCACGTTGGCAATGACAACTGGAAGATCAAGTACGGCGACAGCAGTGTTCCTTCCGACACGAAAGAATGGAACCAGTATCTAGGCACTGTGCAGGCTGAGGTCGAGGCAGATGGTGACAAATATGATCTGCCATACGATGATGCAGTGACACAGGCAAAGAATAAGACATTTGATGATGCCAAGGTCATTTATGCCAGCGACCGCAGCACGCACGCTATGTGCGTCGACAAGGCACTCTACAAATCTTATGAGGCGTATGAGAATGCGCGGAGTGAAGGCTATCACACCTTCGCACTGATTGCTGGTGCCAGCCAGGAGAGCATGAGCCTGTATCCTTGGGGCCCGTCCTTCATTAAGTATCTGAATAATGAGAAGGATATCGATTTCACGCAGATCATGAAGGAGATCTATTACGTTGTCGATCAGGGCAGCTCGATCGAGGACTCCATCGGTAGCGGCACGGACGATAAGGGAAATGCGTATGACTTCAGTTTCGTCAATGATCTTGAAAAGATAGATTTTACGCTCGACGGACAGAAACTGGGTAAGGAGAAGATCACAGACAATACATACGGCTTTGGAAAAGACAGCAGTCTTACGGCTGGATATAAGTTTGTTCTGATCTATGATCCTGATCAGGATGCATTTAAGGTGGACATCAATGTGCCGATTACCCTGAAGGACACTCTTCGGATCAGTTATGATGTTCATCTGATCAATCCGCAGGAGAAGGCGGGAACGTACGGCCAATATGATCAGGACGGCAGCAAGGGATATCAGGCGCTCTATACGAACAATGAGGCTGTTCTGCATCCGGTTGATTCCAACGGCGATCAGCTGAAGGACGAGTACTTCCCGAAGCCCACGGTCAGCTATACAGTAGATGAGAAGGGGGAGATCACTCCTGAACCTGAGCCTGAGCCGATGCCGGAACCTGAACCGGAATCTACACCTTCGCATCACAATAATGGCGGCGGAGATGATCATGGCGACAACGAGGGATACGGCACAGTAAGGCTCTATAAGGTGGATGCCCAGACGGGAGCGAAGCTTACCGGTGCCGTGTTCTCATTGTACAAGTCTGATGGTGAGTTTGTTGGATCCTATACGACGGACGGTGACGGCGCGATCACGGTGAGCAGCATCCCTTACAGCACATATTATTTTAAGGAAACGAAGGCACCGGACGGTTACACACTTGATCCGACTTATGTGAGATTCTATCTTAAGACTTCTGAGATGAATCTGAAGTTTTCCAACACGGCAGCAACTGTTCCTACAGTGATGGTAGGCGGAACAAAGACATGGGTGGACAATGATAATGCAGCGGGCATGCGGCCGTCATCGATCACTCTTCATCTTTTTGCCAACGGCGTAGAAGTCGGGACAACACAGGCCAGTGCAGATACGAACTGGACTTATAGTTTCGGTGCGCAGCCTGTGAATGGAACCGACGGAAAGTCGATCGCATATACGATGACGGAGGATACCGCAGATAGCTATACTTCTGCGATTTCCAATCCGGTCGCTTCAAATGATCAGATTGTGATCAATGTGACCAACACATATCAAGGGGGGCTGGCTGCTGAGAGAGGAAACGGTACTGGAGCTGGATCTGCAGGACATGCAGGCGTAGCGACAGGCGACAACAGCCAGATGGCGATGTATGGAATTCTCTTCCTGATCGCCGGTGCCGGCTTTGCAGGAATGCTCGTCAGAAGAAAATTTAATTGAGAGGTGTTCTTGGACTTAATAACATCTCTTTAGCATGATAAAGCCCATCTCTCAGATGTATTCATGCATCTGGAAGACGGGCTTTATGTGCGCGTAGTAGCGAGGAAGGAGGCATCCATGCCCACATGAGATGCCTTCTGACGGTTCTGCGTGCCAGTGGCACGCGTCTGGAACGGACTGAGCCGGAGGCGAGATCACCGCGACATCGAGTAGGAGGCGATTGCCACCTCCTACTCGATTATAGGCAGCTGCTCTCAGTGATATAGCAGGATCGTACATGGGGACCGGTATGATGAAAAAGATCAGACATATTAGCTGATCATGTAAAAATCGGAAAAAGCAGAACGCATCGGCCCTTTGTTTTACATACCAGGGGGAACCCTGTAAATGAAATAACATTGTAATGAAGCCTTCAGTCATCTATAATATTAACGCTGATTTGGGCTTCTGTTTTTATGTAGGAAGCTGCAAATTGAACTGATGACTGACGCCTTAAAAGTTGTGTGGCCCCGGAAGCGCATTTAACAGCCGCGGCACCCGATTTGGCACCCGGTCATGGGGCTTTCTTCAAAAAGCCCGTAAAATCAAGGTTTTTAAGGAGATATAGAGGATTATGAAACTAGGTATCGTCGGTCTTCCGAATGTAGGTAAGAGCACGCTGTTTAATTCGATTACGAAGGCGGGTGCGGAAGCAGCCAATTATCCTTTCTGCACAATTGAGCCGAATGTGGGCGTTGTCGCTGTCCCGGATGACCGGATCAAAAAGCTCGGAGAGCTTTATCACACAAAGAAAGTTACCCCTGCGGTCATTGAATTCGTCGACATCGCAGGTCTTGTCAAGGGCGCATCCAAAGGCGAGGGACTTGGAAACCAGTTCCTTGCAAACATCCGCGAATGCGACGCAATCGTACATGTCGTCCGGTGTTTTGACGATGACAATGTCGTACATGTGGACGGGTCCGTCGATCCGATCCGCGATATTGAGACCATCAATCTGGAGCTGATCTTCGCGGATATTGAAGTTATCGAGCGCCGCATTTCAAAGGTCGCAAAGACCGCGCGCATGGACAAGACGGCGGCAAAGGAGCTCGATCTCCTGAAGCGCATCAAGGAAGCACTCGAGAGCGGAAAGCCGGCATCGACCGTAGAACCGGCGAAGGACGATGAGGACGAACAGCGCTGGCTCTCCGGATACGCACTTCTTACGTCAAAACCGGTGATTTACGCGGCAAACGTCGGAGAAGACGATGTCGCGGACGATGGCGCAAATAATGAGTATGTAAAGAAGGTCCGCGAGTACTGCGAAGAAAACGGAAGTCAGTGCTTTGTCATCTGCGCGAAGATCGAGGAAGAGATTTCGGAGCTCGATGATGCGGACAAACAGGAATATCTCGAAACCCTCGGAATCAAGGAGTCCGGTCTTGACAAGCTGATCAAGGCAAGCTATTCAACGCTCGGCCTCATGAGCTTTCTTACGGCCGGTGAGGATGAGTGCAGAGCATGGACCATCAGGAAGGGCACAAAAGCTCCGCAGGCAGCAGGCAAGGTTCATACGGATATGGAACGTGGCTTTATTAAGGCCGAGGTCATCAATTATCAGCAGCTTCTCGACGAGGGCTCGCTCGCGGCAGCGCGTGAGAAGGGCCTGGTGCGGGTCGAGGGCAAGGATTATGTCGTTCAGGACGGCGATGTGTGCCTGTTCCGGTTCAATGTTTAAGCAATAATGTTTAAGCAGGTAAAGAGTGAGCAGATAAGTAGAAGCAGACAAAGTACAAGCAGATAAAACACTGACCGGAAATTGAAAACAGCGATTCCGGGTGAATGCGTTTTGACGGGCGGTTTCCGCAGAAGGAAAACTTCTGGGAAAGCACTCCACTTTTGTGACAGAGGTTCTTCTTTATGCCGGATATCATGGGAAAAATGGACATTGCCTTCCCTCACCTTGGAATTTATCTCCACAATGTCCCCAAAACAATTACAATCGGTAATTTCACGATCGCAATGTATGGCATCGTGATGGCCATTTCGATGCTGTGCGGCATTCTGATGGCGGCACATATGGCGAAGCGCACGGGGCAGGATCCGAATCTGTACTGGGACGTTTCCATCTGGCTCATCATCTTCGCACTGATCGGCGCGCGCCTTTACTATGTCATTTTCTTCTGGGAGCAGGGCGGATATGCCGAGCATCCTTTGCAGATTTTTAACCTGCGGCAGGGCGGGCTTGCGGTTTACGGTTCCATCATCGGCGGCATCATCACGCTGATTGTTTATTGCCGCATCAAAAAGAAGAAGCTCCTGCGGATGATGGACACGGCAGCCTACGGAATGATTATCGGACAGATCATCGGACGCTGGGCAAACTTCTTCAATCGCGAGGTGTTCGGACAGTACACGGATTCACTCTTTGCGATGCGCCTTCCGGTCGAGATGGTGCGTGAACGCGATATCGATGAGACCATCGCGGCACATATGTCTTCCTCGGTGAACTATATTCAGGTTCATCCGACTTTCCTCTATGAGAGTGTTCTGAACATCGGCGTGCTCATTCTCATGCTCATCCAGGCAAGAAAGAAGCGGTACGACGGGCGTATCACGCTCACGTATTTTGCCGGATACGGCATCGTGCGCGGCTGCATTGAGTATATCCGGACAGACCAGCTGTATATTCCGCACACAACGATTCCGGTAAATCTCGTAGTCGGTTTCATTGTGGCAGTCATCGCCATCATTGTGATGATCGTCTGTGACCGTCTCGCAAAGGCGGGAAAGATATCGGTGACCGACTTCAGGGCGGCAGCAGAGGCATATGCGGCGTCGGCAGCAAAGGAGTCTGTGAAAGCAGCACAGGAGGAAAATGCTGAAGCAACTCCGCAGACGGATTTGGGTGCGGAACCGAAAACGGATATTGCAGCAAAGACAGATCTGATTGAGGAGCCGGCGGCGGATAAAGAGCCGGAAAACCGATCAGAATAAAACGTTTTTCAATATGATTTCGTTTGGAGTGGGAAGCCGCTCCACCGGAGGGCATCTCCCGAGAGGGAGATGCTTTTTTTATGCCTTTTTTTGTCCGGCCGGCAGGTTCCCCGCGCTCATCCGGTCATCGACTGCCGTCCGGGCTGCCTTAGGAAGATGGCTGCAGCTGTGTGTGAAAAGCTGATTTTGAATATTTTATGGAGTAAAAGGGTGTAATGTGGTATGATAATGGCACGAAGTGGATTAAATGAAGGAGAAAGTGTACCCGAAAGTGACTGCACTCCAATGAATGGGATCGGTGCGGAAAGCTTAAGGGATGCCGGAAGAAGACCGGCAGACAGCTGAAAAGACCAGTGGGATGCAGGCAGAAGGCCTGCAGACCGCAGGCAGGAATTGGCAGGGAGAGCTGAATAGAAATGTTCATGGGACAGTACAGCCACTCCCTGGATGAGAAGGGGCGGCTCATCATTCCTTCCCGTTTCCGGGAAGAACTCGGCAGAGAATTCGTTGTGGCGAAGGGCTATGATGAATGCCTCTATGCTTACAACAATGAAGAATGGGAGAAATTCGCAGAGTCGGTGATGGAGCTTCCCGAGACGAGGAAAGTAAACCGTGACAAGCGCAGATACTTCCTTTCCACTGCATCACAGGTGGAAATGGACCGTCAGGGAAGAGTTCTGATACCGGGATATCTGCGGGACGCAGTCGGCATCGACAAGGATATTGTCATCACGGGTGTCGGAAATAAGCTTGAAATCTGGAGCCGCAGCAAATGGGATGAAGTGACCGGGAGCGATGCGATGGCGAAGATCGCAGCAGAGCTCTACGACAGCGGCGATGACGACAGTGCAGACGAGAGGTAACCTCCGTTGGAATATAAACATGAATCGGTCCTCATCAATGAGGTGATTGAACAACTGAAGATTCGTCCGGGCGGCATTTACGCCGACGGAACGCTGGGCGGAGGCGGACACTCGTTTCAGATTGCCGCGCGCCTGTCAGATGGGGGAAAGCTCATCGGAATCGATCAGGACGAGGATGCGGTCGAGGCGGCAGGCAGACATCTTTCTGTTTATAAGGACCGCTGCATTCTCGTACATGACAATTACGAGAACATGGTTTCCATCGTAAAAGGTCTTGGGTTCGACAAGGTAAACGGAATTCTTCTCGACCTCGGTGTTTCCTCTTATCAGCTGGACAACGCAGAGCGCGGCTTCTCCTACAATCAGGATGCACCGCTTGATATGCGGATGGATCAGACAAATCCGCTGAGCGCAAAGGAAGTCGTCAATGAGTGGTCAGAGGAGGAGCTCGTTCGGATTCTCCGGGAATACGGAGAGGAGCGGTATGCATCGAACATCGCACGGAACATCGTCCGGGAGCGGGAGAAGAAACCAATCGAACGGACGGGTCAGCTTGTGACGATCATCCGGAGCTCTATACCGATGAAAATGCAGGAGCGTGGCGGAAATCCCTGCAAGAGAAGTTTTCAGGCGATCCGTATCGCCGTGAACAGAGAACTCGAGGTTTTGTCGGATTCCATCGACGGCATGATTGATCTCCTGGCACCGGGCGGCAGATTCTGCATCATCACTTTCCAGTCACTCGAGGACAGGATCGTAAAGAACGCATTCCGTAAAAATGAGAACCCCTGCATATGTCCTCCGGAATTCCCGGTCTGCGTGTGCGGCCGGAAATCAAAGGGAACGGTCATCACGAAGAAGGCAATTGTTCCCAGCGCAGAGGAAATCAGACACAACAAGCGGGCTTCCAGCGCGAAGCTGCGTGTATTCGAAAAAATAGCGGAGCAAGAGAATGAGATATCGCGGGACGGCAAATGAATACAGAGAAATGAGAAGTTCTGCGGCGGGCAGAAACCGTTCCGCCCGTTCTGCTTCAGAGAGAAGCTACAGCGCCCGGGTCCGCCGCAGCACCTATGTCTACGGTGATGTAGTGCCGGACACAGATGATGACGAAGAGCGGGAACTGGAAGAGCGCAGACGCAGGGAGAGAGCGGCTGAAGAGAGAAAACGCCGCGAAATGGAACTTCGCCGTGAGCAGCGGGCAAGGCGCGAGGAAGAGATGCGTCTTGAGGAAGAGGAGCGCCGCCGCGAAGCAGCTGCATCCAGGGCATCGGTTGCAGCCGTTGCTGTCATGCTGGTGTTTCTTACGGTCTCCATCATCGGCTATGTACGCCTTATGAGCCAGGTCACTGTCTCGCAGAATCACATCAGTGATCTGACGACGCAGATTGAAGACCTGAAGACGAAGAACGATCAGCGTCTCGAAGAAATCAATTCGAGCATCAGCCTTGCCGAGATTAAGGAAATTGCCATCGGAGAGCTTGGCATGAAATATGCCGACAGCAGTCAGATCGTGACGTATAACAGCCAGTCCGATGATTATGTGCATCAGGTCATTGAGGCTGACAAGTGAGCGGTGATTGCACAGGGCATTCAATAATGGTAATATGAGCCGGACCGGAAAAACCGTTCCGGTTTTCTTATTAGAAAGATATAACGGGTTAAAGTTTTGGCGTCAGATTCGAAATATAAAAATAATAACCTTGGCAGGGAAAACGGCAGCCGCGGAGGAGGAAGGGATGCCGGGAGAACCCCTGCTCATGCACATCGATTCCATCAGTTCAACCGCCGCATGCGCGGGAAACTGATGTTTCTTTTTCTGATCACATTAACTGCTTTTGTTCTTCTTGTCGGAAATATCATCCGGATCAACCGCAGCAGCGGTGATGAATATTCACGGCAGGTCCTGATGCAGCAGTCCTATTCGAGCACGACACTTCCGTTCAAGCGCGGAACCATCACGGATGCGAAGGGAACAGTTCTTGCATCGAGCAGCCTTGTCTACAACGTCATTCTGGATGCAAAGCAGATTCTGGAGGATGAGGACTACCTGGAGCCGACGCTCTCGGCTGTCGCCACGTGTTTTGGCAATGACGAGGAGGAACTCCGCAAGTACATTGAGGAGAATCCGGATTCGCAGTACTATATCATCGACAAAAATGTGGCAGCCTCGGCCAAGCAGCAGTTCGACGAGATCGACCAGAGCCAGGAAGGCGGCGTGGACAATATACAGGGCATCTGGTTTGAGAAAAAGTATGTCCGCAGTTACCCGAATGATTCTCTTGCCAGCGATGTCATCGGCTTTGTGGATGGCTCCGGAAACGGGTCCTACGGACTTGAGGAATATTACAACGATACTCTGAACGGTACGCCGGGGCGCTCCTACGGCTATGTAAATCAGGATGCGGATGTTGAAAGAACGACAATCCCGGCGACGGACGGCAACAATCTCGTTCTGACCCTGGATGCGAACATTCAGAGCATCTGTGAGAAATATCTCCAGCAGTTCAACGATACGTACAAGGATAATGTGCGTACAGGAAACGGCGCCCGCAATGTCGGTGTCATTGTCATGGATCCGAACAACGGAGATGTGCTCGCGATGGCGAGTTATCCCGGGTTCAACCTGAATGATCCGTACAATACGGACCCTCTCGTCGGAATGACAAAACTCGATTTCGAGAACAACGACTCCCCGATGCAGAACGACTATCTCACCCAGGAGGATGTGGATGCGCTGACGGACGAGGAGAAGACGAAGTATCTCAATGCTCTCTGGAAGAACTTCTGCATTTCGGATTACTACGAACCGGGTTCGGTTGCAAAGCCTTTTACGACAGGGGCCGGCCTCGAGAGCGGTGCATTCGGGCCGGATCAGACATACCTTTGTGAGGGATCTCTGACCGTTGCGGAAGGTACTGAGCCGATCAAATGTCACAATACAAACGGTGACGGCGTTCTGACAATCGGGGAGGCGATCGAACGCTCCTGCAACGTTGCTCTGATGAAGGAGGCTCTTGCGATGGGCAAGGAGACCTTCTGCCATTTTCAGAATATTTTCGGGTTTGGCCTCAAGACAAATATTGATCTGGCAAACGAGGCGAAAACCGACAGCCTGATATACAGTCCGGAGAACATGGGAATCACGGACCTTGCGACGAACTCGTTCGGACAGAACTTTGATGTGACCATGATTCAGGTTGCAGCAGCTTTCTGCTCGCTGATTAACGGCGGCGATTATTATCAGCCGCATCTCGTGAGCAAGATCACGAGCTCATCCGGTGCAACCGTCGAGACGATTCAGCCGCATATCATCAAGAAGACCGTCTCGGAGGAGACCAGTTCCCTCATCCGTGAGTACTGCAATCTCGTTGTCTCGGGCGAAAACGGAACCGGCCACACGGCGCGTCCTGCCGGATATATGATCGGCGGCAAAACCGGTACAGCCGAAACCATTCCGAGAAATGAAGGGCAGTACGTCGTCTCCTTCATGGGCTACGCGCCTGCAGACGATCCGCAGGTTGTCATCTATGTCGTCGTTGACCGCCCGAATGCGGAGGACCAGGCGGATGCAAAATTTGCTACGCGCATCGTCCGGGCATGCCTTACGGAGATTCTTCCGTATCTCAATATCCCGATGACCGAAACCCTTACGGATGAAGAGAAGGCAGAGCTCGAACAGCTCAATGAATCCGGCACACTGGCAATGAGCGCCGATGATATCGCTTCACTCGACAGTCAGGGAGAGGACACCGGGAACACGGACGGTACCGATCAGACCACGGCAGATGGGACGGCAGCAGCCGGCACAGATGGTACCGGCACTGCCGGAACGAACACCACCGGAACCGACGGCACGGATACGGCCGGAGACACCGGAACGGGCGGCACAGACACGTCCGGAGACAACGGCACAGGTACTGCCGGCGATACGGCCGAAGGAGCGCTTCCGACAACGAATGAAAATGGAGCAGACGTGCCGGAGGACGGCGATTCTGGAGTCGGCGTGGGTTCACTTCTCGAGGAAACCGGCGACAGCACGGCCGGAACCGGAGATGCGGCAGCAGATAATGGAGAAGCGGCCACCGGGACCGGAACAGCGGAAGACACCGCGAATGCACAATAAAACGGGACTTGGGGCAGCATGCGCGGCGGCAATACAAATATACAGTAACTTTGATGCTGCTCCGGCGGCGGAAAGGAAATTATGAATACAATGGACGGATTGTCCTTTGCAGTGGCGGTCATTCCTATGCTCATCGCATTTGCGGTGACCCTTGCACTTGGCCCTGTCGTCATTCCGATGCTTCGGAAACTGAAGGCGCAGCAGACGGAGAGGGACGACGGACCGAAGAGCCATCTTTCCAAGACAGGAACCCCCAACATGGGCGGCATCATGATTCTTGCGGGTGTAGTAACAGCAGGAATCATATCGGCACTTCTCGGATATACGGAAGTCATCCCGGTCCTGATTCTTACGGTGGGTTTTGGCGCCGTCGGATTTGCTGATGATTTCATCAAGGTAAAGAAAAAGCGTTCGATGGGTCTCCGGGCGTGGCAGAAGTTTGCTCTGCAGATTGTGATCGCGCTGATATTTGCCTTCTACATCATGCATGTACACAACATTCCGCTCAGCATGAAGATACCGTTTGCCCAGGGACATTTTCTTGATTTCGGGTTAGTCGGGAATATTCTGATGTTCCTTTTCGTCGCGGTCGCGACGGTCAATGGAACCAACCTGACGGACGGTGTAGACGGACTTTCCTCAAGCGTTACGGCGGCGGTTGCTCTTTTCTTCACCGCGGCGGCCGTCCTCGCGGGTTCGGGGACAGCACCTGCAGGCAGTGCCATGCTCGGCGCGCTGCTCGGTTTTCTCGTCTATAACTGTCATCCGGCAAAGGTCTTCATGGGTGATACGGGTTCACTCGCCCTGGGCGGTTTTGTCGTCGGAATGGCTTACATGCTCGAAATGCCGCTTTTTATTCCGATTGTCGGACTGATTTATGTTCTTGAGGTCGTCTCCGTCATTCTTCAGGTCTGCTATTTCAAAGCGACGCACGGAAAACGGCTTTTCCGCATGTCACCGCTTCACCACCACTTCGAACTTGGCGGATGGTCCGAGGAAAAGGTGACAACCGTTTTCACGCTGATCACCATTCTGCTCTGCGGAGTGGGACTTTTGGGATACTGGGTATGATTGCGGTTTCGCAAGCATGCACAAGAATGTAATACGTATAAGAGGTCGATTCATTGAGCAGTTCGCAGGGCAGATCACAAGTTTACAGAGATCCGCGCGGCTATGAAAGAGACAGCCGGCAGAGGAATACGACCCTTGCGAAGAATCGCACGGCTGTCCCGTCGTCAAAACCTGTCCGCCGCCGCGGTCATATTGACTACACGCTGGTCATGATCATCATCTTCATGATGGCGTTTGGCCTTATTATTCTCTATTCGGCAAGCTATTATGAGGCCTCCATGAGCAAGGCCTGTAAATATGATCCGGCTTTTTATCTGAAGAAACAGCTCACGTGGATGATCGCCGGCTTCGTTGCCATGATCATCGTTTCATACATCCCTTATCGGATCTACAAGCGTTTTTCCATTCCGGCTTTCATTTTTTCGATCCTGCTTGTTTTCGGATGCCTGTTCTTTGAAGAGCGCAATGGTGCAAGACGCTGGATCTATATCGGAGGATTTTCTATCCAGCCGGCAGAAATCGTTAAAATCACGACGATTCTTTTGATGGCGACGTTCATCGTGCGTCTCGGCACAGCCATATATCACTTGAAAACGGCTTTCAAAATGCTGTGCTGGCCTTTTGCTGCGTCCATGATCATCTACCTGGTCACGAAGAATCTGAGTTCTGCAATTATCGTTTTTGTGATTGCTTTCGGAATGTTCTTTGTGGCACGACCGGATTATGGAAAATTCATTTTGATTGCTTTCATTCTGCTGGCCGCTGTGGTCTTCTTTATTTATTACATCGCCCATAATGTATCGATGGCGGATGTTCAGGACAATTTCCGACTTCGCCGGGTTGTCGCCTGGCTGAACCCGGATGCATATGCATCCAGCGGATCCTTCCAGTCGATTCAGGCTCTTTATGCCATCGGCTCCGGCGGTCTTTTCGGAAAAGGACTCGGGCGGAGCATGCAGAAGCTCGGCTACATTCCTGAGGTCCAGAACGATATGATTTTTTCCGTTATCTGCGAGGAACTCGGAATCTTCGGAGCTATTGCAGTTATCGCAATGTTTGTCCTGCTCTGCTGGAGACTGAAATACATTGCGGATAATGCCAGGGATGTTTTCGGCTCCTATATTGCCGTCGGCGTGTTCTGCCATATTGCATCGCAGGCGATTCTCAACATCGCGGTGGCGACGAATACCATTCCGAATACCGGTGTGTCGCTTCCATTCATCAGTTACGGCGGATCCGCCATCCTTTTTACGCTGATTGAGATGGGCATCGTTCTCAACGTGGCCCGGAATTCGAACGGGTGAACAGGTGATGCCTATGTTTAAATTCGGCGAAAGGCCCGGAAAAAGGCAGGAGACGGATGAACAGTACTCCTCGTACGATGAAGTTACAGATGACCGTGGCGGACTGAGATATAGAGACAGCAGCGGTCAAAGAGATGAAGATGACGATGCATACGGGGATAAATATGACGAAGACCGGAGCGCGTACCGGGAAGATGATCAGGAGACGGCCGAGCTTTTCCTGCGAAACAATCCGGCATACCAAGACAGTCACCGTGTCCGTCTGAATCAGGGTTACGGACCGGAGGATCCGGATGAAAATCCGGAAGAGCCGGAAGAAAATGATGACCCATATGGATATTCTGCTTCCTACCCTGATGAATATGATGGGGAGGCACTGATCCGGAGTGAGAAGGCCCGCGCAGAAGAACTGAGACAGCGCGACGCACAGCGGCGGATTGCGGCTGAGGAAGAAAGAAAGAGAAAAATAAGAGAACAGAAGAACCGGCAGCGCCGTTTATTTGTTAAGAAGCACAGAAAAGGACTCATTGCCTGTGCGGTGATACTTTTTGTTTTGGCGGCTCTTTTCTGTATCGTACTTTATCTATATGAGTCGCACAAGGTGACAGAAATTGAAGTCACCGGAAATACGATGCTCACGGATGATGAAATCATTAAGGAAGTATGCACGGGGCCGCTTGGTCTTGGCAGAAACTCTCTGTACCTGTCGTTCAAGTACCGGAACCGCGAAGTGACGGGAATTCCGTTTGTCGAGAAGATGACGGTTGATATCCTCACACCGACTTCCATACGGATTACGGTCTATGAAAAAGCTCTTGCCGGTTATGTCAATTATCTCGGCGACAATATGTATTTCACACGGGACGGAACCGTGGTGGAGGCTTCGGAAGAAAAAGTCAGCGGTATTCCAGAAGTTACCGGGCTGAAATTCGATCATATCATCCTCGGCGAGAAGCTGCCGGTGGAAAACCCGGATATCTTCGAGCGTATTCTTGACACTACACAGCTGCTCGAAAAATACCAGCTCGATATTGATCGGATTTATTTTGATTCCGACAATAATCTCACCCTTTTCTACGGCGATGTGCGGATTGATCTCGGTCAGAATGATTATATGAATGAGAAGCTCTCCGCGCTCTCGTATATACTTTCCAAGCTGACCGGACGGAAGGGGACGATTGATCTGACGAACTATACGCCCGATCAGACGAATATCACGTTTCAGGAATTCGGCGTCGGCTCTCTCGGCAATCTCACCGGTCAGGAAAATGTCGTTGACGGGGATGGAACCAGCTCTGCATCTGAAAGCGGAACAGGCACGGATACGCAGACGGGAACCGATACCGGAACGGGGACAGATACGCAGACGGGCACCAATACCGGAACAGAAACAGATA
>ONGY01000007.1:33490-51627 GCA_900317475.1 uncultured Lachnospiraceae bacterium | reverse complement strand
GCTGATGCAGGACTTTCAAACCGCAGCATCGGTGCTGAAGCACCGGCTGCCGCATTCGGCAAAACCGCATCCGCGGATTTTGCCTCAGCGGGGTATAAGGACTCCCGCCGGACAGGTATCAAAGAAGAAGTACTGAACAAGGCATGAACGAAGCAGCATGACCGCAGCTGTCCCGTACCGGACAGTTACGTAAAAAAGGCTGCACAGAAAAAAGGTATATGAATTCAAATTACAGCAGACAAAATGTTGAAAATCTGACACACACCCTTCAGAGCCGTACGCAGAAGAGGGAACGCAAGGTCGGTCTCGGCATTCTCCAGATTGTCCTCATCTGCCTCATCGCAGGCGTCATCATCGTCCTGTGTGCGGGCATTGGTGCCTTCCGCTCCATCATCGACACCGCGCCGGACATCGGGAACATCGATGTGACTCCGACCGGATATTCCACCTTCGTCTACGACAGGGAAGGCAACCAGACGGCCAAGCTTGTCTCGACCGATTCCAACCGTATCCCCGTAACGCTGGATATGGTCCCGGAGGATCTGCAGCACGCTTTCGTCGCCATCGAGGATGAGCGTTTCTATGAGCACAACGGCATCGACATCACCGGCATCCTCCGCGCGGCCGTAAAGGGAATTACCACCGGAAACTTCTCAGAGGGCGCTTCGACCATCACGCAGCAGCTGATCAAGAACAACGTCTTCACGGACTGGACTTCGGAAACAAAGACGGAGTCCATCAAGCGAAAGATTCAGGAGCAGTATCTTGCCATCGAACTTGAGAAGACGATGAGCAAGGATGATATCCTGCTCAACTACATGAATACGATCAACCTCGGTCACAACACGCTCGGCGTGCAGGCTGCATCTCTGCGCTATTTCGGCAAATCCGTCAGTGACCTGACGCTCTCCGAGTGCGCCGTCATCGCGGGCATCACGCAGAATCCGACGCGCTATGATCCGATTGAATATCCGGAGAACAATGCCGAACGCCGCAAGGTAGTCCTCGGAAATATGCTTGATCAGGGCTACATCACACAGGATGAGTACGACGAGGCAATGGCCGACGACGTCTATTCCCGGATTCAGGTCATCGACTCCGAGACGGATGACGAGGATATCAACTCGTATTTTGTCGACGCTCTTACGAATCAGGTTCTCGAGGACCTCGAAAACAACGGATACACGGAGACACAGGCATATACCCTTCTCTATTCCGGCGGTCTCAACATTTATTCCACACAGGACCCCGAAATACAGAAGATTGCCGACGACTACTGCTCCAACGAGGATAACTATCCGGCCGACACGCATTATCTGCTGGATTACCGGCTCTCGGTGCGGAATTCGGAAGGCACCCTCACCAATTACAGCTCGGAAATGCTGCTGGAATGGATGAAGGAAAACGGCCTCGGCAGTTCGCTTGAATTCAACAGCAAAGAAGAAGCGGAGGCAATGGCAGATCAGTATAAAGAAGCCGTTGTGGGCACCGGGGACACTGTCTCCGGAGAGTCCCTGAACATTACTCCGCAGCCGCAGATTTCCATGACCATTGAGGATCAGCACACCGGAGAGATTGTCGCGATGGTGGGCGGCCGCGGCGAGAAGACCGCGAACCGCGTGCTGAACCGTGCGACGGACATAATGCGTCAGCCCGGTTCCACCTTCAAGATCGTTTCCACTTACGCTCCCGCTCTCGATGCTGCCGGCCTCACACTGGCCACCGTGCAGGACGATGCGCCCTACACCTATCCGGACGGCACACAGGTCCGCAACTGGTACGGCGAGGCCTACCGCGGTCTCTCCTCTCTCCGTCTCGGAATTCAGGAGTCGATGAACATCGTCACCGTCAAAACACTTGAACAGATTACTCCGCAGCTCGGATATCAGTATCTGCTCGATTTCGGATTCACAACCCTCGTCGATAACGAAGTCATCGACGGGCAGACCTACTCCGACGTCCGGCTCACCCTTGCCCTTGGCGGTATCACAAAGGGTGTAAAGAACATTGAACTGAACGCGGCCTACTCCTGCATCGCAAACGGCGGTCTTTATATCAAGCCAAAGCTGTACACAAAGATCACGGATCACGACGGCAATGTCATTATCGACAACTCCGGCATAGACTCGACCAACAGCCACCGGGTTCTCAAGGAGACAACAGCATGGCTTCTTACCAGTGCCATGGAGGATGTTGTCACAAAGGGCACCGGAACATCGGTCAATTTCGGAACCACCAAGATCGCGGGCAAGACCGGTACCACCTCGGATTACAACGATGAATGGTTTGCAGGCTACACGCCGGAATACTGCGCAACGGTATGGACAGGCTACGACGACAACACCAAGCTCTTCACTTCCGAACAGCGCGCTCTTGCAAGAACCGTCTGGCGCGGCGTCATGGAGCAGATTCCGGCCAACCAGACCTATGAAGACTTCACGATGCCGGACGGAATCGTTCAGAAGACGATCTGTACCTCGTCCGGACTTCTTCCGGTTGCCGGACTGTGCGATGCAACGCTTGGCACAGAATATTTTGCGGAGGATACCGTTCCCACAGAAACGTGCAACGTCCACTACAGCGGTATGATCTGTGCATACAGCGGACTTCCTGCCGCCGATGCATGCCCGTTCGCTTACCAGGGTGTTCTTACCGTCG
This sequence comes from uncultured Lachnospiraceae bacterium, assembly GCA_900317475.1. Taxonomy (GTDB): domain Bacteria; phylum Bacillota; class Clostridia; order Lachnospirales; family Lachnospiraceae; genus CAG-791. The sequence continues at coordinate 48,969 of ONGY01000007.1, read as the reverse complement.
ACCCGTCGAATGTCGGCCAGAAGTGTGAACACACTGCAGAATTCATGGCGAGCGACGAAGGAAAACTGATCGTGCAGCAGGAAGAGGCTGAAATGGAGCAGCGCAATGCAACTGCGGCGGCGCAGAGCAGTCTCGATCAGGCCAATACGATCCTGCAGCAGGCTGCACAGGCACTGTCGGATGCGCAAAATGCACTCGCTTCGGCGCAGCAGACCGGAGATCAGGCGCAGATTGCCGCAGCACAGGCGCAAGTCGATCAGGCAACGGTCAACTATCAGAACGCAACCGTGAACCAGCAGCAGGCCGCTGCAGCAGCCGCCGCGGCACAGACGGGCGGAACAACCGGTGATACAACAGCGGGAGGCGATGCTTCCGCAGGAACCGGACAGCAGAATACCGGACAGACTGCGCAGCAGGATCAGCAGCCTCAGCAATAAACGTGCGCCGCCGGGCGCACATAAAGACCTGCGGCTTTGCGCCGCAGGTCTTTTTATGTTCATTGCCTGTTATTGTCAGATGATATCGTTTCTTCGGATATATCCCGGAAGCTCCGATGTGGAGACCAGATCCTTCACATTGAGAACCTGCGCCCACTTATCGATGATCTGTCTCTCAATATGAACACCCTTCCCGATGACGGAATGCCCGAGGACCAGGCTGTCCTTTACGACGGCGCCCTCTCCGATCTCAACACCCCGTCCGATAATGGAATTCTCAACTGTACCCCGGATATTGCATCCGTTTGCAATCATCGAATTCTTCACAACAGCGCCCTTGAAATAATGAACCGGGCAGGAATCGGTCGTCTGCGTGTAAATCGGCCAGTCTGAAGTGAAAAGTTTTGACGCAAGGCTGTAATCGAGCAGAGCCATGTTCGATTCATAGTAGCTGCGGACATCGTAGATGCAGGCGACATACGAACCTTTGTGCTGAATGCCGCGGATATCCAGAACATCTCTTTCCTGATTCAGTATATCGACAAGTCCAAAGATCGAGGAGCGTTTCATTGCTTCATTGATGAGGTCAATGAAGGTTTCCTTCTTCATGATGAAGGTATCCATGAAGACATTGCAGTTCGGTTTCGACCCGTCGTTCGGCTTGATCTGATTTACGCCCTTCTGGCGGTTGAGTTCGAGAACGTTGCAGGCACGGTATTCCGTATCTCCCTTTTCTGTGCGGTGATACAGGAGCGTCACATCCGCACCGCTCTCGATGTGCTGATTGACAAGAGCCCGGAAGTCAGCCTTGAATACCCAGTTGCCCGGAGTAATGACGACATAATCCTGCTGCATGCGCTCGATGATATCCATGTTATCGTGATATGCACGCACATCGGTGTTGTAAATCGGGTTAAAACGGGAATCCTGGTTAAACAGAAGCTGCAGTTTGCCGCGCTTTGCATTGATGTTGTAATGCTGTCCATAGCTTAAATGCTCGGCAAGGGAACGCGGATTCTGGCTTACATAGACCTGAATACGGTCAATATTGCTGTTGGACAGATTGGAAACCGGGAAATCGATGACGCGGTAGCGTCCGAGGAATGAAAATGCGCCGATTGGCCGATAGTCCTCAAGTCCATCAATGTGATAGCGGACATTGGATGTATTTACAATTGCGAATATGGAAGCCATATCATTCCACCCCCTTTACGTCCTTTGCGACCAGCGTGATACTGTCCGATCCGGCACTGCCGACGACAGCGCCCTTTCCGATTTTCACTCCGTTCGCTACAAGGCAGCGGATGACCTTCGCGCCCTCACCCACCGAAGAATCCGGCATCAGAACAGAATCGCACACCTGAGCACCCGTTTTAACGTCGGCTCCGGTAAAAACAACCGAGCGGCGGATGGTTCCTTCCACATGACAGCCCTGTGTCACATACGCTTCATCGACGACTGCATCCGGACCGATGACCTGCGGAAACTCCGTGGCATCCTCCGTGTAGATCCTCCAGTGATTGTCGTCGAGATCGAGCTCACTCTTTTCATCGAGCAGATCCATGTTGGCCTGCCAGAGAGAATCGACCGTTCCGACATCCTTCCAGTATCCCTTGAATTCATATGCCATCAGCTTTCGGCCTTCGCCGAGCATCGTCGGAATGATATCCTTTCCGAAGTCATGGCTTGATTTATCGTTGTCCCTGTCGGCAACGAGCAGTCTTCTCAGTTCCTTCCAGTTAAAAATATAAATTCCCATCGAAGCCAGCGTGCTCTTCGGGTGCGCGGGTTTCTCCTCGAATTCGACGATTCTGCCCTCTCCGTCCGTGTTCATGATGCCGAAGCGGGATGCTTCCCTCATCGTGACCGAAATAACGGCAATCGTCGCATCCGCCTTGTTTTCACGATGGAATTTCAGCATCTGGTGATAATTCATCTTGTAGATGTGATCTCCGGAAAGAACAAGGACATACTCCGGGTCATACTGATCGATAAAATCGATGTTCTGTGTGATTGCATCTGCTGTTCCGCGATAGACATTCAGGTTGCTGTCTGCCTTCTCGCGCGGCGGCAGAACAAAAACGCCTCCATCCCTTGTATCGAGGCCCCAATTCCGGCCTCCTGCGACATAGCTGTTGAGAAGGACCGGCTCATACTGTGTCAGCACACCCACGATGTTGATGCCGCTGTTAGCGCAGTTGCTCAAAGGAAAATCGACAATCCTGTATTTCCCGCCAAAAGAAACGGCCGGCTTTGCAACCTTATTCGTCAGGTCCTTAAGCCGGCTTCCGCGTCCGCCGGCTAAAATCATGGCCAGCATCTCATTATTCGCCATTTTTCATTACCCCCTGTGGCAGTTCTGGAGTTTTTCGTTTCTTCACGTGGCAAGCCCGTTCACGTGAAATCTGATATTATAGTAACAAATATATAGTAAATTGTCACACAAAATGAGCTGAAAATTGTAAAAACAAGGCAAAATCGTCGGACAAACAGAGGGAATTACAGAATATTATCCCACATCATTCCAATAGAATCCGACAAAATTCAATCGAAGAGGCTTCTTTTATGATCAAATCCAATTTTCACACACATACGAATCTCTGCGACGGCATGGATACGCCGGAAGACATGGTCAAAACTGCCCTGTCACTTGGATTCACCGCTCTCGGCTTTTCCGGTCATATGGACACCGAAATACATATGGATTTCGATGCATACAGAAAAGAGATTCTCCGCCTTCAGGCAGAATATAAGGACCGGATCGACATTCTGCTGGGCGTCGAGCTTGATACGCTGTACGACCCGGCAATAGCCAAAAAAGCGGAATACGTCATCGGATCAACGCATTATATTCCGGTCATCCGGAAAGATGCAGGAAGCGGCGTCACCGGCCGTTTTCTCCCACCGGAAGAAGTGAAAATACCCGCTGCGCCGCAGAATGTAGTGGCCGTAGACAGCTCGGTGGAAGAAATACAAAGGCTCTGCGACGAAATATACGGCGGAGACTGGTATGCGCTGACGCGTGATTATTACCGGACAGAAGCGACCGTCTCAAACCGCTTCCCGTGTACGTTCATCGGCCACTTCGACCTTGTCACAAGATTCAACGATTCCATGCACGCCTTCGATGAGACAGACCCGCGCTATACCGGCCCCGCCCTGGAGGCGCTGGAATACCTTGCAGGAAAGGGAATTCCTTTTGAAATCAACTGCGGCGCCGTAAACCGTGGCCGTAAGAAAGAGCTGTATCCGCGCATGGAATTTCTCCGCGCTCTTCACTCTTTCGGTGCAGAAATCGTAATCAGCTCCGACGCCCACGACCGGTTCCACCTGAACGGCGGTTTTGACATCGCCGAGAATGCTGCCCGCGAGGCGGGCTATGACCATTGTCTCACCCTCCGTCACAATGCGGACGGCGCAGTCGTATGGGAAGAAACGCCGCTCGGATAAGCGGAATAAAAACAGGCAGGCCTTTAAAGGTCTGTCTGTTTTTATTTCTCACGCAGTGGAGCTTCAAAGAGAATTACGGTCCGTGTTCAGAGCCGCAGATAAAAGATTCTTCTCAAGAAGCTTACGATGCTTCCTTCTTCGCGTGCCTGCATTTTCTGCCTTTGCCGACAGCCATGTTAATGCCCTTATATCCGGCCCGCAGCAGAATTGAAGCGCCGGTTGTCAATCCGGTTAAGATCAGGAAAATGCAGGTTGACTGCGGAACGCTCAGGACCAGGAAGGCAAGTATTCCATTCAGGAATAAAAGCTGGATGAGCCACATGTAGGAAGACAGGCCGCCGAACCAGGACAGAATACCGCAAAGATGCCTGCTCTCTCCCACCGAGAGAACCAATCCCAGCATGAAGAACGGGGCCAGCAGAAAATCAAAGCGCGCATAGGACGCATTAACCGTAACCAGATCAAACCGCGCGAGGATATATCCTGTTCCAAAACACAGCAGATAATCCGGCATGAAAAATTCGGCCGCGGTAAAGAGCGGTGCCGAAATTGACGCAGAAATCATTTTACCGCACACGTACTGGAGCCCGAGTGCAAGGAAGAGGAGGAGAAAAAGAACGGCTTTGATCCGGTTTTGACGCCTGTCTGAAAGACGCGCAAAGAATAGGTCAAGAAGCGGGAAAAGGAGCAGGAGTTTCAGATACTCACCCGCATACCACCAGGAACCGTTGATGCTGTCTGAAAATGCCAGGAGATTCAGAATGAGTTCGCCCAATGGAATGGTCCGTTTCCAGAGGATGCACCAGAAAATGCAGTAAATCCCTGCGACGTACCAGTACAGAGTATAGAAGTGAAAAACGCGCACCAGGATATTTTTATATTCATCTCTGAGCGTGTTCAAGATGGTTCTCTTCTGGTATTTTTTGAATCCAAGGCAGAGGCCGTATCCGGACACCACTGCAAACAGCGCGACACAGATTTTCCCGAACCACGCGAGGCGAAGTTCGCCCTGTTCTCCGAGGAGATGCGAATACGGGACAAAAATCGAACCGGGCGTGCAGAAAAGATGATGATAGATCATGAACAGAATGGCCGTGCCCTTGATCATGTCCGATTCCTTCTTGCTCATACTCTGCCTTTCCTGCGCCGGTCGATCCGAGCCCGTCCCCCGGAAGCTGATTTTACAGAAACGATCGGACCGTACTTCCTGTTCCATAGATTCCTGGCTGCTTCAAAACTCCGCGGAGCGGATGCGATTTCGCAGACACAGCCTTTGCCATTTCCGATTGTATCATCCAGACCCCGTGAGGTCATCATAAAGTCGCAGCGGGAATCCCGGCATACTGCCGCACATTGCCCGCCTCCACGAAGACGCATTCCGGCTGGACGTATTTCCCGTCAATTCGCCGTCAATATATTGGCCGATTTATTCCGGTCAATCCGATAATATATTTTAAAGAATCACATTGACAAGATAAAAACCCCTATGGTATTATCTTCCTTGCGTTCGTAAGAATGCATTGTCTGCTGATGTAGCACAGTCGGTAGTGCGTCGCATTGGTAGTGCGGAGGTCACGGGTCCGATTCCCGTCATCAGCTCTTTATGATAAACCCCGGAAATGCCGTAAATACGGCACTTCCGGGGTTTCCTTTTTGCGAAGACACCAACCAGTGATATTTGGTGATCACTCTCGTTCTATACTTTGGCTGCAAACATCAGATGACTGCAACTTTCGTTCTGCTAATAGCCATAAGTAGTAGACTCCTCATACCGTACGGGCGCACAGTCAAAACAGGTTATCGCACAATGCACCGCTCTTTTCATCGAATACCTGATCTGTGAATGAGCGCCCTCACCTGCCCGGTCAATTTGCTTTTTCCGCTGATCTGCGGACTTTTTCCGGCTATTTCGCATCTTTCCGCTCTGTCTTTTTCAGAATGACCAGTTGATCTTTTTTACCATATTGACGAATTCGCCATTGGTGCGGGTGCGCGCAAAGAGGTCAATGACCCTGTCGACCGCGTCATCTGCCTTCATTCCGTTCAGGGCCCGTCTTACCAGATTGATGGCTTCCAGTTCATCCGGCGTGAGAAGCAGATCATCCCGGCGCGTACCGGACTTGACAATATCAATGGCCGGGAAGATACGGCGCTCGGACAGCTTGCGGTCGAGTACCATTTCCATGTTGCCGGTCCCCTTGAATTCTTCATAGACAACATCGTCCATCTTGCTTCCTGTTTCGATCAGCGCCGTCGCAAGGATGGTAAGGCTTCCTCCCTCACGCATGTTTCTTGCTGCACCGAAGAAACGCTTGGGCATATGAAGCGCTGCCGGATCGAGACCGCCGGACAGTGTGCGGCCGGAAGACGGTTCTGTGAGATTGTAGGCTCTCGTGAGACGAGTAATGGAGTCCAGCAGAATCATAACATCCTGCTTGTGCTCGACGAGTCTTCTCGCCCTCTCGATGACCATTTCGGAGACCCGCTTGTGGTGTTCGGGAGTCTCGTCAAAAGTGGAATAAATAACCTCGATATTCGGTCCCTGGATAGCCTCTTTGATGTCCGTGACTTCCTCCGGGCGCTCATCAATGAGAAGGATGATCAGATGAATTTCCGGATTGTTTGCCTTGACCGACTTTGCGACTTCCTTCAGGAGTGTGGTCTTGCCGGCCTTTGGCGGAGATACGATCATGCCGCGCTGTCCTTTGCCGATCGGGCAGAGAAGATCCATGATGCGCATGGCAAGGCTTGCGCCGGGCTTTTCCAGACGGATTTTCTCATCCGGGAAAATCGGCGTCATATCCTCGAAATTGTATCGTTTGGTAGCTTCTTCCGGCGGGAGGTCATTGATTGTTTTGACAAAAAGAAGAGCGCTGAATTTTTCCCCGGGATTGCGGACACGGATGTTGCCGCGGATGAAGTCGCCTGTTTTCAGATTAAAACGGCGTATCTGACTCGGGGCTACGTAGACATCGTTATCTCCCGGCAGATAGTTTGCACAGCGAATGAAGCCGTATCCGTCCGGAAGAACCTCAAGAATGCCATTTGCCATCTGGCCGCTGTCCAGGTCCGGAATGAGTTCATCTTTGTGAAGAATCGGAGCGTCCGGGCGGGCAGTTCCGCGCACGGATGTCTGTCTTGCGGGAGCTGCAGGCAGTGTCTGTGCCGGCGGATTCACACTGACGGCTGACGGCGCCTGCGCTGTCTGCATAGACCCATTCTCCGTCCGCTTTGTCTCCGGTTTTATCTCCGCCTTTTTCTCAGGAGCTATCTCTCTTGCATCACGATTCTCGCGGATTTCACGATTGTCGCGGTTTTCGCGCTGCGTTTTCTGCCCTTCCGGATTTCTGCGGACATTTGCCGCTTCATTTCCCTGTCCGTGGCGTGTGTACCGTCTGCTGCGCCCCTTGCCCTGATTCTGAGCGGACTCGTTCTTCTCAGAATGGCTGTCTTCTCCGCGGTTCTCTGCGGTCTGTGCTTTCTCCCGCTGCGGCTGAGGCCTGCGATGGCGGTGCTCCTGCGTCCTTGCGCCGCGATTCTGTGCAGATACCTTGTCGGAGACTTCTGCAGACGCTTCCCTGGAGGTTTCTTTTGCGTCCTCTTTCTGAATATCCTGCTGTCCTCCTGCAGTCTGCGTCTTAGCACCCGCTTCCTTCACGGCAGCTGCCTGCTGCGCTTTGCGCGCTTCATTTGCAACAATGGCATCCCTGCGGTCCTGCTCAAGCATCGCATCTATGAGCTGTGCTTTGCGCATGGCAGAAGTACCTTTCATATTGCGAGCCTTTGCAATATCGTGGAGATCCTTCAGCTGCAGTGATTCATAACGTTCTCTGGTCATAAAATCTCCTTGCCTGTGAATTTGTTCTGTGAAACTGACATAATTAAATATGATTGAATATTCAGAACCATCCCGAATTTGCTTCGCGAATCCGGGATGAGGCGGTACGGGCACTTTAGCGCCCCCGCCGCCCTGAATAATCTCTCAAAACCTGCCCGGGATGCATGCACCTCGTTCAGATTGAAAGATTATTCGGGAGTGCTGAATAGATACATATAATCTTCCCTGTATGCAGAATGAACTTCTGCTTATGCTCAATAAAAAAATATAGCGGGAAATAAATTGAATAAAACAGACTGATCAGGATTCTTCCGTATAGATCGAACTGATTAAGACTCTTCAGTGTCTCTGATGTGATTTCCTGAAGCAATTCCGATTATAGTACGGAGTTTTTGCGTTTTCAATATCTTCTGAACTGCACATTCCAAACCATCTGCGCAGGTTCTGTACCGTTTCTGATCCAGTCACTTTGGCCCCTCAGAGGCGTGTTCCGATTCGTTCTGATTGCATATAGATTCTGCGGATTAGGAGAGATTGTGGAAAACAATGCAAAAATGATTTCGATGAGCCGAAAGAATAGAATGATGCAGACTTTTTCTGCTGAAAGAATGTCAAAAAAAAGCAAAAATAAAGAGAGGTTATCGTTTTCTCGTCGCGATAACCTCTCTCACTGATGGCTTTCAACCTGTCCCAACGGTCCGTACCTCCTTGTTGGTTTTTATCTCATTTGCTGCCGCTAGCCGGCCTGCCTGCGATTTCCTCTCTGCCTTCTCAATATTTCTGTCCGTCTTCGCTCACCTTTTCGTACTCCGTACATGTGATCATTTTATCCATCTTCGGCAGTTTTTGGATCTCTCCGCAAACTTTTCAGATGTCTCTCACTATTTCGTCTCCGACTGATTTTTGACTGAGAAAGGGAAATCGGTATTAAATTTACTTTCTGGAACTTTGGAACCTAACCTATTCCGGTGGTCTGTACCTCCTTTATCAGATTTGCGGTTCCGCCGCATCGGAATCGGAATGTCTACCGGAAAATTCTCATCTTCTCTTTCTGGTTTCGTTCCTCTTGACAACTTTAAGATACCATTTTGCTGCTTAATTGTCAATAAATTTGCTTTGAAAATATAATTTGTCTTTATATTCAGAATTATTTTGGCAACTCCTGCCTTCCCCGGGCTGAACTCTGACTATTTCATCTCTTTCTGAACAATTCTTTCGGAAAACGGCTGCATACGGCATGCAGAATTTGAAAATCGCCCCGCAAAAAAGTATTATAAACATACAGTACAGATGTAAATCTCAGAAGAAAATCTCCGGGAAACCGCAGGAATATATACACAGGAGCGATTTCTCCGGCAAACGATCTTTGCCGCCGTGCGGCAGAAAGGGCAAAACACCATGAGCCATTTTATGAATGAAGCAAATGCTTTGCTTGCGCAGACAGTCATCCGCAATCTGAAGAACCGCGGTATGGACGGCGAATATTTTGCATCTGCGGACGAGGCAAGAGAGGGAATCCTGAAGGAACTGCCGGAGGGGGCAAGCGTTACCTGGGGCGGAAGTATGTCGATCGTCGAGATGGGGCTGATCGATGCTCTGAAGAAGGGGCCGTACGTCGTAAAGGACAGAGACACCGCAAAAACTCCGGAAGAAAAACGGGCCATGTATGCCGAACAGACGCTGTGTGATTATTTCTTTATGAGCTCCAATGCTATCTCCCGCGACGGTCAGCTTGTCAACATTGACGGCATGGGCGGACGCGTTGCCTGCCTGATCACCGGTCCGTCCCACGTTTATGTCATTGCATCGATGGATAAAATTACACCGGACCTTGATTCCGCGATAAAAAGAGCAAGAAACAGCGCAGCTCCTGCAAACAATCTCCGTCTCAATCATCCCAATCCCTGCACGAAGGTCGGCCACTGCTGTGACTGTCTCGTCCCGACAAGCATCTGCAACCAGATCGTCATCACCCGGAGGAACAGCGGCGGAGCACCCGGACGCATCAAGGTGATTCTCGTCGGAGAAAAACTCGGATACTGATCAAAGATAGAAGGAAGGCGGATTTATTTCCCCATCTTTTTTGATTTGGGCTCATTCAGGCTTCTTCGGCGAAATTCGATGTTTATGAATTAAATTTATAAAAAATCCCGGCTGTCCATGGCAGGGTCCCAATACAGGACCTTGGACAGTCGGGATTTTTTTCATTCGAACACCAGGATATTCAGTATACAGAGCCGTCAGCACAGTATGGCGGAAAATCAGTCTTCTGCAACATCGAGCGGATACTTTGCCGTAAGACCTGCAATAATATCACGGGCTGCCGGGATGCCTTCCTCTTTCTGCTTAAGAACAATGGAAATCGCCTCCGCGATTGTTTCCATGTCGTCTTCCTTCATGCCGCGCGTTGTGACAGCCGGGGTGCCGAGACGAAGTCCCGATGTGACGAACGGGCTTCTCGTCTCCGTCGGAATAGTCTCCTTATTGACGGTGATATGTGCATCGTCAAGCCACTTCTCTGCGTCCTTCCCCGTCTCGTCGAAATTTGTGAGATCAATAACCATAAGATGGTTGTCAGTGCCGTCCGATACAATCTTTACGCCGCGCTTCTGAAGACCCTTGCAGAGAGCCTGCGCGTTTTTCAGAATCTGCTCCTGATAGGTTTTGAATTCAGGCTGCAGATCTTCCTTGAAGCAGACTGCCTTGCCCGCAATGACATGCTCGAGGGGACCGCCCTGAATTCCGGGGAAGACTGCCTTATTGATCTTTATCTGCTTTGCGGCATCTTCATTTGCGAGAATCATGCCGCCGCGCGGACCGCGGAGTGTTTTGTGCGTGGTCGTCGTGACAATGTCAGCGACTCCGATCGGACTCGGGTGAAGGCCGACTGCAACAAGACCTGCGATGTGTGCGATATCAGCCATGAGAACGGCACCGCATGCATCGGCGACCTTGCGGAACTTTGTGAAATCGATGGTTCTCGCATAGGCTGACGCGCCGGCGATGATGAGCTTCGGATGGTTTTCCATTGCCAGATCCATCAGCTGATCATAATCGATGTATCCGTTTTCATCGACCCCATACGGAACTACATGGAAGTATGTTCCGGAGATATTTGCCGGACTTCCGTGTGTCAGGTGACCGCCCATATTGAGGTCCATACCCATCAGTGTGTCACCGGGCTTGAGGATGGCAAACTCTACGGCCAGATTTGCCTGCGCACCGGAATGCGGCTGTACATTTGCGTACTCACAGCCAAACAGCTTCTTCGCACGCTCACGGGCCAGATCTTCGACTACGTCGATGTACTGGCATCCGCCGTAATAGCGGTGTCCCGGATAGCCTTCTGCATACTTGTTCGTCAGAGGGCTTCCCATTGCAGCCATGACAGCTTTGCTCACCCAGTTCTCCGATGCAATGAGTTCGATGTGATCATTCTGACGAGCCATCTCATCTTCGATTGCCCTGGCAATTTCCGGATCTTCTTTTCTGAGTAATTCCAGTGAATACATGCCGTGCCTCCGCTTAATGAATTTACGTTCTGAAATGCTGTCGATCGGAACGTATTGATTGCGTAAAGTGTACCATCTGCAGACCCGGCGGGCAATCTTTGAATTTCCGCAAAAACATTTTTCTGCACACGCTCATATGGCAAGTTTTCTGATTTTGCCCAGCTGCAGGCGCTTTTTTAGGCCTTTTTACCATTGCCGGTAAGTTCCGGGCAAAGTAAAATGCAATGGTCGAAAAGGGAAAAGGGTAAAAATGCACGGTATTCAATGACGGATACCATTCCGCAGAGACGGGCAGTTCTTCCGGATGCAGGTTTTTTAAGGAACAGAAATACTTTCCGGACAGGCTCCGCGCGGATAAAAATGATGATTATGAAATCTATCAGAAAAACTTTAGAAAAGACACCTCTTAAATCCGACATCCGTGACTGTCACACGGCAGCGGAGCGCGTGAAATTTATTAATTTCGTCGCGCAGGACTGCTATCCGATGGCCCTGTACGTCCTCATTTATTTCATCTGGTTCACGATCCTCGAGCATATTACACGCCTCCACTATGCTGTGATTTACTCGCCGCTCGACAGTCTCATCCCGTTTGTTCCGGCGTTCATCGTCCCATATTACCTTTGGTTTGCCTATGTGGTAGTTGTCTCTGTCCTGCTCTACTTCAAGGACCGCCCGACCTTCCATCGTTTCTGCTCCTTCATGTGCATCGGCATGACGGTGTTTCAATATTCAGTACCTTCGCCCCGCACATGTGGCCGGAGATGACGTGTTTGTGCGCATGTGCAAAAAAATCTGGGCGGCAGATACCCCGACGAATATTTGCCCGAGCATTCATGTCTTCAATTCGATTGCCGTCATGTGTGCCATCACGAAGACAAGCTGGTCCGGTTTTCACAGGAAGGCGGTCTACATTCCGATGCAGATTTTCGGCGTGCTCATCATTGCTTCGACAATGTTTGTAAAACAGCACTCCGTCATCGATGTCACTGCAGCACTGCTTCTGTCCGTTCCGTGCTTCATTCTCTGCTTCCGGAACGAGTTCTCCTTTGCCGGAAACACCGGTACGTTCGAGCCTGCAGCAAAGGTCTCCGGCGGAAGAAGAGCCCAGCAGTTCTGACAGATGCATTCGATTGCCATTAACGATACAATTTCCTTCTCTCTCTTTGTTCTTCCCGGTGCAGACATTGACAGGTCCGGAGAGTAAAAAAAGCACCGCATTTGTTTTGACGCCCGGAAATGCGGAACAAATGCGGTGCCTTGAACTATAAACATCTTCACAGCATCAGTTGAAGTTGTAGAAATGCCGCAGGATTGTGTAGCCCTTCACGGTAATATAACGGCCTGCACTTTTCTCCTGACCGGAGGCGATCCCGAGAATACTGTAACGGAGCTTTCTGTACAGCCAGAAATCCTTTTTCCGGATATACTCCCAGAGTTCTTCCTTTTTTGCCATGTTCTCCTTTGTGTAGGAAAGCAGCGCCAGCACAGATGAAATGGTCGTGATGATCTCGAGGTAATTGTACATATACTTGCGGCACTGCGGCATTTTGGAGAGCCGGTCGCGCGTAGTTTTGTCGGTGTAATAGTCCACCATCAGCTTGTTCACACGAATCTGCTGATCAATGCGTGAAATCATTACCTTCTGGTTCACAGACTGATCTGCCCGCCCAATGAAGTAATGGTAGAGGTTGACATCCATGTAGTACATGTACTTCACGTAGCAGAGCGGAATAAATACATAGAGATTATCGACGTAGAAACAGTGCTCCGGAAGGCTGAGTCCGCACTCGCGGAGAAGGCCGGTGCGGTAAATAACACTGTGCATGAGAATGTAGTGGCCGCGATGGAAATGTTTTGTCTCATCCCAGGTGATCATTTTCCCGACCGGGATGGATTGGCGGTACTGCATGACCTTATGGCGGTCCTCACCGACTTTGTCATAAACAAAGTTGCAGATGAGCATGTCCAGCTGCGGACGGGTTCCGGCAACCGAACGCAGAAATTCAAGGACCTGCAGCAGCGCCGTGTCCTTAAGCCAGTCATCGCTGTCTACAACCTTGAAGTAAAGACCTGTCGCATTTTCAATGCCGGCATTGACAGCCGAACCGTGGCCGCCGTTTTCCTTGTGAATGACACGGACCACATTCGGATGCATGACCTGATACTGGTCCGCAATTTCGCCTGTACGGTCGGTCGACCCGTCGTCGACGATGATGATTTCACAGTCGTCGCCGCCGACCAGTAGGGAATCGATACATTTCGACATGTAGGCTTCCGAATTGTAGCAGGGTACTGTAAAGGAAATAAGTTTCATGTTTCCAACTGTCCTCCAGACTCATGACTCAAGGTGCTCGCGGTAATAACGGAATGCCGTCGGGATGGAATAGCGATCCCTGATTTCATCCGGTCCCGCAAAAAAGATCTTTCCGCTGTCGCCTTCTAAAGGATATCCTTTTTCATCGAGTTCGTCTATCCGAACTTTATAACCGATCATGTGCCATTCGATGTGCGAGAAGACGTGCTGTGCATCCCCAAGCGGTGTGATATGAAGAGGTGTAAAGCCCAGTTTTCTGACATAGGCAAGTGCCTCCTTCTCCCCGAGATGGCCGGACGTGTTCGGAAATTCATACAGACCGGAAAGGAGTCCTCGGTCCGGTCTCTTCCGGATGGCCGTCCGGTTCCCGCCCTGAATGAGAAAAACCGTTATGCCTTCCACCTTTCTCGGCTTTGCGTCCGGAATCCGGGGAAGACTTGTCTCTCTTCCCGGCATGGTTCTGTGAACAAGGCATGCCTCTTCCAACGGACAGTTCTCACAGTCCGCCTCCTGCCCCGGCACGCAGATGAGCGCCCCAAGGTCCATCAGTGCCTGGTTGAGATCGCCATATGGATTTTTATGATCTTCCCCCGCATTGCGGCCAATCCGGTCCATCATCGCGCGGAAATAAGCTTCTGCCCGGTTCTTCGCTTCCTGTGTCCGAATGTTCTCACTGTAAAGGGACAGACGCGCGAACACACGGAGCAGATTCCCGTCCACTGCCGGTTCCTCTCTGCCGAATGCGATGGATGAGATCGCCGCGGCCGTATAGGAACCGATGCCGGGAAGTTTCATCAGATCCTTCTTCTCCTCCGGCATTTTTCCGCCCAGCCGGCACACTTCTCCGGCAGCCTTTTTCAGATTCCTTGCACGCGAATAATATCCAAGTCCCTCCCAGTATTTTAAAACAGTTTCTTCTTCCGCCTCCGAAAGCGAGGAGATGTCCGGGAAAGCCCCGAGAAAACGGGCATAATACCCTTTTACTGCCTCGACCCTCGTCTGCTGCAGCATGATTTCCGAAATCCACACATGATACGGCGTCGGATCCTCGCGCCACGGAAGATGTCTCCTGCTCCTGTAATACCACCGGAGAAGAGGCGCAGGATCCGGAACAGAGGATATTTTAATGTCTCCTGCATTTTCCGGTGTCCGCTCTGCCGGCTGCTTTTCAGTCATGGTAGCGGCTCCTGCTCTGTTCATAACGGCTGATGGTAAGGAGGCAGTCGCGCAGATCCATCCAGCGCGAAGCGGCATCTCCGGGCTCAATTTCGATTCCGAGTGCCATCGCCATGACATCGATCATATCGTTCGTGACCCGCGGCCGAATGGCCGAAAGAATATTCAGCTTTTCCTCATTGCTCTGCGCATCCAGAAATTCCTCCACGAGCGGATCAAGAACAGGCATTTCGCCGGCGGATTCCTCCTTTTCCCCACTCTCTTTCGGAGCCGGTCCATAGGTTCTCTTAACATCTCCGATCGTGACCCGGTCTTTGGCATCTGCCGGAGAATCCTGGGGCTTTGAAGCCACGGCAGCCGGCTTTTTTTCTTTTTCCGCTTCCGGTGTGCGCCCCCGGCTCTCGTCGGATATTCCCTGATATTTCTCCTGAAAATCCGGCAGCGGTCCCGCCAAAACCCGGAATGGCAGCGACATCTCCCGGTAAACAACAATCTTCTCGCCCGTTTTGATGTCTGCCGCAATTGTAATGACTTCTACAAAGCTGCCGCCGGCGTCCGCAAAAACTTCCTGTGCTCTGGGTAATCTGTCCGGATTGATTTCCGGATATCTGTTTTGCTCTTCCATTCTGATACCTCGCTGAGGCAAAATCCGCGAATGCGGTTTTGCCGAATGAAGTCCTGCATCAGCAGGACTTTCAGGCTTCCTGTCCCTTTCGTTCTGAAATCATGCCAGGCTGTCATGCCAGGCT
>ONGY01000007.1:0-33464 GCA_900317475.1 uncultured Lachnospiraceae bacterium | reverse complement strand
TACCCTGCTGCGACCAGAATTTCAACCGCCATCTCATCCGTGATGAGACCGCGTTTGTACTCGTCGGAAGCTCTGACGCAGCGTTCGAATGCATCGCGGATTTCCTCCAGGGACGAATACTTTCGGCATGCAGGCTGATAATAATTTTTCACTGCCCACTTATTCATACCCGTTTCCCGTGCAATCGCCTCATAATCCATATGCTTATCGTCCAGTTCCCGCACCTGCATGAGACTCCGGTACTGCGATGTCATAATCGCAAGTATCTGCTGAGGAGCCGTGTTAAGCCGCAGAAGGTCCATATAGATATTCACTGCCATCCTCCGGTCTCTTGCGGCGATCGCATCCGTCATCTCAAAAATGCGGGTCGAAAGAACCGGCGTAACGATGGCTTTGACATCCTGTGCCGTGACCGTGCCCTGTGCTCCCACATACGCGCAGAGCTTGTCAATTTCGGACTCCACATGCAGCATGTCCTCACCGGTGTACTGAAGAAAAAGGTCCAGCACACCGTTCCCGATCCGGCAGCCGCCGTCGGCGAAGCGCTTTGCAGCCCAGAGGCGGATGGAGTCCGTATCGATCTCGTCAACGCAGATTGCAGTGCAGTCCTCCTTCTTCGCCGTGAGGCTCTTGTAAAGCCTTCTCCTGGAATCGACACTGGCCTCACTGAAGACAAGAAAAGTTGTCTGCGGGCAGCGGGGAAGATAATCGGTCAATTCATCCGCAGCGGAACTCATGGCACTGTCCTGCAGAATGCCGGTATTCTCAAAAAGAATGACGCGCCGCTCTGCAAAGAAGGGAAGTGTGTCGGCGATTTCGATCACCTGCCTTGCATCAAAGTTTTTGCCCCGGAAAACCGTATAATTCATGGAGCTCCCGCTCCCGGCCGAGGGGTCCTCTGACAGCAGTGCATCGCGCACCTTGTCCCGGTTCTGATTGCGGAGATAGGACTGCGAGCCGTAGAAAATATAAAAATGCGTGAAAGCTCCCTCTTTCAGGCGGCTGTTAAACGCACTCTGGACCGTTCTGAATGACGGGCCGCTGCTTTTCTTTTTATATCCGTAATTTCCCGGCATGCACTCTCCTCATGATCCCGAAAGATCCTTAAGATCCTTCTTTTTCCATTCTTTTCAATTATACGCCATCCGGCATCGGTCATCATCACCGTAAAAACTCTTTCACCCGTGTCTTTCGTCCGTTCGTGATAAATTCGATCTCCCCGGACTTTCGGGTGTCAAAAATCAGGCATCCCTGCTTCTCGAGCCGCTCCGTTGTTTCCGGCGCCGGGTGCCCGTACCGGTTATTCTTCCCGACAGAGAGAACTGCTGTCTTTGGGCTCCACTCCGCAAGCCATGACGAGGATGATGCAAATCTGCTCCCGTGATGTCCGCACTTCAGTACCGTGACAGAGGAAATATCCGGTAAGCTTCCTTCTTTCTTCCGCTGCCGGCAGTAAGAAAGACACTGCCTCTCGCCGTCCTCCTCGAGATCCCCGGTGAGAAGTGCCGTGAAGTTTTCATAGGTGAGGAGAAACGTCAGAGATCCCTGGTTGATGTCTCCCGCATAGGCATCGGAAGATTCCGGATGAAGGCAGTACATCGTGAGTTTTCCCTTCTGCAGCGTCTCCCCGCGCCGCAGGAAAGTCACGGGAATCGATCTCTCCTCTGCCAGAGCAAGGATCGTAAGCATATTTTCTCCCCATTCTTCCTCCGAAGCATTCCCCTGATAAGCGACGATCAGTTCCCGAATGTCAGTGCCGCTTTCAAGGAGGTAAATAAGACCATTGCAGTGGTCGGCATCCTCATGCGTCAGAATGGCAGCATCAATTCTTCCCGCTCCCTTCGCCTTTAATAACGGCTCTATCACGTACTTTCCGACATCGCTTCTCGAAGAGCTGCCTCCGTCAATCAGAATATTTGTTCCGTCCGCCTGGATGAGAATCCCATCCCCCTGTCCCACGTCCATGAAGGAAAGAGTGAGACCCTGATGCGGGCGGAAGCAGAGAAGAAAAACGGCAGCAAGGATAAAAGAAGCCTTTTTCCACTCCGGCAGTCCCGGATTCTTCTCGGAAGCAAAGACCATTGCAAGAAGAAGGATGATATAGAGCGCCGTCTGCCAGTGCACCGGCTGCCCGATAACAAGGCGGTGACCCGGGAGTTTTGACGTGAGGACGCAGGCAGTCCGGTAGAAATAAAGAAGCAGTCGGACCGGGAGACTGAAGATCGTCCCGGATGCCGGGATGAGGACTCCGGCGAGAACCAGGACGGCTCCGCTTGTCATTACCGCGGACATGAGCGGCACAACCGCAAGATTGAGAAGAAGCGACCAGAGAGGAAACGAGCCGTAAGTAAAGAGGCAGACAGGAAGGGTCGCGGCGGGCACCGCTGCCGCGCGGAGCACCGGTGATTTTACCTGCGGAAGAATAATTCCGATGCCGAGAACCGCACCGAAGGAAAACTGGAAACCGCTTGTCAGAAGAAGCAGCGGATCGGAAGCCGCAAGAATTGCGCCGGCGATGGCAGCCGCGGTGAGAAGATCGTACGTGCGGTAAAGAACTTTCGCTCCGAGAAAAAGGAAGAACATGATGACAGCGCGCACGCCGGATCCGGAGAGATTTACCATGCAGCTGTAAAGAAGGATGAAACCAGCAGACAAGGCCGCCGACGGAAGAAGAGACAGGCGTGCTCTCCGCAGAAGCCGGTAGAGCCCCATGCCGAAAAGGCTTATGTGAAGGCCGGAGATCGCAAGGACATGAAGGATGCCGCTCTCGCGGTAGAGACTTTTCAGCTCCTCCGAGAGAAACCCTTTCTCTCCGAGAAGCATGGCTTTCATAATCCCGGCATCCTCTTCCGGAAGGCTCCTGTCGAGAACTCCGGAGAGGCGCCTTTTGAGAAGATACAGCGTATTCTGCAGCGGCGATGCCCGGCCTGAGACAAGCCTGAGTGCTGCATTGTCGAGCCGCAGGTTGATTCCGAGCGTCCGATAATAAAGGCGGCTGTCGAACTCCCCCGGATTTGTTCCGGGGGAAAAATTCCGGATTTTCCCGGACAGACAGACCCTGCACCCGATGGGCATAGAGTCATCCAGTGCTTCAAGATACTGCTCATCAGCAGTTTTCTCGTCTGCGGCCTGCTTTTCCGTTTCCTGTTTTTCCGTACTCAGCCTTTGCGGACTTTTCCCGGCCTTGGACGTAAAAATGGCAAGAGCTCCGTCAGGAACGGATGGAAAGCTGTCGCCGCGGGCGCTTTGAACTTGTTTGAGAGTGACGCGAAGAGACAGTGTACCGTCTTCTTTCCTCTTATATTCCTTGGACGCAACCCTGCCGGACAGGACTTTCACCTCCCCGTCAAAGGATTCATAGGAGGGATATCCGGGCGGAAACAGAAGAAGGAAAAGAAGCACAGAACCTGTAAACGCGAGAAGAAAAACAAAGAGGGGTCTTCTCAAAGATGTGCCTTCCGGCCGGTCACGATTCCCCGTCCTCGACGAGACTTAAATTCCGGTCGAAGACAGTCGTGAGCGGGATCTGTTCAAGAAACGACTGTGTTGTGTCGCCGTCAATGGAAATCTGGACTCTGCTGACAAAAGGAAGCTCTGTCAGCGAATCAACAATGGAATAGACTGCAACTTCGGCCGTAACCGAATACGGCTCTGTCATGAAACTTTTATCGAAATTCACATAGCAGACACCGTCGCGGGACGTGACATTGATAATGGCAGTCTCCGGATTAATCGTCGGATAAACGCCGTCTCCGTTAGGTCCCTTGAGCAGCTCTTCCACGATCAGCTTGTCCTTCGAAATATTGCTGTTATAGATGACCGTGCGATAGACACAGATCAGATGATCGCCCTTCTCATTGGCAAAATAAAGCTTGATCCGGTCCTTCTCGTACGAGTTGATGTCCTTGCCGAGATTGAGGATGAAATCCGAACTAGTCTCTGCCCCGACAGCAAGGCCGTCCTCTCCCGTCAGAGGGCTTCCCTCTATCGTTACTGCAACTCCGGATACGCCGGGCACTTCACAAATCGTGGATACGATGGCTGCTCTGGTAAGCGCCTCGCTCGTAACGCTCAATTCCTCATAGGCCTTGGAGAAATCTATGGTGACAATGCCATTGTCGATGCTGGTCCCCAGTACTTCGAAATTACTGATCGGAGCGGTGTAATCAATAGAATCGGAGGTAGAAAGACGCTCGAGGAACTCTTCGATGAGTGCCTCCGAATCCGATGAAACCGGCTGATAATCCACACTGGTAACCCCTGTTCCGGATTTGTCGAGGTAATAAATCTTATAGGTATTCTCTTCCCCGCTCTCTCCGGTTCCGGAATCAGAACTGTTCTCAGCCGAGCCGCATGCAGAAAGGCAGAATACCAGAACGGTCAATAATAATACAGCTATAAGACCTGTCCATCTTTTGTTATGCTTCATTTGTTTTTTCATTCTGCTTCTCTTCGTGAACATCTCCTGCGGCATCCGGTCTGTCCTTCTCCGTCGTTTCCTGCCCGCTCTTTTCTTCCATTTCACGGATTGCCGCATTGACCGCTGCCGTATCAATTGTCTTCGTCTCGGCAAGCTTCTCCATAGCGGTCAGTTCACCCGGCACACGGGTCTTGTCTTCTTTCTTTTCCTCCAACATTCCCGGCAGGGTGAAGAGATGAAGGAATTTCTTTCTCCGCTCGATTCTTGCCTCCGTGCGGCGCAGGCTCGCCTGTTTGCGGCGGATTTCGTCCTCCGTCTTCTTAAGGCTCTTCTCCAGCTGTGCATTCCGGGCGTTCTCGGAAGGATTTTTCTTCTTCACGATTGTCATCTTCGACTGGCCGGGCTCCGTGATATACGTGAGCGGAATCCGCATTGTGAAAGCAGACCCTTCACCAAGCTTGCTCTTCACGCTGATTGAACCGCGGTGCAGAACAACTGCATTCTTCGTAATCGCAAGGCCAAGGCCTGTTCCGCCCACCTCTCTCGATCTCGACTTGTCAACACGGTAAAACCGGTCATAGATTTTATCGAGATCCTGCTCCGGAATACCGACACCGGTGTCCGATACGGAGACAGTGAAATTCTGGTGGTCCGCATCAACGGCAACCTTGACCTTTCCGTTATCCTTATTGTACTTGACGGCATTTTCAATCAGGTTTGTGAGAGCCAGTGATATCTTGACCTCATCCACCTCTGCCTTCACCGGCCGCTCGACCACCAGGGTGATCTCGATGCCCCGCTTCTTTGCCAGAGGCCGGATCCGCTTGCAGATCGTCTCCGTGAGCTCCCCGATGTCGACTGATGTGATATTCATATGAACGGCCTTGTTTTCCATCTTTGCAAGGTCCAGCAGATCGCCGACGATCTTGTTTTCGCGGTCGATCTCGGAGTCGATATCTTCGAGGAACTCCCGGTACATCTCCGGCGGGACATCCGTCTCGGAGAGCAGAGAATCCGCCAGAACCTTCATGGAGGCCATCGGAGTCTTCAGTTCATGCGAGACATTCGAGACAAATTCATTGCGGCTCTCATCGAGGGCATTCAGCCTCGCCAGAACCCTGTTGAACGCGCCGACAATCTGCTCCGTCTCATAATAGGCCGGTTCCTGTACAGTTTCGTTTGAAATGCCTTCGCGGACTTCCCCGATATGCTGCGTCAGGCGGTCGAATGGCTTGACCAGCCGGTCGGAAACAAAAAATGCGATGACAAAGAGTACAAGAAGAACCAGTGCCTCGATCAGCACGGCCTGCTGGCTCAGGATTTTCCTCGTCTGTTCGATGGAATCCGTCGAGACAGACGTCAGCAGGACACCGCGGACGGTCTCGTTCTGAGAGCTTTCAGAGGACGAAACATCAAACGACTCGAGCGCTGCAGTCTCCACAATCGGTGTATACATCTCGATATAGCCGATTGTCTTGTCATAATTGGAGGAAGCGCCGGCCGAACCCTGCTGAAGGCATTTCACAACCTCAGGCGTTACGATGGTTTTTCCCTCTGCAATTCCATAAGTATCCTTGATGACTTTCAGATTGTTGTCGATTACAAGGACTCTGCCGTCATTCAGCGTAGAGAAAAGAGATAATTCCGCATTGACAGAATAGGAAGAAGGATCATTGATGTAGCCGTATGTGATGAGATGATTTGCAATGACGCGCATCTGCGTGCGCACTTCCGATGTGCGCAGGGAGACGGCTCTTGACCGGTATGCGGCCAGAATTCCGTACTGCACCAGAAGACAGGGAATAAGACCGCTCAAAAATATGATAATAAAAATCCTCGTCCGAAGACTCCGCAGAATCTTCGAACGGCGATACCAAAGTTTCAGCTTTTTCCACATGTAAACAGATTCAGATTCTGCCCTGAAGAAGGGCTGTTAAACGAAGACGCCGATGAAAGACGGAAACCGCATATCCGCCTCCCTGTATCGTACAGGACTCATTCCTGATAATAATAACCGATGC
This sequence comes from uncultured Lachnospiraceae bacterium, assembly GCA_900317475.1. Lineage (GTDB taxonomy): Bacteria > Bacillota > Clostridia > Lachnospirales > Lachnospiraceae > CAG-791. Next base: position 27,023 of record ONGY01000007.1, on the reverse strand, counting down.
CCCATTTTGTCTGAACATACTTCGGCTCAGACGGGTTCGGCTCAATTTTCTCGCGGAGCCGCCGCACATGTACATCGACCGTGCGCACATCTCCGAGAAAATCCTGTCCCCAGATGGCGGTGAGAAGTTCTTCTCTGCCATAGACCTTGCCCGGATGACGGACAAGCAGTTCGAGAAGCTCAAATTCCTTCGAAGTCAGATTGATTTCCCGGCCGGAGATGGAAAGCCGGCGGTTATCACAGTCAAGCCGCAGCTCTCTGCTCTCGATCACATTGGATTTCGGCGCTTCCGGCTGTCCTGCTTCCTTCCTGGACGCGGATGTCCGGCGCATAATGGCCTTGATGCGCGCCTTGACCTCGAGGACATTGAACGGCTTCGTGATGTAATCATCTGCGCCATAATCCAGACCGAGAATCTTGTCCATGTCCTCGCTCTTCGCGGTCAGCATGATGATCGGAACATTCGAGAACTCGCGGATTTGCTGACAGACCTCAAAACCATCCATTTTGGGAAGCATGACGTCGAGAAGAATAATATCGTAGTCATTTCCCTTCGCCTTCGCGAGGGCCTCTTCTCCATCGTATGCCGTGTCCACCTGATAGCCATCCTGCATCAGGCTGAACCGCAGTCCCTTCACAATCAGTTTCTCGTCATCAACAACCAGTATTTTAGCCATTCCGTCCTCGTTCAGTACCACAGCCGCTCTGCATTTTCTTTCTCAGATCATTATACCCCATCATGGATAGGAATGGCCGCTAAATGTTAAGAAAATATTACAGGGCGTGCAGCCTTTCTCACTCTGCCGTGATCTTATCCTCGATCTTACTGTAGACTCCCTCTTTAATGCCGGTTATGTTCATGATCTCTTCTTTCGTCCCGAATCCGCCGTTCGTCTTCCGGTATTCCAGAATTGCATCCGCCTTGCTCTCTCCGATGCCGGGAAGTGTCATGAGCTCCTCACGCGATGCCGTGTTGATATTGATCAATCCTCCGCTGCCGGAACCTCCTTTCGTGTCTCCTTTGGTCCCGGTTCCGGAGTCTCCCCTGTGAATCACGCCGAAACTTTCTGTGTTCACGCCCTCCGTACTCTTCCCCGAACCGGACAATTTCCCGGAGGATTGGCTGTTTTCTTCTTTTCCCCCGCTGCTTCCTTCTGCTGTGCTGCTGCCCTCCGCATCTGCACCGCTCTCTTCTTTTGCAGGGATGCGGATGACATCTTCATCCCCGAGAATCAGCGCAAGATTCACATAGGATGTGTCCGCGTCCGCCCTGAAACCGCCGGCTGCTTCAACGGCCTGATAGACCCGCGCACCTTCCGGAAGCCTGTAGACGCCTTCCTTTTCCACAGCCCCGCTCACAAAGACGCAGATCAAAGGAGCTGTTTTCCCGGCACCAGAGGAGCCTTCTTCGGGAGCAGATGAGGAGACCCCGGCGGATACGCCGCCGGCCGCCTCAGAGGGCTCCGAAGAGAAAGCTGCCGTCAGATCCTCTTTCTCTCCCTGCACATCTCCTGCAGGAAGCGTTTCTTTCTCTCCCAGGATATCCTCCCCGCTGCGGTAAACACCGGAGCTTTCGACTTCCACGCCGCTCCGCGCACTGCACACAGCTCCGATAATACAAACTGCGATAACAACAAAGGACAGACCCAGCCATCCGGATCTGTCCTTGAGAAATTGCATCACTTTCGATCGTCCGATCGTAGTTTCTTTCTTCATTGCACAGCCTCCGCTCAGGAGTGCCCCGCCGTGCGATGAGTCTATTTTATGCAGGGAAAGAACGAAAGTCAATTGCCGTCGTCCTGTCCGTTCGAGAGCATGATCGGTTCCGGGCTGTCGATTGCCTCCACCGTGTAAGATTCATCCCCGGTGAGCTGAATCATGAGCTGTTCATCGAGGCTCTTCAGGGATTCGTTCGGGTCCGCTCCGTTCCAGACATTTTCCATGGTATTCTCCAGCAGTATCCAGAAATTTCCGGTTCCGCTGATTTTTGACTCACATTCCGAACTCTGGTATGCCGAGACAAAACCGTCTGCGTGAGAATCACTGTAGGTGACTCCGTTCCGGCAGAGCAGGTAACCTGTCCGGTCAAAGAAATCCGAGCTCTGGTCCTCATTGAGGAACGCGGCAAAATCCTCCGCTCCCTCCTGCTTTTCAGAATAGCCGTTGATGACAAGGCAGTTTGTGACAGCGATGCCGCGCGTTCCGAGTGTATCCGTGATGTCCGGGAGCGGTACTGCTCCGTAATTCTGAAGCGTGCCTGCTGCATCCTGCTGCCCGGAATCTCCTGCATCGGACGACTCTGCAGAAGTCTCCGAAGAAGACTCCGAGGAAGCATCCGAAGAAGCCTCCCCTTCTGTGTCAGAAGCCGCGCTCTCCGTTTCGTCTCCGCCCGCCGATGAAGAGATTTTCTCCGACAGCGTCTTCAGTGCATCCGTCGTCGCCACCGTGAAAACACTTTTCCCCTGTGCGAAGTCGTCCAGAATATCGCTGTAGCTGTTCTCATCCGTATCGAGTGAGAAGTACTGGTTCAGCTGCTGAAAAACCTGCAGCGCAGAGATGGTGTCTGCATTGTAGATGTCGATCTTGTCCCGGTCATCCCCGCACTCGCCGCCGAGATCGGAGCTTTCCCCGATGAAATAATAGTTATAGAAAATATCGCCTACATCCCAGCTGAAAACACTCGTCACGCCTTCCGGTGCATCATAATTGCCCGCAAAATCAATAATATCCTGGATCGTACTGGGAACCGTCTCCTCCAGCGACTTTCCTGCCTTGTCGGCAAAGCTCTGAAGGTAGTCCGCGTTGTACAGCAGCGCCGCCGTCTCAAAATAAAACGGATAGGCGACCCTCCTGCCCTGATACGTCACCGAATTAATCGCAGTCTGCGGGTAAAAAAGTGTGTTTTCAAAAACTGACGAATTGCTGACTTCCGCGGCAAGTCCCGCGCGATAAGCTCTTCCGAGGGAATTGTCTGCGATGATGTAAAGATCCGGCATATCCGACTCCGCCTGCACGGACGCTGTATTTACAGCCTGCAGGAAGTCCGTTCCGTCCTTATACTCCGGTTCAATGCGGTAATCCCGGTTTTCGCTGTTATAGGCGACCGCGATCTCGTTGAGGTAATCCGTGAGAGCATCATCACTGTACCATAGGTACAGTGTCTCCTTGCTCCGCGAGAAAAGAGAACTGGTCTGCTCCTGAGCTGTGTCAAGCGCATGCCCGGGACCGGCAGCCCAGATAAGACCTGCAAGAAGGGCGGCAATCAGCGCCACCGAAATAATTTTTGTCCGTAAACTCATGAGAATCTGTCCGCTTTCTTACGCTTCGATGGCTGCCGATAGAATTTCCGCCATCTCGTCGATCTCCTTTTCCGTCACAATAAGCGGCGGCACGAAACGGAGAATATTCGGGCCGGCATTGATGAGAATAAGGCCGTTCTCCATCGCACGGTCGATGATGCCGCGGACCGGGCGGTCAAACACCAGTCCCTGCATCAGGCCGGACCCGCGGCGCTCCGTGATACAGTCAAAACGATCTTTCAGTCCGTCCAGTGTCTTTTCCAGATACGGCGCCACATCGCGGACATGTTCCACCAGATGTGTGCTCTCATAAAGATCCAGTACCTTGTTGATGGCGGCACAGGCAAACGGATTGCCTCCGTAGGTCGTTCCATGATCGCCGGCTGTAAGAGAATGCTCCGCGACATGCTCCGTCATGAGAAAGGCGCCGACCGGAACTCCGCATCCAAGCGCTTTGGCCGTCGTCATAATGTCCGGCTTTACGCCGAATTTCTGCCATGCGTACATATAGCCGGTGCGGCCCATGCCGCACTGAACCTCGTCGAAAATAAGGAGAATATCTCTCTCTGTGCAGAATGCGCGGAGGCTCTCCAGGAATTCCTTGTTCGCCGGGATAAGGCCGCCCTCCCCCTGCACGACCTCAAGGATAATCGCCGCAGTTTTTGCGTCGCACTTCTCCTTTACGGATTCGAAATCGTTCATCTTCCCGAAGCGGACATCGCAGACCATCTGTCCGAACGGCTCGCGGTAATGTGCATTCCCGGTGACGGCGAGTGCGCCGTATGTGCGCCCGTGGAAGGAATTTTCGAGAGCCACGATATTGTGATTTTCATCCTTGTCCTTCAGCCATGCATACTTCATCGCGGCCTTGAGCGCCCCCTCGTTCGATTCCGCGCCGGAGTTTGTGAAGAACACGCGGTCCATTCCGGAAATTTCCTTCAGGCGCTTTGCCGCGCGGATGCACGGCTCATTGTAGAAATAATTCGAGGTGTGGATGATCTTATCAATCTGCGCCTTGAGTGCGTCATTGTATTCTTTGTTGTTGTATCCGAACGCAAAAACGGCGATGCCGGCCATAAAATCAAGATATTTCTTCCCGGTGACATCATAAAGATACATTCCGTCGCCGCGGTCGAGCACGACCTGATAACGGTTGTACGTATGAAGGAGATCCCGCTCCGCCTCATCGATCATCTTTTTCTCTTCTTCTAATGTCGCTGCCATAGTCTTCCTTTCCGGCCGGAAAAAAGGCCGTATGAATTCCGGAGAAATTTCCTCAGGCCTGCTGTGAAATCTGCTTTCTCCGATTGTACTCTCCCCGAACGGTTCTGTCACCAGAACGGCCGGACCTTTGCGGGCGCTCTGCCGTTCCGGCGGCGTTCCTGCCCCGAATCTTCTCTGTCACCAGAGCTTGCCGGACAGCACTCCGAGCGGCTCACTGAAGCGCTCATAGAGCCCGTCCTCCGATATGTCCGTCCCAGTTTTTTCGTTCCACATCATATACACTGCGCCGGGCATGCGGCTCGAATACGCGGGAATCGTGATCACGGTGCCGTCCTGTTCGAAAACATTCGGCTCCCACGTGTCCTTAAGATAATCCATATCAAGCCGGTCGTATCCGCCGCCCGGAATGATATACAGATGCGAGCTCATGGAATTGATGACGGAAAAGCCGTCTTCATACAGTTCTTCCGGATTCTGCCAGACAAACTGCCACACCTGCATCTGCACATCGGTCGATACAGACTGGGGATCCGCGCCGTACCAGTCAAAACTTCCCCATGCCCGGACGGTCATGTCCGGATCGAGCCCGGATACCGTATTCGCGATGGTGTTGAAGTAGTCAACATAGTCGCTTCCGCTGCCGTAATACTCATCCATCCCGATTCCGACAGTCTTTGCATCCGCAAAGGTTTTTCCGTCACCGACGTATTCCGTCCAGATTTCCTTTCCAAGCTCTGCCGCCTCCGGGTCTGAGAGATCAAGTTCATCGGCGCTCCCCGCCTCATCGCCCAGAATCAGCTCCGGAAATACCTTTGTGAACGCAAGGGAATGTGCCGGCGTGTCGATTTCCGGAACGATCCGGACGCCGTAATCCGCAGCCCAGCTGATGAAATCTGCAAACTCTTCCTTTGTATAGAAGAAATCCTCTGATGTGATGCTCTCCCCGTCCTTGTTCCGTATATCGGAGGCAAGCCGGAAGCCCGACTGCAGGGAAAGCGCTCCTTCGACGGTCCCGTCATAACCGCTCTGTGCAATAGTCTCGTTGTCGTTGAGATGCACCTGCAGCTCATTCATCTTCGCGCCGGAGAGAGCGATGACCAGTTTTTTCAGAAAATCCAATGAGATTTCCCGTCTGCCGACATCGATGCCGAACCCGCGGACCGAATATCTGGGATAATCGCGGATGCATCCGGCAGGAATGTTCCCGTCCCCGGCTCCCTGCAATATTTTTTCGAGCGTTATTTCTGCCCAGCGGAGTCCCTGGACCGAGCCCGCCGTAAGATAGATGCCCTTCCCGTCCGAGGCAAGATCGATGCTGTATCCTTCCTCCCCGGAGACCGAGGCAAAGCATTCAAACGGCGTGGTTCCATCCTCATCCGCAAGCTGCAGTGCAATCAATGAAACCTTTGACTCCTGCTCTTCCGGATTTTCTTCCGGCAGAGCAGATGCTCTCTCCACCGTGAATCCGGCCTCTTTCAGCTCTTCTGCAAAAATGTCAGCATTTCCTGAAAGATCTCCGCTCTGCGAAGAAGGAAGAACGAGTTTCACCGCATCAGAAAGGACAAAGCCCCCGCCGGACGGTCTCCATTCGCGGACACTCACCCCGTCCGGAAGCGTTGTTTTCTCATCTGCTTCCTCTGCGCCTTCTTCTGCCGCTGCGTTCTCTCCCGCGACAGCCGAGGCAGGGATTGTGATCTTCATGCCAGGAAGATCCGTCGCCACGCTTCCGCTGATCAGACGATATCCGACTTCGACTTCTACATCCGCGATTGTGTCCGCAATCCGGCCGCGGCTGTCAATGATGGACTCAAGATCCGCGCCCGCGAATTCAAGCCGGTATCCGTCCGGAACCGACGGCGTTTCCAGTATACGCTCCGTGCCGGCGGAAACCTCCGGATTTCTTACCGCGAAAGAGTCCTCTACGCCGGAATACACTTCCATCTCAAGAACCGATACATTCTGATAGTAGAGCGTGGCATCCGCTTCGTTCCGCAGTACATCCGTCACATGCAGTCTCAGATACCGTCCCGTCACAGGAGTGTCAAAACGGATTTCGTCCTCCTTCGATACCGGAGGGGTGTCAAAGGATACTGCCGTCTGCCATGTTTTTCCGTCATCGGAGACTTCAATGGCGTACTTCGAGGCATTGCAGCGCTCCCAGTAAATGCGGACGACTCCGAATGTCTCCGTCTCCGGGAACTTTGCCTCCACATAGTGATCGCACTTCTCTCGGTCGTTTTCCGAAGACCACCGGAGCGTATCATCATCCCGGATCCCATCATTCACGTATTTGGCCAAAAGCTTGTTGTTCTCCGTGCTGTCCGCAGAAATGTGCACGCCCGGAAGAAGCATCAGATTTTCGCCGGCGATATCGACGCGGACACCGTCCTCTGTGGACTCCGTGTCAAGGACCGTCACATCCTGGGTCTGCGCTGTTACACTGCTTCCGTTCTGTGTCGCCTGCGAAAGTGCCTTATGCCCCATGAAAAAGACAAGCCCGATGCACGGAATGACATACACGACGAGAATTCCAAAGAGCCAGAGAATCTCTCCCGGATCTTTCTCTCCCCGGCCGCTTTTCACTGCCGCATTCTTTTTCTTTCTGCGGCGGACGCATAGAACAATCAGCACCGTCAGTGCGGCCGCCGAAACAAGAATCCCGGCGTTCAGTCCGTCCGGAATAAACACAATGCGGATTGTATTAAGGCCTTTTTCTGTGCGGATTCCCATGAGCCCGCCGAGGACCTCCGCGGGTTTTACCGTTTTCCCGTTCAGCGTCACGTGATAACCGTATGTCTCCACGATCGGAAGCACGACCGTGTCTCCGTCTCCGGCGTCATCGATCCGGATGTTGAGAAGAGACCTCGACTCATCGTCGCTTATCTCCGCATCGCTCAGTACACGGGCATTCGCGCCGTCCTCTGCATTCTCCCCGTACAGGATCTCTTCGAAAGCCTTCTTCCAGATGCTCTCATCCACGGCAAGAAACGAAACATTATCCTCCGACGGTGCTGCACCCCCATCTCCGCGGATCCGCACCGTAACATCGCTGTCCTCAAAGATGCCAAGATCGATCAACACAGAAGGTGCCTCTGCCGCGCTGTCACCGTCGTAGGAGAGCTTTTCTCCGTTCACAAAGACGGTGAAATCTTCGGATGGTGTTTCCGTCTCGAGGTACAGATGCTTCTTCCCGTCCGTATGAATTTCATATTCCCCGTCAAAACTTACCTCGCTCCCCTCTATTACCTCTGCCGCGTCTTCCTGTCCCGTGAGGATCTGAGAAAGTTTTTGCTGCCGTGTGACCGCCGAGTCTTCCGAAATGGCAAGGTCTCCCGCCGATGCTTTGAAAAGAAGCGGTTCATTCAGGACAAAGTCCGAAATAACCGTGCCGCCGGTCTCATCCGTCGCAACCCAGTACGTGTAATAACCGAAGTTTTTAAGAAAACGCTGCGTCCGGTCCGAGAGAGTCGGGAGATACGCGGTGAGCGTCGAGGCACAGCTCACCAGCGCAAAATCGCGCGGCATGTTTTCTTTCGCATCCGTCCGCATGAAAATCCGACTGCCGGTGTAAAGAGGGCCTTCCTCCCTGCCGCTCTTCACCGCATCTTTATTCCAGCCGGAAAGCTCCTCATAGGCCTCTTCATTCATCTGCCGGACCTGATTCGACTCCGGGAGGAAGAAGAAAAGTCCGTAACAAAGCCCGGAAGCCAGCGCCGGAATGGTGAGAAGCACCGCAAAAACTTTCTTTCCGCGCGAGCCGGAAAGAAACCTTTTCTTTCCGCAAGAAGCGGAAAGAAACCTTTTCTTTCCGCAGGAAGCGGAAAGAAGCCTTTTCTTTCCGCAAGAGGCGGAAAGAAACCTTTTCTTTCCGCAGGAAGCGGAAAGAAAAGGGAAGGCACCCTTCGTGATCAGGAATGAGCCGGCCGTAAGGAGCGCCAGGATTCCGGCCACCATGCATGTTTCCGTCCGGCATGTGAGACTGATGGCGAGCGTTGAAAACGCATTGGAAATCCTCTCCTGCCAGCGGACTGACAGAGCGATGCCTGCAAGAAGCAGCGCAGTTCCAAAGATACAGAATAATCCCTTTCGGATTTGTCCGTGCGCTCCGGCATCTCTGCTCCCGTGCGCAGACTTTTCCCGGTACAGAGCCGCACACAGGCACTCTGCGCTGAGAAGCACCATATAGGCATAACGGACCGGAAAGCAGCGATAGGATCCGAGATGCCAGATGAGATTGGCCGGCTGCAGAAGGACTGTAAGAAAAAGAAAGAGGACCCATGCACGGAAAAACCGTACCTCTTTATTCCCGCCTGCGGTCGTCGGACCGGCGTCCATGATCCCATTATCCGCCGCAGTCGTATCTGACGCATTCTCTGCCGCTGCAGGTTTCCTTTCCGCTGACTCTGCCGCCGCAGTTCCTTCTGCCGCTGTCTTTTCTGCCGCAGCTGTATACGCAGCGGTTTCTGCTTCCCATGTTTTTCTCTGCCTGCGGACCGATCCGGAAGTTTTTGCGCTCTTCCGCCCCCTTCTCCTGCTGTGCTCGATTCTCCCGGGGAGAAGGCAGAGCATCAGGGCGAAAACCGCCGGGTGGAAGATATTGAAAATCCGCTCGAAAAGATCGTCGAGGCCGTGCTGCTGCATGACGCCGATGTACGATGCCGTATACCCGGAGCGGGCGGAAGTAAGAAGGGTGCAGATATTCGGGATCAGGACTGCCGCCGATAGAGCCACTCCCAGGAGCGAATAGAAAACCAGGCGGCGGAAGCGTTCTTTTTTCTCCTGCTGCGGGACAAGAATATGAAGATAGAATCCGTATCCGAAGAAGACAAATAGGCAGGTTTCAAATCCGAGCTGGATGCTGAGCGCGATCTGATAAGCGAGCAGAACAGAGTACAGCGCGCCTCTCCCCTTCTTTTCCATCCGCCGCAGGGCGATAAGGAACAGCGGGAAAAGAACGACAAGATATTCCCATTTGATGATCTGATAATTATAAAAGACGTATCCCGACAGCCCGTAGGCGCAGGAGAGCGAAAGGATGACAGGGTCCGAATCCGGAAAGGTTTCTTTCAGGAACAGTGCCGCCGAGGCGGAGGCCGCCGTCATATACAGAAGAAGAAGGAGGTTTACCGAAAGGTAAATGTTCTCTCTCCCGAAAAGGAGCAGCACGTAATTGAACGGGTTGAGAATTTCATTGATCGTATCCGCATAGAGGTTCAATCCGCCGGCAATGCGGATATCGCCGAAAAGATTCTCTTTGCCCGTCACACAATCGAAGAAATGATACAGGAGAGGCGTGTACTGGGAGAAAAGGTCCTCCACGATTACAGACCCTTTTCCAAACGGCCAGAACCCAAAGAGGCCAAAGAGCAGACAGGAAAGAGCCGCCGTGAATACGGCTGCTTCGAGAGGAATTCTGCATTTCAGGCCTCTTTTTTTCTTTTCCAAGCTCAATCTCCTTCGGATCCAACTTCCGGAATTATTGTCGGGATAGAATCCAGGGATTATTTATAATCCCTGGATTCCTACATTGCGCACCAGACTGCGGTCATCAGAACCGACAGAAACGCAAAAACTGCCGTAAGAAGGGCCGCAAAGACCCGGAGCGGTTTCTTCATGGACCCGTACACAATTCCCGCCCCCGCCGCGGTCGGCACCAGTGTGACCGTGATATAGCGGAAATTCATACTGCACTGCTGCGGATAATCATAAACAAACTTAAGATAAAACAACATCGTCACCGCATACGTGAGAAGAAGCAGGATGCGGTCGTATCTGCGGACGCCGTAATGCACGCCCCGCACGAGGAGGGCATCCAGCATAGCGATGAAGGAAATGACGGCGGGCAGCGCGCCGGCCGCCATCAAAAGGAGCGCCAGAATTTTGACGGTGCGGCCGGCCCCGGCCATATCCCACTCCCCGAGGACGGAGGTGCGGAAGATCTGAATCCAGGTATTATAGCCGCAGCCGATCCTGCCCTGCCGCAGATTCGAGACGAGCTCAGAACAATCCGGGAGCAGGAACCGATACACCGCAGGAACGTTTCCCACATACTGCCAGGAATCCTCCGGCAGAGTGTAGACCCAGACGAGGGGTACTCTCCAGCGCACGTAATTATAGAGATAAAACCAGAGCGAAAGCGGGCATGCGATCAGAAGAAAAACCGCCCACTGACTGACAATCTTTCTGCGTCTTCCAGCCTGCTTTGCAAAAATGTAAAGGAAAGCCGCGCCGACCGGCAGCGCCATCTCGGCCACATTCTGCTTTGTCATCACCCCGAGGCCGAACCACAGAGCAAGAAATACGATCGTCCTCCACTCCTGCGCACGGCACCACCGCATGGTCTCATAGAGAATGAGTACCGTAAACAGCAGTCCTCCGCCGTCGTTGTTGACGCTTCCGGAAAGCAGGATGAGTGCGGGATGAAACGCAAAAACTGCTGCAGCCAGCCGCTCTCCCCGGCGGTCCATCGGCAGAAGCCCAAGAATTCGGATAAGAAAAACAAGCGTAAGAACCGACGAGATAAACGGAATGATCTGAATACTCTCCTCGAGCACTGCCGTATTGCCGATAAAGAGCGATGCAAACCGAAGCCAGAGCGCCGACACGGCGTAATGAAGCGGCGGGTGGTTGAACTGATAGACACTCGTCGGATCAAAGTCCATGCAGGGCAGATGCCCGCTCTCATAAACATACTGTATATAGGCAAGATGCCCGCCTGAAACCGTGTGGCCCGCCGCAAGGTCGATCTCACCGATATCGTACTGCCGTTCGTAAATTGTGGAAAAAAGGCAATAGAAAAAACGGAGCAGAATTCCTGCCCCTGCAATGGTAAGAAGCCCCGCATCTTTCCGTGCAGAACCTCCGGCCCTGCCGGCCATTTTCTTTCTGCCCGCTGTTTTGTCCATTATAAAGTGTCCCTGTCCTCATCCGGATAGAACATGGTTCCGATACCTTTATCGGTGAAGATTTCCAGCAGCATACTGTGCGGAATCCGGCCGTCGAGGATATGAACCCGGGAGACGCCTGCCCGGACCGCGTCCGTGCAGTTCTCCAGTTTCGGAAGCATGCCTCCTCCGATCGCGCCGTCCCGGATCAGCGAATCCGCCTCCAAGACAGACATGCGCGAGATGAAGGTCGACTTGTCATTAAAATCACGGTAGACGCCCTCGACATCCGTGAGAAAGACAAGCTTGTAGGCGCCGACCGCCTTCGCAATTGCACAGGCGGCATCATCCGCATTGATGTTGTAGGAGCGGAACTCATCGTCAAAGCCCACCGGGCACACAACCGGCAGATAGTCGGACTCCATCAGATCATGGAGCACCTTCGGATTCACGCAGTCAATCTCGCCGACATAGCCGATGTCCTGCCCGTCCGAATATTTCCGGTGCACATGCAGCAGATCTCCGTCCTTGCCGGAGATGCCGACAGCCCGGATGCCGAGCTGTTCAATCATCGAGACGAGCTGCTTGTTCACCCGGCCGAGCACCATCTCGGCGATCTCCATCGTGGATTCATCCGTCACGCGGAGTCCGTTCACAAACTTCGGCTCTCCGCCGGTTTTCTCGACCCACCTGCTGATGGCCTTGCCGCCGCCATGGACGATGATGGGGTGAAATCCGACGAGTTTCAGCAAAGTGACATCTTTGATGACATTCTTCTGCAGCTCCGGGTCCTTCATCGCGGACCCGCCATACTTTACGACGATGATCTTGCGGTTGTATTTCTGAATGTAGGGAAGCGCCTCAATCAGCACCTCCGCCTTTCTCTGTGCCTCGTCAACTGTTGTTTCCATCTGAAGATCCTCTCCTGTCTGCTTTCCCATGGATTTATTTTCTGCCTGCCGGCGGAGCCGCTGCCATGTAAATCCCCGGAAGCCATGAAAGAAACAGTGCCCATACATAACGCAGATCATTCGCGACCGGCGTCGAAAGCAGAACCGTTATGAGAACGCCGAGCGGCAGCATATAGACATACGCAGTTCCAAGTGACAGCGCCGCTGTACCCGTCCGGGCATGTCCCCTGCGCACATACCGGTGCGCACGGACTGTCAGGACAATCATGGATGCGGCAAGCAGATAAAAGTTGTAAGCCGCACACCAGGCATACGTATACACCTGCGTAAAATTGTTCAATATATTATACATGAAAATGACCGCTGCATACGGAAGATGGTACGTCCGCACAAGTCCGATGTCATTTTCCTGTACCTCGGAAGAATATCCGGCCTTTGTCCCAAGCGTCGGCATATAGTAGCCGTAGGTCTGGTCATACCAGGCCTTCCTATAGCATTTCGGATTCCGGAGCCCGATCCGCAGGTAGACCGCGGCATACCGGAACGGATGCGCCTTAATCTTCTCTCCGCCCCCGCTCTGCCGCACGAGATCCTTCGTGGCGTCGGCGAGCCAGGTATCGTGCATATCCGCGGCCTTCGCCACATCCATCACTTCGGAAAGAACCGCATATTCATCCTCCGTGATAAGCTCATGCTCTTCGTCCTTCTCGTCTTCGATGACAGTGTAGGTCACCTGCTGCAGCGGGATCGAAAGCGCCTCCGTGAAATCCGCCTTTTCCACCCCACAGGCGTTCTGAATCGGCCCATTCCAGAGGATCGTGCACAGAATGACGAGAACGGAAGGCACAAGAAGACGGCGGAATCGTCTCCAGTCTGCCAGTGCAAAAACAAGGATGAAAATGCACCATGCGATGAATCCGTTCGACCGCAGCAGACTCACAAGAAGAGAGAGAACAAAGAAAAGAATCCGCGCTCCCGGCGTCCACACAGCCTGACGGCGGCAGCGGTGCCACACATAGACGAACAGTACAAGAACCGCGGCTCCGAACGGAACATCCTTCCACATCGTGATCGAGTAAACTGCGCAGTACGGGCACAGAAAGAAGAACATCCAGCACAGCACGAGAAACCACCGCGGAGCAAGTTCCTTGCGCAGCATCGTGAGCACAGCCTGATAGCACACGCATAAGAATCCCATCTGCAGGAGCGAATAGACCGCATTCCCGCGGTTCACATCCCCTCCCCCGATCCTCATGCAAAGTTCGATGAAGAGCGTGTGCAGAAACGGGTGCTGACTGTTGTACGGCACAAGGTGCAGTGCCTGTCTGATCTGCCAGATGGAATCCGGCGTTGTCACTCCCGGATAAAACGCGAGAAAGTACGGAAGATAGCACAGGAACCCGACTGCTCCCCAAAGAAGCGGGGAAGCAAATGCATTATGCAGTTTTGCGTGTTTCTTTTTTGCTGCCATACCTGCGGCCCGGGCTGCTCCCGGATAATGCTCAGGGATAGATCCAATCTGTCTGAATACATCCGGGGAAATATCGAAAATAACCGGAATTCCTGAAGAATTCCGGTATATCCGATTGATACGTTTTATCCGGCTTAAGTCAAATCTGCGCTGATTCATTTAAGAGCGGTAATCCGCATTGATTTTTACATAATCATACGTGAGATCACAGCCCCATGCTGCCGCCTCTGCATTTCCCTCATGCATATCCGCCGCGATGGTCACTGCCTTTCCCGAAAGAAGGGCCGTGGCTTCTTCCTCGCTGTAATCCGCTGCGCGTCCGTTCGAAAAGATAAGCATCTTCCGGTATCCAGGGTTCTTCCCGTCTCCGTCAAAACTCCCGCACGGTCCGCTGATCATCGCCTCATCCGGAAGATAATCCGCCTTGTTGTCTGATTTACTGCTGCCGTCACCGGTGCCGATAAAATAAAGATCTACCTTGTCCGGATCAAAGCTCACACCGGAATAACCGAGCGCACAGAGAATGCGCCCCCAGTTTGCATCCCGGCCGAAAATAGCGGCCTTCGTGAGACTCGAGCACACGACGGATTTTGCGAGAATCTTCGCATTCTCCTCTGTATCCGCATGAAGGACACGCATTTCGATGATCTTCGATGCCCCTTCACCGTCACCCGCCATCGTTTTGGCGAGCCGTTCCGTCAGCATCCGGAGAGCTTCGGAAAACGTCTGAAAGTCCTCTCCGTCCCCGGTGATCTCCCTGTTGCCGGCCAGTCCGTTTGCCATCACGACACAGGTGTCGTTCGTGGACGTATCTCCGTCGACGGAAATCATGTTGAAGCTGTTATTTACTGCCCTGTGAACTGCGAGGTCAAGACACTCTCCGGATATGGCGGCATCTGTCGTGATGAAGCAGAGCATGGTGCACATATTGGGGTGAATCATGCCTGACCCCTTGCTCATGCCGCCCATCGTGATCTTCGTCCCGTCCGACAGACGGAAGGTGCATGCACATTCCTTGGCAATGGTGTCAGTTGTCATGATGGCCCGTGCAGCCGCTGTTCCGGCATCCGCGCCGGCTGCTTCCTCTCTCGGGGAAAATGCGTTTCCTTTTCCGGTCCCGATCCCGGATGCGAGCTCTTCAATGCCCGCCTTCACCCTGTCCATCGGAATGGGCATGCCGATGACACCGGTCGAGCCGAGCAGCACCTGCTTCTCCCCGATTCCGAGAACACCGGCGGCTTCCTCTGCCTCCGCGGCGCACATGGAAAGGCCTTCCCTTCCGGTGCAGGCATTTGCAATGCCGGAATTCACTACGACCGCCTGCACGCTCCCACCGTTCTTTACGATGTCACGGTCCCAAAGGACAGGGGATGCCTTTACAACATTCGAGGTGAAGGTGCCGGCCGCCGTGCACGGAGCCTTGCTGTAAATCATGGCCATATCCGTGCGTCCCTGATACTTAATTTTTGCTGCTGCCGCTGCAGCAAAAAAACCCTTCGCAGCGGTCACGCCGCCGGCAGTCATTTCTATTGCACTCATAATATCTGTCCTTCTTTATGGAATCCTTTATACCCGTACGTATGGAACACTTTCTGTCCCTGCTTCTTTATTTTACTCTTTATTGACCTCTGCATGCTTTGTATGGAGGATTGTACTGCAAATATCACTTTCCGACAAAACGCGTGATGTTCTCGTCGTTGAGGATGAAGTCATAGCTGTTGACATCACTCCGCTTCGTCCATCCGATGCGGTTCCAGAAAGCATTTCCGATGTCATTGTCCGTAAAGGCAATCAGACTGATCTTATTGATTCCGCGCTCCTTGAGCGCGTACATGCACCGCGCGACCATCGCCGATCCGATGCCTTCCTTGCGGTAATCGCTCCGCACACACACATGATACAGGCATCCCGTGCGTCCGTCCTCACCGCAGAGAATCGCCCCGACAATCTCTCCCCGCTCGTTTTCAGCGACTACGGAAAGACCCGGATTGCGCCGCAGAAACCTGTCCACCCCGGCCCTGGAATCGTCAATCGAGCGGATTCCGAAGCCCCGGATCTGTTTCCAGAGCCGGTAGACTTCCTCATAATCATCAATGGACATCGGATAAAACCGGACCGAACCCGGCACCTTTTTTTCTTCCTCAGAGATAATTTCTGCCCGGTGAATTTCCGCTCTTTTCCATTTTTCGTCCGCCGTCAGCGTCTCCGGAGCTGTCTCCGGGCAGGTAACATTCTTCATAATAATACAATCCCCGGCTTTGCCCTGCAGCTTTGCCTGCAGATCTGTCTGCTTTTCTGTTCTGCCCCGGCACCGGTTTTCTTATGGATTCCGTTTCCGGCTGCTGCGGGACAATCGTTTCTGGGAAGCATTTTCCGTTTGTTCGGAGCAGTTTCCGTCTTTCATTGGATGCAGTTCCAAATATACTACCGTACTGTACTACCGATCTGAATAATATTCAATAATTATTTCATTTTTATGCAAAAATGAATTTAAATGAAGTTATTGTGCCCGAAAAATGTATATTTTTTCACTTGCAAGTGCATAAACAGGGGTGTATATTCATTTCGTCAGTAAGGAACACATTGCCGTCAGAAATTCTGACGGTGTTCCATATTAATAAATCTTACATCCGGACGGAGGTTCATCTCATGGCAGACATAAAGGAAAAAGTTGTTCTCGCATATTCCGGCGGTCTTGATACGACCGCGATCATTCCCTGGCTGAAGGAGACGTACGGCTACGACGTCATCGCCTGCTGCGTCAACGTAGGTCAGGAATCCGAACTCACCAATCTCGATGAAAGAGCCGCCGCTTCCGGCGCCTCCAAGCTCTATGAGCTCGACTGTGTCGATGAATTCGCAGATGAATACATTGCCCCCTGCATTCAGGCACACGCTGTATATGAAGACAAATATCTCCTCGGCACTTCGATGGCGCGCCCGCTGATCGCAAAGAAGCTTGTCGAAGTCGCCCGCAAGGAGAACGCGGTTGCCATCTGCCATGGTGCTACTGGCAAGGGCAATGACCAGCTCCGCTTCGAGCTCGGCATCAAGGCCCTTGCTCCGGATATCAAGATCATCGCTCCCTGGCGTGATCCGAAGTGGACGATGCAGTCCCGTGAGGATGAAATCAACTATATCCGCCAGCACGGAATTTCGCTTCCGTTCTCTTCCGAGGACAACGCCTACAGCCGTGACCGCAACCTCTGGCACATCAGCCATGAAGGCCTCGAGCTTGAGAACCCGGCCAACGAGCCGGACTACGATCACCTTCTCGTGCTCACCACGCCGCCGCAGAAGGCCCCGGATAAGGAGACAAAGATTTCCATCGACTTTGAACACGGCGTTCCGGTCGCTCTGAACGGCGAGAAGATGAAGCTCTCGGACATCATCCGGGCACTCAACAAGCTCGGCGGCGAGAACGGAATCGGCATCATCGATATCGTCGAAAACCGTGTTGTCGGAATGAAGAGCCGCGGCGTCTACGAGACTCCCGGCGGAACCATTCTCTATGAGGCGCATCAGCAGCTGGAGGAACTGATCCTCGACCGCAAGACCTATGAAGAAAAGAAGCGCCTTTCCAGTGACTTTGCAGGCCTCGTCTATGAAGGCAAATGGTTCTCCCCTCTCCGTGAGGCGGACCAGGCATTCTTCGAGAAAGTCAACGAGTATGAGACCGGCACCGTGAACCTTATTCTCTACAAGGGCAACATCATCAAGGCAGGCACCACAGCGGTCTACTCGATGTACAATGAGAGCCTTGCCTCCTTCACGACCGGCGATCTCTACGACCACAAGGATGCTTCCGGATTCATCACTCTCTTCGGCCTTCCGGAGAAAGTACGGGCCATGAAGATGATGGAAGTCAAGGCAAAAGAGAAGTGCTCCCCGGCAAAGGAAAAGTAATAAAATTCTCCCTTGAAAGCGCGGAGATGCCCTTCCTGTGAAAAAGTAAGTTTTCTTGCCTGTGCGGCCGATTTTCACTACAATACCCTCTGAGAGGTTCTCTCTCAGAGGGTATTGTTATGACAACGATTCAGTTTATTCTCGGCTATCTCGTGATCATGAATTTTGCCGCGTGGCTTCTGTTCGGCATCGACAAACACAAGGCAGAAAATCACGAGTTCCGCATTCCGGAGGCCGTCCTCTTCCTTCTTGCCCTGATTGGCGGAAGCATCGGATGTATCTGCGGAATGCTCGGCTTTCATCATAAAACCCGCAAATGGAAATTCCGTATATTCATGCCGCTCATTCTTGCACTGCAGATCGCGTTTCTTGCACTCTTCTGCACGCATTTTAACGTGAGCATTCGCTGAATCGGATACGGCAAAGATGCGGGAGAGAAAACCCGGACGGCGCAAAAACCGCAGGGACCAGATTTGCCGGGAGCATCAGGCAGGGGAACGTATCATGCATATCGCAATTGTTGAGGACAATATCGCCGACCGTCATCAGTCCGAGCGCATCATTGGCCGGGAAGGCAAACGCCGCACCACGGACGATGAAGGGTATTATATCGACTCCATGGGGAGTTTTGACGCTGTGCTTCCGTTTCCGACGCTTTACAACATGTTTTTCATAGACATGACGGATTCGCCGGAGGGGATCATCTGCGTTTTCTCACGAAGCCTGTCCTCACCAAAGATCTGAGTGATCTGTTTACGGAAATCATTCCTCTCTGCAAGGACAGACCGGAGCTTGTGGAGATCCGCGGCATCACCGACGATGAAACCTATCACCTCGACCCCGATGAGATCCGCTACGCCGTTGCGATCGACGACCACAACTGCCGGGTTTTCTCGACTCTTCCGGAGCACAGCCAGATTTTCTGCGCCGAGACCGTCGATACGCTCTTCCGCTTCGTCGAGGATTTTGATCAGTTCTATTATCTCAGCGCAAAAAAATTCATCAACCTGAACCATATGAAGGATGCGTCCGGATTCCGCTATCACATGGATGACGGCTCCGGCGGCTTCTGTTCACCTGCCTGCACAAAGGAAATGATGCAGATCAAAAAGGAAATGAAAGAAGGATAAAACAGCCGGGGCAGCATCAGGCGAAAGGACGGAATCGGATTATGCAGGAATTCAGAGTAAAACAGCTCGGGCCATTCATGGCAAGGCTCTTCTCATCGGAGCTCTTCGACTCTTTCCTCCTTGAGTCGGCCGCCGTGCGGACCAATGCCACTTGGAGTTTTGACGGTTCGCTGAACCGTGATTTCTACGATGAAAGTGAATGGAACGACCCTTCGGTTCGTCCCTATGCGACCGCCGCATGGAGCGGGGAGAGGGCGTTTCTCCGCAGTCTCATCAGGGGCAGGAAGGCGCCGGCATCCATGGATTTCGTTCTCTCTTTAAAGCCGGAATATCTCACGAAAACCATCACATCGGGCGGCGGCAGCGAGGAGGACGCAAAGGACATCTCCTCTCTTAAGATCTCTGTCCGCTACGACGGAAAGAGCGCAGGCATCATCACCGGCGTTGCCTATAAAACATTCACACCCGATAAAACTGCCGAAAGAATCTGGGACAAAACCATGTCCCGCTTTCTCGAAGCGCATGGGATCGACTGCGATGAGATGTGAACAGAGCTGTATGAATTTCCATGGACTCCTGGGCAGCCGCAGGCAGTATAATCAATTCTTCAAAATATCCTGTCATTTCAATTAAAATTTCAGACAGATACGGACGGTCTTTCCTGCTATAATGATTCGCCAGAACCAAGTGTACCAGTTTGCTTCAAGGAAAGGAGTTACCATGCGTCACCTACTGACACCGCAGGATTTCTCTGTCTCCGAGACGGAAGAGCTTTTCAGGCTTGCGGACGATATCGAGGTTCACCCTGAGAAGTACTCTCACATGTGCGACGGCAAGAAGATGGCAACGCTCTTCTATGAGCCCAGCACCCGCACGCGCCTGTCTCACGAAACCGCCATGCTCAATCTCGGCGGAAAAATCATCGGTTTCCCGTCCGGAAATGTCTCATCTGCAACGAAAGGTGAAACCGTCGCCGACACCATTCGTGTTATTTCCTGTTTTGCAGATATTGCTGTCATCCGTCACCCCAAGGAAGGTGCTGCCCTTGTGGCCGCCCATTACTCTTCCATTCCGGTCATCAACGCCGGCGACGGCGGCCATCAGCATCCCACGCAGACACTGCTCGACATGCAGACCATCCGGCGTCTCAAGGGAAGGCTCACGAACATGACCATTGGTCTGTGCGGTGACCTCAAGTTCGGCCGCACCGTCCATTCTCTCGTAGAGTCGATGAGCCGCTATGACAACGTTCGTTTTATCTTCATTTCCCCGCCGGAGCTTCGTATGCCCGACTATGTCACAGATCTTCTCCGCGACAGAGGCATTTCCTATGATGAAGTCACGCGTCTCGAGGATGCAATTCCAAAGCTCGATATCCTCTATATGACAAGAGTCCAGCGGGAGAGATTCTTCAACGAGGAAGACTACGTAAGACTGAAGGACTTCTACGTACTCGATGAGAAAAAACTCGCATCGGCAAAGAAGGACTGCTATATCCTGCACCCGCTGCCGCGCGTCAATGAGATCGCGCCGGAAATCGATGATGACCCGAGGGCGGCCTATTTCCTTCAGGTTCACTACGGTGTGCTCGTGCGCGAGGCCGTCATCCTTACACTGATGGGACTCGTCGATCTTAAGAGCTTTGCCTGAAGAGGGCGTCCTGAAAGACATGGAGAAAACAGTATGCTGAATGTTGGAAAAATAGAGGAAGGATTTGTTCTCGATCACATTCCGGCCGGGAGGGCAATGTACATCTACAAGCACCTCGGCCTCGACAGGCTGGACTGCGGCGTTGCGATCATAAAAAATGCCCGCAGCGGCAAGATGGGGAAAAAGGATATTCTGAAGGTGGAGTGCCCGATTGACACGCTGGACCTCGATGTCCTCGCGTTCATCGACCATAACATCACCGTGAACGTCATCAAGGACGGGGAAATTGTCGAAAAAAGAAAGCTGCAGCTTCCGAAGGAAATCACGAATGTGCTGCACTGCCACAATCCCCGCTGCATCACCTCAACCGAGCGGGAACTTCCGCATATCTTCTACCTTGCAGACGAAAAGCGTGAGATTTACCGCTGCAAGTACTGCGACGTGAAATATGAAGAAAACGACGGAGAAGTTTTCTGATTGCATCGGATCAATCTGAAATCTGATGAATCTGATCGATCGAGTATCCGTCTTTCATTCCAATACAGAATATTACCCTCTGCAGCAGAGAGCTTTTCTTCTGCTCATTACGGTTTCCCTGAGAAAACAGCAGAGACACTCTCTGCCCCATGGATGTGAAAGACACCCAAAAGAAGCAGAATGAGAATGACGGCAGCCGCGGCCAGGATGACGATGAGAATCGTCATGATCGTGACTGCCCTTTTTTCTGCCTTTTCGGAAAGACGGTTCCGTTCCGCCTCTATTGCCTCCAGAGACGGAATCTCGGCTTTCTCTGAATCCGTTTTCTCTGCAGCTGTTTTCTCTGCAGCTGTTCCCCCGGAATCTGTTTTCATGGAATCTTTATTCTCTTCATCCGTTTTGGAATTTATTTCCTGATTGTCTGTATCCATTGCCTTACCCTGTCTTATTCTTTCGGAAGCCGCTTAAAAGTCTCATCCTCCGGCTTCCCATCTCCGCCGTCAGTTCCTTCTTCCAAGCTTCTTCTTCAGCTCCGGATGTTTCTTGGCCATATCCACAAGTTCACGGAGCTTTTCGTCAAAGACCTCTTCCACAGAAAGATCCGATTCCTGCGCCTCTTTTTCCGTAAGGCTTTTTTCCCTCTCCTCGAGTTCTTTCTGCTTCATCCTAACGGCTTCGAATTCTTTCTTGGCATACTCATGCCGCTCCCGCGCGTCGCTGTATTCCTTCTCCGCCTTCGCATTCAGATCATCCGCGGCCTTTGCTTTTTCCTCAGCCTCGCGCATTTTCTGCTCAGCCGCAGCCAATTTCATCTCCGCATCCGCATTCGTTGCATTCTTTCTGTCTTCCAGTTCTGCGGACGCCTTCGCAATATCGGCCCGGATCAAGGACAGTTTTTTCTCCGCCTCTTCACTCTGCCCATGGATTTCCTCGAGCTCGCGGGCCGCCTCGCTTACTTTCTCCTTTGCCTCCGCATCCGCCTTCAGCAGACGTTCCCTCGACTCATCGTCCGCATCGGAGAGCTTCTGTGCAGCCTGCTTCCCCGCATTTTTCAGAATCTCCTCCGCCTTTCCGGAAGCTTCGGCGATTGTCTTATCCGCCTCTTTTTTCGCATCCGCCCGGGTTTTTGCAGCGTCAAAACCTGCTGCATCCCTCTTTGCTGCAGCAGCAGCCTCTGCGCCTGCGATAGCTGCAAGAATGTCCTGCCTTGCGGTATCGTCGAATTCGTCCTCGAACTCATCCTCGTCCGTCACACCGGCACTTCCGAAATCAGTCCCGCCTCTCCGGCCGGACTGGCTTTCCCCTGCAGCGCTCTTCTCAAACGCCGCTCTCTCCGCCTTCTCTTCTTTCGGAAGCGAATCAGCAGACTCTCCCGCCGAAACACCTTCGCCGCCGTCCTTATCCTCTTCCGGGCGGTATGCCGGGCCCTTTTCCGTGTCCTCTCCCCGGACATCGAAGCCGCCTGAAGTCACAGATCTTTCCGTTCCGGCCTCCGGATTTTGCTGATCTCTTCCTTCGCAGGAGAGCTTCCCGATCTCCTGCCTCAGAGAGTGATTCTCCAGTGCGAGAGCATAAATGGTGTCGATAAGCTCGAGCCGGTTCATACGGCCGAGATTCACCTGCTGCGCCTTCTTTTCCAGTTCTTCCGCGGAGAGAGAATCTTCTCCCTTCTTTTCGCTTTCTGTCTTTTCTTCCGCTTCTGCTCCGTCTGCAGAATCCTGCAGCGCATTCCCGTTCGTTTTTACGGATTCATCCGTCTCTTCTTTTCTGTTTTTCCTGCCGCGATGAAAAAGTCCCATACCTCATCACTCCTGCCCTGCGGGCCTTCTGCAGATTACATTTCCAGTGCATGTACGGCCGCCGCGTCGTACGTCACACCCGTCTCATTTCCGGACTCAATGCGGTAAAGGGCATTCGCCGCAATGTGCTCGGCTGCCTGCTCCATATCGCGCACGCCGGGTGTATTCCGATAAATCTCAACCACCGCATCGGCCGCGTCCTCCGTCACGATGCACTCATCCTCACGCATGCCCAT
Source organism: uncultured Lachnospiraceae bacterium (assembly GCA_900317475.1). Classification (GTDB taxonomy): domain Bacteria; phylum Bacillota; class Clostridia; order Lachnospirales; family Lachnospiraceae; genus CAG-791. Next base: position 4,037 of record ONGY01000007.1, on the reverse strand, counting down.
TCGCTTCAGAACACGCGGGAGCGAATAGCGGAGGAAAATTGTCTTTTTCTCCTCCGGCGTGTAATCCGGAATGTCGATGACCGCAAAACGGGTGAGAAGCGGATCACTGATCCTGCTCTTGTCATTGGCCGTTGCGATCGGATATACTCCGGCAGTCGGAATCGTGCACTCCATGTAGTTATCGGTAAAACCGAGATTGTCGAGCAGCGTCAGCAGTGCATCTGCCGGATTCCCGTTTGCACTCTTGGAATCTGCCTTGTCGAGCTCGTTGATGATGAATACAAGATTCGACTCTCCTGCAAGGGAGAATGCCTCCATAATGCTTCCCGGCTTCGCGTTTGCGTATACTCTTGAGCTCCCCGTGAGCTGCTCCGGATCATGAATCGAGCTCATATCAAGAGACGTCCACGGAAGCCCCAGGATCCTCGCGACCGCATAGGCGATCTGCGACTTGCCGGTACCGGCTGGCCCTACCAGGAGAAGTCCGTATGCCGGCAGGGTGTGCGTTCGATTGATCTGAATGATGGTTTCGATGATGCGCTGTTTTACCCTGTCCATCCCGTACAGCTCTTCATCAAGAATACGGCGTGCTTCCTTCGGATCAATGGAGCCGAAATAAGAATCCTTCCAGCGGACATTGAGCATGATGGAAAGTGCATGCTGTGCATGCCTTCTCTCCTCCATCGTGACCTCGGCCGACTTTGCGATGGAAAGATTCCGCCTTGCCCACTTGCGGATGTTGGAAGGAAGCGTTGTCTTCGCGCACTCCAGGTAATCGGACATACTCTGCAGACTCGTGAGCTTCATCTCATCGCTGTCTTCTACGTCGTCCTCATCCTTCCCGGTCTCTTCCGATGCCTTCGTCTCAAGGAGACGGCTGATCACGTACTGGAGAAAACCGTCCTCCGCCGAGAGCTTATTTTCCGATCCGGAATCCACTTCATTGATTTCCGTTACCGCATAGCCGCCTGCGGTGTTCACCCCGGTAAGGCGCACTGTGATCGCATTCTTTCCGATCCAGGAAAGGAGGGCAGTAAAACGGCTGTCCACCTTCAGGATATCCGCCGATCCCGTTCCAAACCGGAACACCGTCCGGTCGCCGGGGGCACTGAAAATTCCCGTCACACGGCTTCCGCAGATTCCTGCCGTGTCCTCAAGCACGAGAATCGGATGACTCTCATCCGCCTTCGCGCTGTCCGAATCAAAAACTGTATACGTGACAACCTTTTCTTTCTTCTCTTCCGCAGGCGGCACAGCCGCACCCTGACCCGAGAAGCTGAAGACCCTGTTTGCCATAAAACTCCCTCTTGTTATTTCTTCATCTCGTGCTGCGCACTCGATGTGTGCACTCGCGCGCAGCCATGATCCGCAAGCAAGCTTGCATCATGGCTCCCCGCTCGTTGCTTCTTCATCTCGTGCTGCGCACTCGATGTGTGCACTCGCGCGCAGCCATGATTCGCAAGCAAGCTTGCATCATGGCTCCCCGCTCGTTGCTTCTTCAAAATGAGCCGTCTGCAGACCCGCAGACGGCTCTTTCATCATATCATGTTCAGGGCCTTTCAGTCCTCTTCCGCACCGGCATTTTCAAGCGCATCGAGCATGTGTTTTGCCGTTACCATACGGACACAGACAGTGAAAAGCTTTGCCGCGGTCTCGAGGTCCTCCAGCGGCGGATAGGACGGTGCAATGCGGATATTCGAATCCGCCGGGTCCTTGTGGTAAGGCCAGGTAGCTCCCGCCGGTGTCAGCGTAACACCTGCTTTCTTCGCTTTGTCGACAATCTCCTTTGCGGTTCCCTTGGTTCCGTCAAAACTGATGAAGTATCCGCCGAGCGGCTTGGTCCAGGTTGCAATCCCCAGTCCTCCGAGCTCCTCCTCGAAAATTCTCTCGACCGCTTCGAACTTCGGACGGAGAATCGCCGCGTGCTTCTTCATGTGCTCCTCAATCGTGTATCCGTTGCTGAAGAAGCGCACATGGCGCAGCTGATTGACCTTGTCGTGGCCGATCGTCTGATGCTTCAGCTGATTCTTGATATCGACGAGGTTGTTCTCCGAGGTTGCGAGCGCGCTGATTCCGCTGCCGGGGAAAGTGATCTTGGAGGTCGATGCAAATTTGTAGACCATATCCGGATGACCCGCAAGCTTGCACTCATTGAGAATCTCGATGATGTGTGTCTGTTTTGACGGATCATCATAGAGATGATGCACGCAGTATGCATTATCCCAGAAAATACGGAAATCCGGTGCCTTCGGGCGGAGTCTTGCGAAGCGGCGGACGGTCTCGTCCGAGTAGCTGTATCCCTGCGGATTGGAATACTTCGGGACACACCAGATTCCCTTGATGGCTTCATCCTCCGCGACGAGCTTCTCTACCATGTCCATATCCGGACCGGTGGGATACATCGGAACCGGGATCATATCAATCCCGAAATATTCGGTGATGCCGAAATGACGGTCATACCCCGGAACCGGGCAGAGAAATTTCACCTTATCGAGGCGGCACCACGGCGTGTTGCCCATGATACCGTGCGTATAAGCTCTGGAGACCGTGTCGTACATGACATTGAGTGAGGAGTTCCCGTAGACAATAATGTTCTCCGGGTTATTCTCCATCATATCTCCCATGAGTTTCTTGCACTCTGCTATGCCGTCAAGAACACCATAGTTGCGGCAGTCCGTTCCATCCTCACAGGAAAGATCCGCATCCGATGTCAGTGCATCCATGAGGCCCATCGAGAGATCGAGCTGCTCACGGCAGGGCTTTCCTCTCGCCATGTTCAAATTCAGTTCCATTCCCTGATACTTGCGGTAGATCTGACGCAACTGCTGATATTCCGAAGACAGTTCCGCTTTCGACATCTGCGCATACGGTTTCCTGCTGCTCATGGATATTCTTCCTCCTCGTATAGTAAAAGGGTCCTTCCTAAACTGTGTGCCGCATCTTTGCGGCCAGCCCCGGTCTTAATACTGCACCGTTCCAAAGTATAATCGGATTTTGACCATAAGTAAAATACTACAATTCAATGCTGAGTATAAGCTCTGCTTATCCAGGAGTCATCCCCGGCATAATTCATCCGGCAGGGAGTCTCTTACTCCAACCCGGTTGTTTCCGGAAGCCCCAGACAGATGTTCATGTTCTGAACAGCCGCGCCGGATGCGCCTTTGCCGAGATTGTCGAAAAGCGCTGTTACGGTCGTCTGCTCTTCTGTGCCGCAGACAACAATCTTCAGGTAATTCGTACCTGCCAGCGCATTTGCATAAAGCTTCGGGTCATTTTCGCCGAAGGGGACGACGGAGACAAAATGCTCGTCTTTATAATAATCCTGAAGCTTCTGACAGATCTGCTCTGCCGTCGGATTTCCGTTTAAAAGCCGGTTCTGCAGCATGATCGTCGTCGCCATGCCGCGATAATAATCATCGACGACCGGAAGAAAAACAGGGGCATGCAGCAGGCCTGTCATTTTCTGCATTTCTGGAACATGCTTGTGATGAAGCGTAAGTCCGTAGATTCCCGGGGAAGAGAGAAGCTCACTGCGGTCCTCGCTCTGGTACTCCGCGATCATCTTCCGTCCGCCTCCCGAATAACCGGTGAGCGAAAAGCAGGTCACAGGATAGTCTGCCGGGAGAATTCCCATGCGTCCCGAATGGCCCTTCTCTGCTCTTTGGAGAGCTCCGGGAATCCATAGGTCCAGCCCTCTGCCGTCCTGTGCGCTGTCGACGCATCAATGACGCGCACCTCCGGGTTCTCGATCATAGAAACCGCTTCTACCGCACCCGCGTCCGGAAGGCACAGGAACACAATGTCTGCGGCATTGAGAAATTTCTTCCGCTCGGCAGGATCATGCCGCTTATCTTCATCGATCCGCAGGAGCTCGAGATCCTCCCGCTTTCCGATCCGTTCGTAGATTTCAAGACCGGTCGTTCCGCTCTGTCCGTCAATATAAACCTTTGTCTTCATCCTGCTCTCCTGCCTCCGGGAATTTTTGTCCGCCCCGGCTGATATGTATTATACCCTTTTCTCTGCGGCCGTCCGGATCG